>NZ_BAAAPH010000027.1:0-63837 GCF_039531045.1 Kribbella hippodromi | reverse complement strand
AGGCACACATCAGTTGGCCAGCACACATCAGTTGGCCAGCACACATCAGTTGGCCAGCACACATCAGTTGGCCAGCAGGCATCAGTTGGCCAGCAGGCATCAGTTCGCCAGCACGCTGCCGGAGTTGGGCGGTAGCGACAGCTGGCCTGAGACCGTGTTGCCGTGCAGGTCCGTGAACGTCCCGGCGGGCAACGTGACCACAGCCGTCGCCGAGGCGGACTTGTTCACCAACGTCATCCCCCGCTGGTACCGCCGGGTGTAAGCGCCGGACGCATCCAGCACCGGCGCGGCGGACGGCGCACCGATATTGGTGTGCAATTGTTGACAATCGACAAAGACGTGGTATTCGCCGACGCCGCAGATTGTCAACATGCTCTTCTGCTCGCGGTACAGCAGATAGTTCGCCACCGCCCAGTCGATCTGCGCCTGGGTAGCGTTCGCGAGCGTGTCTTCGGTGGTCTGGTTGATCGCCAGATGCAGCGTCTGGCCGGCGATCTGCCGGGTGAAGTTGTACTTGTCGTCCCACGCGGCGTCGTTGTAGTTCCCCGGCCGATGCGCGGTGAAGCCCTGCTCGTCGACGTACACATCGACCAAGCTGACTGCCTGCAGCATGTCGGCGAGCTGAACCGAAGCGTTCCAGGTGATGTTCGCGGCCATCCCGATACCGGCGGCGTGCAACCGCTGGGACAAGTACGACATCCAGTCCAGTACTGCGGTCGACCACGCGGAGTCGACCCGCCCGGCGGAACCACCGATGTACTGCTGGACCCACTGCGAGCCCCGGTAGTGCCCGGCGTTCCCATAACCGTTGAACGTGCCAATGTTGTCAAAGGCAATGATCGGGTATCCGGCGTCGATCTTCGGCTGGACGAACGAGTCCCAGTAGAAGGTCCGTACATCCGGGTTCTGGAAATCGATCGGGACGTACGTCTGGTTGTTGAACTCCCACGCCACCGCCGAACGGTCCGGGGTGTTGGCCGTGTAAACGATCCAGTCCGGGTGATTGGCCTCGTACCAGGCGAGTGTGTGCGTCTTGTCGAAGTCACGGAAGGCCGGCATGTACGCCGACGGGACCGCGCCGGCCGGTTGCGCCAGACTCGACGCGCCCCAGACGAACGACACCAGGCCGGCGTACACCGAACGGTCCGGGATGGCATTGTCGAAGACCTGACCGCGAGCGATCCCGGCCGCGGGCGGGTCCGGCAGAGTCAGACCAGTGAGGTCGGTGCGTCCAGTGAGGTCGGAGCGAGCGGTGAGGTCGGTGCGAGCGGCGAGGCCGGCGCGGGCGGTTGTCGTTGGCGGCAGGGCATTCGCCTCTGCTGCCGTACCTGCGGCCAGCACGGCGGCAGCCGTACCGGCAAGCAAACCGCGGCGAGTGATTCCCGAACCACCGGCACCAGACCGGCCGAAAGGCTGGTCGAAGGGCTGGCCGGAAGGTCGCTCGGAAGGTCGGTCGAAAGGCTGATTGTTCACGGGCGGACTCCTCTGCAACGGAGGCGGTGCGCTGGACAATACGGACTGCAAACGTTTGTCGCAATAGCAGAGAATGTTGCTATCGTGTCCGTCATGGCGAACAGGACCGGGAGTACGGCCGTAACGGCCGCCGTGCAGTCCGACGAACCGATCCGTTGGGCGACGATCGGCGACAGCATCGCGCAGGGCGCGCACTGGACCGGCGCCGAGCGCGACTACGTACAGCTCCTCGAGGAACGAGTCAGGTACGAGCTGAACCGCACCACCGACTCCTTCGTCCGCTGGGCCGTCTCCGGCGCCACCACCCCCGACACCCTCGGCCGACTGGAACCAGCCCTAGCCCAATCCCCCACCCTCGTCCTGATCGGCGTCGGCACCAACGACGCAAAAGCCGGTCCGGACGGCCTAACCAAGTTCGCCGACCAGTACGACACTTTGCTGGCCACCCTCCAAGACACCGGCGCACTAGTCGTAGCGCAGACACCCACCGCCGTACTGAGGACCAGCCGCTACAACCTCGGCGACCACCTCCCCGCGTACGCAGAAGCCATCCGAACCGTCGCCACCCGCCGGAAGGCAACGCTCGTCGACCACTTCGCGCACTGGACCGCGGCCGGCAAGGGCTGGGCACCGGCGGAGTGGATGGCCGACCCGACCCACCCGAGCGGCCGCGGCCATCGGGTGATCGCACGGACCCTGTTCGAGAGTCTGGACCTGTTCGCCGCCGACAGTGCGTGCTGCCGGCTGCTCGACAACTAAGGAGACCCGATGTCCCCGATCCGCCGGTACGCCGTGTGCGGCCTGTCCAACCGCGGCCTGGCCAGCTTCGTCCTCCCGATCCTCGGCCTGACCGACCGCACCGCCGACGGCGGCTTCGGCTACGGCAGTGACGAAGACGACCTCTCCGCGTACGCCGACGTGGTCGCGATCGTCGACGCCGACGCGGACCGGGTCGCGGAGTTCAACCAGGCCCTGCAACGACTCGGCCGCGCACCGATCCCGTACTTCGACGTCGCGCACTACGACGAGATGCTCGCGAAGATCACCCCGGACGCGGTCATCGTCACGTCACCGGATCACACCCACGAGCAGTACATCCTCGGCGCGCTCGCCCGCGACGTGGACGTCATCACCGAGAAGCCGATGGTCACGACCGCCGCGGCCGCGAGCGCCGTACTCGCCGCCGAACGCACTTCGGCCGGCACAGTCCGCGTCACCCACAACCTCCGGTACGCGGCCGCGCACCGCGAAGTGAAGCGGCTCATCCAGGCCGGAACGATCGGCCGGATCACGCGCGTGGTGATGGACTACCACGTCGACCTCCGGCACGGCGCGAGCTACTTCCTCCGCTGGAACCGCCGCCGCGAACTCTCCGGCGGGCTGCAGGTGCACAAGTCCTCGCACCACTTTGACCTGCTCAACTGGTGGATCGGCGAGGCGCCCGAGGAGATCTTCGGCTACGGCGGCCTGAACTACTACGGCCCCAGCGGCCCGCATCGGCCGACCGGTGAGCTGACTGTCGCCGAACAGCGCGCCAAGGACCCGTACTACCTCGCCCAGCAAGGCTCCGGCACCTTCCCGGACGATGATGCGCGTACGGGATTGTTCGGGCTGCACTACCCGAACCAGTACCCGGAACCGCTCTACATCTACGACAACGAGATCGACATCGAGGACACGTACTGCGCGGTGGTGCGTTATCCCGGCGGCGCGGCGCTGACGTACTCGATCGACTTCTCGAGTACGTGGGAGGGCTTCCGGTTGAGCATCGCCGGTACCAACGGATCGATCGACCTACTCCACGGGCGCACCGTCGACGGGACCACGCTTTCGGAATCGGATCGCATCACGGTTGCCGAGCTCTTCGGCCCGACCCGCGTCATCGAGGTGCAGGCCGAGGAAGGCGGCCACGGCGGCGCCGACCCACTGATGCGCCGCGACCTCTTCACCACCCCGACCGCGGAATCCACCACCCTCGGCTTGATGGCAACCAGCACCGAAGCAGCGTACGCCGTCACCATGGGCGACGCCTTGATCCAATCCTTCACCACCCACCGCCCCATCAACCTCCCCACCCTCCTCGCCACCCAACCCCCCACCTGAGGGGCCAACCCCTCAAACGCAGGGTTGCCCCCTCAAAATCCGGGGGGCCAACCCTGCACCTCAGGGGGCAACCTAGGCGGGTGGGTTACGCGGTGGTGGGGAGGAGGTCTTCGGAGGTGCTGGCGGAGGGGGCGTCCAGGTAGAGGGTGGCGTGGGGGGTTTGGCGGAGGATTGTTGACGGGCAGGCGGGGCTGATGGGGAGGGTGAGGGTGTTGCGTACGGCGGCCGCCTTCCGTTCTTCCGGAGCGACGACCTGGACCGTACGTGCACTGAGCAGCGCCGGGATCGTCAGGGAAATGGCGGTTGGTGGTACCGAGGCGATGTCGGGGAAATGACCCTCGCCGACCTGCTGGTGCAGTGATTCCGGGGTGAGCGTGATCGGGCGTACCCAGCGTGCGTCCGCGAAATCCGCCTGATCCGGTTCGTTGAACGCGAGGTGCCCGTTCTCGCCGATGCCCATGCAGGTCAGGTCGATCGGTGCGGACCGGAGCAGCGCCTCGTACCGGAGGCACTCCGCGGCCACGTCCGGTGCTTCGCCGTCGATGTACTCGACCCGCGCCGGGCCGAACGGTGCCGCGATCCGCTCCCGGATCCAGCGCCGGAAGGACGCCGGGTGCTCCGCGTCGATGCCGACGTACTCGTCCATGTGGAAGACGGTGATCCGGGACCACGGCACGTCGTGCCCGGCGAGGGCGGTGACGAAGGCGAGCTGCGAGTTGCCGGTCGCGATCACGACGCGGGCGGTGCCGCGCTCGGCGACCGCGCGGGTGAGTACCTCGGCGGTGTGGGCCGCGGCGGCCGCTGCCATGTCCGCGGTGGCGGCGTGGACCTCGAGCCGCAGGTCCTCGATCTTGGTGTCGGGCACGGTGCACTCCTCGGGACGGGATAGGCTACAAACGTTTGCAGCAAACTAGCAGGTATTGCCGTCCGTCCCAAGATGCAGTTGGGTTGACCCTGCAGCAGACCGTACGAGGAGGGCTTTGGATGAGTGACGTTCTGGAGGGCCGAACGGCCGCGGGGCGGGGCGTACGGGTGCGCTACTCGGCCGCTGGGATCGAAGAAATCAGCGATCTGCCGGAGGCTCCTGACCTGCTGCTGATCCCCGGCTTGGTCGACATCCAGCTGAACGGGTACGGCGGCCTGGACGTGAATGATCCGGACCGCCCTGCCGGCGAACTGTCCGAGCTGATCCGGGCGCTGCGGCAGCAGGGCGTGACAACGGTGTACCCGACGATCATCTCCGCCGACCACGCGACCACGACCGCCCTTGTCACCCGCGCCGCCGCGGCAAGAGCGGCCGACCCCGACGTTGCGTACGGAGCGCCGGGACTGCACCTCGAAGGTCCGTACATTTCCTCCGAAGAAGGCGCCCGCGGTGCGCACGACCCCGCCGTCATCCGCGACCCCGACTTCGCCGAGTTCACCCGCTGGCAAACCGCCGCCGAGGGCGCCATCTCCATCATGACTCTCGCCCCAGAGCGCCAAGGCGCCCCAGACTTCACCCGCCGTCTCACGGATCAGGGAGTGGTGGTCTCGGTGGGGCATTCGCTCGCTTCGGGTGGGGAAGTTCGGGCATTTGCGGCGGCGGGTGGGCGATTGTGTACTCATTTGGGGAACGGACTGCCCGCGCAAATCGACCGGCATCGGAATCCGATTTGGCCGCAGTTGGTGGAAGATGGGTTGACCGCGGCGCTGATTGCTGACGGCCACCACCTACCACCCGATACGTTCGCGGCGTTGGTCCGCGCGAAGGGCGCCGGGCGTTGCGTACTCACAAGTGACGCGGCTGCCCTGGCCGGATGCGCGCCGGGTGATTACAAAACAGCGGTTGGCGGCGCGGTGACCGTGACCCCGGATGGCGGTCTGCGACTGCAAGGAACGCCTTATCTGGCCGGGAGCGGCGCATCCCTGCTCGACTGTCTGCGCTGGGCGACCGGCCCCGGCGGCCTCCCGCTCGAAACCGCCCTCGCGATGGCCACCACGATCCCGGCCGACCTCCTCGGCCACACCGACCGCGGTCGCCTGGAAGTCGGTGCCCGCGCCGACCTCGTGCTCCTCACGCCGACCCTCGACAAGGTGCTCACCACCGTCGTCAACGGCGACCGCAAATTGATCGAACCCTGAGACAGCGGCCTCTTATTTGCCGTCAGCAACGTCAGAAGATCATCCCGGCCTGCCCCCAGCGGACTCGTTACAGCCGGGTCCTTGCCGCTGGAACCGGTCTTCCGATAAGAATCCTGTATGACGGCGATTCGGCTCGACGGAGTATCCAAGGTGTTCGAGGGTGAACACCTGGCCGTCGACGACCTCTCGCTGGACATCGCGGACGGCGAATTCCTCGTGCTGCTCGGCCCGTCCGGCTGCGGGAAGACGACGCTGCTGCGGATGATCGCGGGGCTGGAACGGGTGACGGCCGGCGACGTGTGGTTCGGCCGTACCAACGGAACCCAGCTCGCGCCCCGGGACCGCGGCGTCGCGATGGTCTTCCAGACCGGTGCGCTGTACCCGAACCGGACCGTCCAAGAGAACATCATGTTCCCGCTGCAGATCGCCGGGCAGGACGACGCCGCGGCGAGCTCGACCGCGGCGGGGCTGGCGGACGTCTTGAGCATCGGTTCGGTGCTGGACCGGATGCCGCGCACCCTGTCCGGCGGTCAGCGGCAGCGGGTCGCGATCGGCCGGGCGCTGGTCCGGCGGCCCGACGTCTTCCTGCTCGACGAACCGCTGTCGAACCTGGACGCCACCATGCGTACGGAGCTGCGCCAGGAAATCGGCGCGATGACGCGGGACCTCAACGTGACCACGATCTACGTCACGCACGACCAGGTCGAGGCGCTCACGCTGGCCGATCGGATCGCGGTGATGCGGGACGGGCGGATCGAGGACGTCGGTACGCCGACCCAGGTGTACAACGATCCGGCGACCGCGTTCGTGGCCGGGTTCCTGGGTACGCCGCGGATCAACCTGATGGCCGCGACCGTGCACGTCACCGCTCATCACCGGGTCGCGCTCGATTTCGGTACGCAGTCGATCGCGCTTTCCCCCACCGACCGGCGGTCGCTGATCCTGCGGCACCACGACGGCGCACGGGTGATCGCCGGCGCCCGGTCGAGCGCGTTCTCGCTGGTCACGGACGACGATCCGGCGAATCAACTGACCGGTACGCTGCGCGCTTTCGAGTTCCACGGGCAGCAGTCGATCGCATTCGTCCAGTGCGGCATCGAGATCGTCGACCCGGACACGGTCGGCCGGATCGTCCCCGCCCACGCCCAGCAGTCGGCAGGCGATGGTTCGACGGGCCGGCGCACGGGCAGCGATGGTGCGGCGGGTCGGCGCACGGGCGGCGATGGTTCGACGAGTCGGCGCGCGGACGGCGATGGTTCGACGGGTCGGCGCGCGGACGGCGATGATTCGACGGGTCGGCGCGCGGACGGCGATGATTCTAGGGGTCGGCGCGCGGACGGCGACGGTTCAGGGGGCTGGCGGGCGGGCGGCGACGGTTCGGCCGGTCGGCGCACGGGCAGCGATGGTTCAGCGGGCCGGCGCGCGGGCGGCGATCGTTCGACGGGACGGCGCGCCGGCGGCGATGGTTCTAGGGCTCGCGGCTCGGGCGGCGATGGTTCGGCGGATCGGGGCGACGGTGGCGATTCGGTTTGGTCGGGTACGGGGATGCGCGACCGGTCGGCGTCCTTCGTCGCCAAACTGCGCTCCCGACTCCGCCCCGCCACTCCCCCGCCGGCCGAACCGATCAGCCCGCCGTCCCACCGCCGCGCCGACCTGGTCCTCGAACTCCCCGCCGACACCGACCTCCCCCGCGGCACCCGGGTCCACCTCGCCCTGGACACCACCCAACTCCACATCTTCGACCACACCGGCCACCGGGTGGACCGAGTAACCCGCTAGCCCCACCCGAACCACCCGCCGCCAAACCACAGCCCACCGATCCGCACCGGCGCGTTCACGACACCCACCCCGCCCCACTCACCCCCACCACACCGCCCTCTGCACCACGCATGCCCCAACACCCCACGTGCCCTACCGGCGTTTCAGGGGTCAACCCCTGAGGTGGTCCCTTGACCCCCGGCATGCGAGGGGTCCAGGAGCTGACTGAGGGGTTGACCCCTGAAACGGCCCCGTCACCCCCGGCATGCGAGGCGCCCAGGGACAAACTGAGGGGTCAACCCCTGACATGGTGCCTTGACCCCCGGCATGCGAGGGGTCCAGGCACCAGCTGAGGGGTCAACCCCTGAAACGGCCCCGTCACCCCCGGCACGCGAGGCGCCCAGCGACCAACTGAGGGGTCAACCCCTGAAATGGTGCCTTGACCCCCGGCATGCGAGGGGTCAAGGGGCCAGCTGAGGGGTTGACCCCTGAAACGCTGCTGCGGGTACTGAGTGCCGCGAGGCGTGCGGCGCCGGAAGCTGGATTCCCCCGAGTGATCCAGCCCCCGGCGGAGCTTCAGTTGCCCGTGAGAGCGGATGATGCCGGCGCGGAGCTTCAGTTGCCCGTGAAGACGGATGGGACGGGCGGCTGGCGGTTCAGGTGATCCGTCAGGCCGGTGCCGTACTGGGAGTAGCCGGCGGCCAGTGCCAGTAACAGGGTGGGGACCGCGATCCGCACCACGCGGCGGCGGGTGAGCTTCAGTTTCATCGAGTGCTCCTTCTCTTGTGTCAGCTCGTCTTGAACCTTACAGTAGCGTCGTCTTGAACGTTTGAGAAGGGATCGGCAAATGACGCAGTTCGTGGTGCCGTACGCGGGGGTCTCCAACTCGCTCGGTGATGACGAGATCAAGGCGGTGACGAGCGCGCTCACTCGTGACACGCTTGCGATGGGGCCGCTCGGCCGTGAGTTCGAGGGCCGGTTCGCTGAGATGCTCGGCGCCAAACACGCCCAGGCAACCAGCTCCTGCACGACCGCGCTCTTCCTCGCCGCGCAAGTACTCGAGCTCGGCCCGGGCGACGAGGTGATCACCACGCCGCAGACGTTCTGGGTCACCACCTGGCCGCTTCAGGCGCGTGGTTGCACGATCCGGTTCGCCGATATCGACCCCGACAGCCTCAACCTCGATCCGGACTCGGTCGAGGCGCTCGTCACCCCACGGACCAAGTCGATCTGGGTAGTGCATCACGGCGGCCGCGCGGTCGATATGGATCCGATCATGGCGATCGCCACCAAGTACGGCCTGTCGGTGGTCGAGGATTGCGCGCACGCGCCGGGCGCCACGTACAAGGGCCGCCGGGTCGGCACGATCGGCGACATCGGCTGCTTCAGCTTTCATTCGTTGAAGAACATGACCACCGGCGAGGGCGGTGCGTTCGTCACGGACGATGACGCGTACGCGGAGAAGGCCCGCGAACTCGGCACCATCCACACCTGGGGACCGCTGGTCGATCGCGAGTCCGACCGCATCGGCCCGTACCGGCAGCCGGCGTACTACCGCGACCCGCACGTCCGCTCCGCCTTCAGCAAGAGCTACCGCGACGACCGGTACCTGATCGGCAACAACTACCGGATGAGCGAAGTCTCCGCCGCCCTAGGCCTGGCCCAGCTGGCGAAACTGGATCAACTGAACGCACGCCGGCAAGAGATCGCGCACCGCCTCGACGAAGGCCTGACTGACATCCCAGGCATCACCTTGCAGCGCGCCCGGCCGGAAGCACCGAGCGTCTACCACCTCTACACGATCTTCTACGACGCGGCGGTAGTCGGCGCACTGAAGGACGACTTCATCAAACTGCTCGAACAGGTCGAGGGCATCGAGATCGTGCTCCGCTACTTCCCGATCCACTTGCTGCCCGAGTTCCGCGCGCTCGGTCACCGGTACGGCGAGTGCCCCGTCGCCGAAAAGGTGTACTTCGAGCAGCAGGTCCAGCTACCGATCTACACCCACCTCACCGAGCACCAGCTCAACCACCTGATCAGCGGCGTACGCCGCACCATCAACACGCTCTCAGGGACCAACGCATGACCAACCACCCAACGGGGAAGACCGTTGCCCTGGTCACCGGCGGATCGCGCGGCCTGGGCGCGGCGATCTCCCAAGCACTCGCCCGCGACGGCCTCAGCGTCGCCATCAACTTCAACTCAAGCCGCGCCGCCGCCAAGGACGTCCGCGCCCGCATCACCGAAGCCGGCGGCGTGGCCGAGATCTTCCAGGCCGACGTGACCAGACCCGACGAGGTCGCCGAGCTGCACTCCCAGGTCGTCGCCACCCTCGGCTCGATCGACGTGCTCGTACTGAACGCGACCGGCCCCCAACCCGATGTCGAACTGGAAGACCTGACCTGGGGCCTCATGCTCAACCAACTCGACTACTTCGTCCACAGCCCGCTCCTGCTGGCCCAGGCAACTGTCCCCGCGATGTGCAGGCAAGGTTTCGGGCGGATCATCTCGATCGGCTCCGAAGCCTTCGAGCTGGGTACGCCGAACAGCAGCGCGTACGTCGCGGCGAAAGGCGCTCAACTAGGACTGACCCGTTCCTGGGCGCGCGAACTCGGTCCGGCCGGAATCACCGTCAATCTCGTCGCCCCCGGCTTCATCCCGACCGAGCGGCACGCGGCGGTCCCTCAACAGGACAAGGATGCGTACGGCGCCGGCGTCCCGATGTACCGCCTCGGCACACCGGACGATGTCGCATCCACCGTGGCGTTCCTGGCATCACCGTACGCCGGTTTCATCACCGGCCAACGCATCGCAGTCAACGGCGGCCACACGCTATGAAAATGGTGCGGCACCAGTGGTCTCACGCAGCCGTAGGATTGTCGACAACTGTTGCTGCAGCGGCGGCACTGGCCGATCGCCAAGCTGCGCAAGGAGATGCTCAGCAGCACGCCGCCCCTTTTCCTCGTGCGGCTGCGCGACCGTCGTGAGGTACGGCTCACTCCGCGCCGCCGGAATGTCATCGAACCCAGCCACCGACAGATCCTCCGGTACGGACAACCCGGCCTTCGCGGCGGCCCGCAGTGCCCCGAACGCAAGCTGGTCGGTCATCGCCAGCACCGCCGTCGGCCGCTGTTTGCTCCGCAGCAGCGCAGCGGTCGCCTGGTACCCGTACGCCTCGGAGTTCTCCCGGGCTTCCACCACCGGAACCTTCGACCAGCTGAGACCGGCGTCCTCCGCCGCGGTCCGGTACCCGCGCAGCCGGGCCGCGGTCGTCGCGAACGTGATCGCCTCCTGCCGCGCCACCGTCGCCCGCCCACCGCGCCGATCCCGGTCGATCTCCGTCGAAAGCACCGCGAGCCGGCGATGGCCGAGCCGGATCACGTGTTCGGCGATCGCACGACAGCCCTTCTCGTCATCGACCCCGATCCACGGCAGCGTACTGATCCGCGGCTGGTCGACCACCACCAGCGGCATCCGCCGGGCAGCCGCTGCGGCCAGTACGGGATCATCGTCCGCGACCGAGTACACGATCAGGCCGTCGATCATCGACCGGCCGACCGCAGTCGCCGCGGCGTCGGCCGATGACGTACTCGGGATCAGCACCAACTCCTGGCCGTTCTCCTCGCAGACCCGGCTGACACCCTGCAGGAACAGCACCGCGCCGGGATCAGAGAACGCGTACGAGAGCCGATCCGTGTACATCACGCCCACCGACGCCGGCCGCCCCAGCCGCAGACTGCGCGCCGCCGCGTCCGGACTGCTCAGCCCCAGCCGGGCCGCCTCGGCGAGCACCCGCTCCCGCAGCGCCTCCGACAACTGGTCCGGCCGGCTGAACGCGTTCGAGACCGTGGTGATCGAAACCCCCAGCGACTCGGCCACCAGTTTCAACGTGGCCCGGCGCTGCGGCTGTCCCGGCGATGACATAACTTGAACCTTACAGCAGCGACAGACAAGGACTTGGGTCGTGGACGAGAGTGAGCCGACCGCACGGATCCTCACCGACGGACGCCGGGGTGCCGACGCGCCGGAGAGCGGTGCGTGGTGGAAGCTGGCCGAATCGGGCCGGCAACTGGACGCGAACCTCGTCCACCTGCCACCCGGCCGCCACGTCGGCGAACACGTCGAACCGGACCTGGACGTCCTCCTGGTCGTTGTCGAAGGCAGCGGGACCATCGGAGAACCGGTGGCCGAGGGCAGTCTGGTCTGGCTCCCGCACGGATCACGACGCGACATCACGGCCGGCGCCGACGGCCTGTCGTACCTGACCGTCCACCGCCGCCGCCCCGGAATGCAGATCAAGCACCGGCCCGACTGACCTGCGCCGGCCCACGCTGACGCACCCGGTACGGTGCAGGGTGTGGCCAGGGTTGCGGTATGCGAGGACGATCGTGCGTTGCGCGGTGTACTGCGGCGCGCCCTGGAAGGTGACGGACACACAGTGACCGCCGCCGCGTCCGGTACCGAGCTGCTCGGACGGCTCGATCCCGCGCCGCACGTGGTGATCCTGGACGTCGGGCTGCCGGATGCCGATGGGCGAGATGTCTGTCTCGCGTTGCGGGCACACGGCGTGGATGCGCCGGTGCTGATGCTGACGGCGCTCGGTGGCGTGCATCACAAGGTGAGCGGGTTCGAGGCCGGCGCCGACGACTACCTGACCAAGCCGTTCGACATCCCGGAGCTGCTGGTCCGGATCCGGGCCCTGCTGCGCCGGACGACCGTCGCGGTCACGGTCGACGAGGTCGTGCTCGACCCGACCAGCCACGAAGTACGTCGCGGCGAAACCGGCGAGCCGCTGACACCGACCGAGTTCCGGCTGCTCGGCCGGTTGATCTCAGTACCGGGCGAAGTCGTCCGCCGGCATGCCCTGGTCGCCGCCGGCTGGCCGCACGGAGCGTACGTCAGCGAGAACACCCTCGACTCGTACCTGCGCCGGCTCCGGGTGAAACTGGATCGCCTCGGCGTCGCGGACCGGGTCGCGACCGTACGCGGAGTCGGGTACCGATGGGACTGACCGGGTTCCGCGCCCGGATCGTCTCGCTCGCCGTCCTGACCGCGACGCTGGTCGTCGCCGTCCTCGTCGTACTCAGCCATGTACTCCTGACCAGGGCCACCGAAGCCGACACCCGGACACTCGCCCGCACCCGCGCCGAAGCCGTCGCCGCCACCGTGGAAGTTGCCGACGGCAAGATTCGCAGCGTCGAAGGCACCGGCGACGCGTTCGACACGGTCACCTGGGTGTACGCGGACGGCCGCCTGCTCGACGGCGTACTGCACTCCGCCACGGCCACCACCGTCGAGCGCCTCGGGCAGTCGAACCGCTCCGAATTCGTCACCGTCGACCACTTCCTGCTGTATGCCGAACCCGTACCGGTGCAAGGCCATCAGGTCACCGCGGTCGTGATGGTTGACCTCACACCGTACGAGAGTTCCGAGCAACGCAGTCTGGTCATGTCGCTGATCCTCGGCGCACTCGCGATCGTGCTCGCGGGCGGCGTCGCGTACCTGGTCGTGAGCCGGGCGCTGCGCGTCGTCCGCCGGATGTCCACGCTGGCCGACGAGTGGGGCGATCACGACCCGGACCGGCGGTTCGGGACCGGACCACCACGGGACGAGTTCGGCGAGCTGGCGCAGACGTTCGACCGCTTGCTCGACCGGGTATCGGACACGATCGCCGACGAACGCAGGCTCACCGACGAGATCGCGCACGAACTGCGTACGCCGATGGCCGTCCTTCGCGGCGAGGCGCAGCTCGCGGAGCTCGCCGGTACGCAGGTCGATCCGCAACTCGTCCTGACCGAAACCGACCGGCTCAGCGCCGCCGTGAGCACGATCCTCGACGCGGCCCGATCCCGTGCGCGCCACGAAGCAAGCTGCCGGCTCACGACTGTCCTGGACAAGATCCGCGTCGGCAGCGTTCGGCTCGACGCCCCGCCCGAGCTCGAACTCGCCGTGCCCGCGGACGTCGCCGCCGCCGTACTCGCGCCCTTGATCGACAACGCCACCCGGCACGCACGAACCACCGTCACGCTCCGCGCCGAGATCGTCGGCGACCGCGCCGTCGTCCATGTCATCGACGACGGCCCAGGGTTCCAGCCGGACGAACTCGACCAGGTCTTCGCGCCGGGTCACAGCGGCTCGGACGGGCACGGCCTCGGGCTCGCGGTCGTCCGCCGGATCGCCACCGCGACCGGGATCGGCGTCCAGGCGGTGGCCGACGGCAACGGTCACGTGGAAATCCGCTTCCCAGTCAGGTAATTCACCAGCTGATCAGGTTGTGTGCAGGTACGACGCGCAAGCCTGGCCCGCATGACAACAGATACCGCGTCCCGTACGGCCGCTCCACGGGTACTGCTCAACAAAGTGCCCGAGGTCACTGTCTGGTTCTGGCTGATCAAAATCCTCTGTACGACCGTGGGAGAGAGTTTCGCCGACTGGATCAACATGCAGCTCGGCGTCGGGCTCCTCGCCACCGCAGTCATCTTCACCGTGGTGTTCGCCGCGGTTCTGACCTGGCAGGTCCGGACCAACCGGTACCGGCCGGCCGCGTACTGGCTCACTGTCGTGGTCGTCAGCGTCACCGGCACGCTGTACACCGACATCCTCACCGACCAGCTCGGTGTGCCGCTGTGGATCAGCACGTCGGTGTTCACCGTCGCGCTGGCCGTCGTGTTCGGCATCTGGTGGAGCCGTGAGCGGACCCTGTCCATCCACAGCATCGTCACCCGGCCGCGCGAGGCGTTCTACTGGCTGGCCGTCCTGGTCACCTTCGCGCTCGGTACCGCGGCCGGCGACTGGACCCTCGAACTCACCGGCTGGAGCCCGGGCGTGTCGGTACTGCTGCCGCTCGCGCTGATCGCGATCATCGTCAGCTGCTGGCGCTTCGGCGCGAACCCGGTGCTGGCGTTCTGGCTGGCCTACATCCTGACCCGTCCGCTCGGCGCGAACCTCGGCGACTGGCTGGCGTCCCCGAAGGTGCCGGACAAGGGCCTCGGGCTGGGTACGCTCGTCACCAGCATCATCTTCCTGGGCGCGATCCTGGCCACCGTCGTGTACCTGACCGTGACGAAGTCCGATGTGATCGAAGGACACGAGCACCGCGACCGCAAGCCCAAGTACCACCAGCGGTCCCGCGAATGGCCGATGGTCGGCGTGATGGCGGCGTCGGCGATCGCGGCGGGCATCCTGCTCAACTGGGCGTCGGCGCAGCCGCATGCGAATGCCGCCGCCGAGAACGAGGGGCCGAACCCGGCCGAGGCGAACGTACACCTCACCTCGCAGCAGGCGACCGCACATTTCCCGAAGTCGGAGGTGGCCCAGTTCCGTACGCTCGTCGCCGGCATGAACACGGATGCGGCGAAGAACGATCAGGCCGCGTTGAACAGCAAGGTGAACGCGTACGAGAAGGCCTGGGACGACGACGAGGAGAAGCTCAAGCCGCTCGACCAGAAGGCGTGGACGTACATCGACAGCCAGAACGACGGCCTGTTCAGCTCGGTCCGCGAGACCAAGGACCCGGCCGCGGAGAAGAAGGCGATCGCGATCCTGCTGAAGACCTTCGGCTGACGCCCGCCGGACGTAGTACCGCGGTACCACGACCGGGCCGAAGATCAGGCCGCGGTACTACGGTTCGGGGCGGTTGTGGTTCCTAGGTTGGGACCATGATCGAGGCGAAACAGCTGACCAAGAAGTACGGCGAGACGACGGCGGTGGACGGGCTCGAGTTCACCGTCCGGCCGGGCGCCGTGACCGGGTTCCTCGGACCGAACGGTGCCGGCAAGTCGACGACGATGCGGCTGGTCGTCGGGCTCGATGCACCGACGACCGGCTCCGTGACCGTGAACGGCAAGCACTACAAGGAGCATTCCGCTCCCCTGCAGGAAGTCGGCGCGCTGCTGGAGGCGAAGGCCGCGCATCCGGGGCGGTCAGCATACAACCATCTGCTCGCCCAGGCGCAGACGCACGGCATCCCGAAGCGCCGCGTCGACGAAGTGATCGAGTTGACCGGGCTGCAGTCGGTCGCGAAGAAGCGGTCCGGCCAGTTCTCACTCGGTATGGGCCAGCGCCTCGGTATCGCCACCGCGCTGCTCGGCGACCCGGCGACGATCATGCTGGACGAACCAGTGAACGGGCTGGACCCCGAAGGCGTGCTGTGGATCCGCAACCTGCTGACCCGGCTGGCCGCGGAGGGGCGGACCGTGTTTGTCTCGTCGCACCTGATGAGCGAGATGGCACTGGTCGCCAACCGCCTGATCATCGTCGGCCGCGGCCGCCTGCTCGCCGACACCACCGTCGACGAGTTGGTCCGCGAAGCCGGCGGCGACACGGTACGCGTGTCCACCGCCGACGCCGCGAAGCTCCGGGACGTACTGGCCGGACCAGGCGTCGAGATCCTTGGGCACGCGGGCTCGGAGGAGCTGGAGGTCAACGGCCTGTCGGCGCGTGCAGTCGGTGCCAAGGCGGCCGAGCACGGCATCGCGTTGTACGAGCTGACCACCAAGAAGGTCTCGCTGGAGAAGGCGTTCATGGACCTGACCCGCGACGAGGTCGTGTACCACGGCACCACCGAACTCAAGGAGCGTGCGGCATGACCGCGACCACCTCTCCCCCGGCAAAACACGCTCCCAGCGCCGGCGCCAAACCGCGGTACCGGGTCACCACCGCGCACGTCCTGCGCTCGGAATCGACCAAGCTGTGGTCCTTGCGATCCACGTGGATCACGCTCGGTCTCGGCCTGCTCTTCTTGATTGCCTTCGGCATCATTGCCGCGCTGCGGTACCGCTCGAGCGTCACGTCCGGCCGTCAGCTCGATCCGGATTTCGCCGACGCGACGACGTTGAGCCTGTCGCTGTTCGGCGTACCCCTGTCGCAGCTCGCTCTCGGTGTACTGGGTGTGCTGGTCATCGGTGGTGAGTACTCGACCGGCGCGATCCGCTCGACGCTGGCCGCCGTACCGCGCCGGCTGCCTGTGCTCTGGTCGAAGGCCGCCGTGTACGGCGTGGTCGCGCTGGTGGTTGCTGCCGTCGGCGTCTTCATCAGCTTCTTCGTGGACAGCGGCATCCTGCACTCGACCCGCGCGGCGCTGACGATCTCCGATTCGGGCGTACTGCGGAGTCTGCTGGGGGCGGTGCTCTACCTGGCGCTGATCGGCGTGATCGGGGTGGCGCTCGGTACGTTGATCCGGTCGGTCGCCGGGGCGATCTCGGCGCTGGTCGGGGCGCTGATGCTCGTACCCGGCCTGATCTCGCTGCTGCCGAAGTCGTGGGGCAACGCGATCCAGCCGTACCTGCCGAGTGAGGCGGGGCGGTCGATGTACGTACTGCATCATGATCCTCACACGCTGTCAGCAGGGCCTGGTTTCGTGGTGTTCATCGCGTGGACCGTGCTGGTGCTCGCGGCCGCCGCTTGGCGCCTCGCACGGAGCGACGCCTGACGGTGCGACGGCATGGTCGACGACATGGTGTTGACGGCCGGTCACAATGGAACCGTGGGTACGGTGACCGGCGAGAACGTGCAGTCCGTCGCTGATCCGGATCCGCTGTGGCGGCACCCGTGGGTGATCCGCCTCGGCCGGATCGGCGGACGGCTGCGCCGCGCCGACCGCGCCCGCCCATGGGCGCTCGACACGCTCGTGGTCATCGGCGCCTTCCTGCTGTTCTGTTTGCCGGACTTGATCCGCCACGACGCACCGCGCGAGATCAACGGGGTGTTCGTCCAGCTGCCGGTGCTGGCAGTCGTCGCGTTCCAGCTCGGGCTGATCCTGCCGCTGCTGCTGCGGCGGCGCGCACCGATGGTTGCCTTTGTCCTCACCGCGACCGTTTTCGCGGTGCAGTGGTCGTTGCAGGTGTTCTTGCGGGCGGACGTCGCCTTGCTGATCGCGTTGTACAGCCTCACATTGCACAGTTCGCTGCGTCGGTTGCTCTGGGCGTGCGCCATCACGGTCGCGGTGCTGACGCTCGCCGTCGTACGGCTCAGTTCGGTCACGTCCGTACCCGAGGTGGCGTTCTTCCTCGTCTGTGCGACCACGGCCGCGATCGCGCTTGGGCTGGTGGTGCGGATCAGACGCTCGCAGCTCGCCGGCTTGCGGGATCGCGCGGCCCGGCTGGAGATCGAGCGTGATCAGCGCAGCATGCTCGCCGTGGCGGGCGAGCGGGCGCGGGTGGCGCGCGAGATGCACGACATCCTCGGGCACAACTTGTCGGTGATCATCCGGCTGGCCGACGGCGGTGCGTACGCGGCGCACGTGAATCCGGATCGGTCCGAGCAGGCGCTGACCTTGATCGGCGAGACGGGCCGAGAGGCGTTGAATGATTTGCGGCGTACGCTCGGGGCGCTCCGCGACGAGGCTGCCGTACCGGAGCTGACTCCACAGCCGGGGATCGCGGACGTGGATGCACTGTGCGAGCGGATTCGGGCCGCGGGGCCGGAGGTTACGTACCGGACTGTGGGTGAGTTGCCGGCGGATCGTGGGTTGCAGTTGGCGACGTACCGGATTGTTCAGGAGGCGCTGACGAACGCGCTGAAGCACGCTGGACCGGATACGGCGGCGAAGGTTTCGCTGGAGGTTGTGCAGGACCGGCTGCGGATCCGGGTCGAGGACAGCGGACCGTCCGCCGGCTTGCTGCCGGCGCCCGATTCCGCTGCTGGACAAGGTCTGATCGGCATCCGCGAACGCGCCGCCCTCTACGGCGGAGTCGTGAAGTCAGGCCGAACCCCAGCCGGCGGCTGGTCACTCGAAACCGACCTGGAACTAACCCCGGAGCGAACCCCATGACCACCTCGCCCCCTCCACACCACCACACAGCCGCCACACCATCTCCACACCACCACACAGCCGCCCCTCCCCTCCACCGCACAGCGGTCTTGTCCCCTCCCCTCCACCGCACAGCTGCCTCGCCCCCTCGCCTCCACCGCACAGGGCGGGAGGTCCGGTGACCAGCGTGCTGATTGTGGATGACCAGCCGTTGCATCGGCTTGGGCTTCGGATTTTGCTGGAGTCGGTGCCGGAGACGCAGGTCGCGGGTGAGGCGGGTACGGGTTCGGAGGCAGTGCGCCGGACCGCCGAGCTGCGCCCGGACGTGGTGTTGATGGACATCCGGATGCCCGGCATGGACGGGATCGAGGCGACCCGGCAGATAGTGGCCAGCGGCAACCGTTCGCGGGTGCTCGTACTGACCACCTTCGACCTGGACGAGTACGCGCATGCAGCGCTCCGCGCCGGGGCAAGCGGCTTCCTGCTCAAGGACGCGCGCCCGGAGGAACTGCTCGGCGGAATTCGCGCGGTAGCGGCCGGCGACGCGATCATCGCACCCGGTCTGACCAGGCGCCTGCTCGACGCGTACGCGGGCCGGCTGCCCCGCACCGCCCCGGACGGCCTGACCGACGACGCGAAAGTACGACTGCTGACCGACCGCGAACGCGAGATCCTGATCGCCATCGCCACCGGCTGGACCAACCCGGAAATCGCCGAGCGCCTGCACCTGTCCGAATCGACGGTGAAGACCCACGTCGGCCGCGTACTCGCCAAGATCGGCGCCCGCGACCGGATCCAAGCAGTCATCTACGCCTACGACATCGGCCTCGCCTCCCCCAACCCACACCTGCCCTAAGGGTCGACCGTCGGCAGCTCGACAGGAGGTGTCTGCCTGCTGGGTGCAGTTTCAGGCGGGCGGGTGGACGGCGGGTGGGCCCAGTGGGCGTATACGTACTGTCGAGCTGCCGACGATCGGCTAGGTCGCGGCGATTGTGCCGGCGGTGAGGAGGACCAGGAGGACGGTGCCGAGGAGGACGCGGTAGAGGGCGAAGACCTCGATCGAGTGTTTGGCGACGAAGCGCAGCAGCCAGGCGACCGAGGCGTACGCGACGCCGAAGCTGACCAGCGTCCCGATGACGAGCGGCGCGGCTCCGACGCTGCCGTGCAGCGCGTCCTTCAGCTCGTACACGCCCGCGCCGAGCAGCGCCGGAATGCCCAGCAGGAAGGCGATCCGGGTCGCGGCGACTCGATCCAGACCGCGGAACAGGCCGGCCGAGATCGTCGCACCCGACCGCGAGACGCCCGGGATCAGCGCCAGGCACTGCACCAGACCCATCACCACCGAGTCTCGCATCGTGATCCGGGTCAGCGGACGTTCCTTTGTACTGAACCGCTCCGCCGCGACCATCACGAACGACCACGCGATCAGCGACCCCGCCACCCACCACAGACTGCGCAACGGCCCCGAGATCAGGTCCTTCGCCAGGAACCCGATGATCCCGATCGGCAACGAGCCGGCGATCACGTACCAGCCCATGTGGTAGTCGAACTCGGTGCGGTGTTCGGCGTTCGCCAGCCCGCGGACCCAGGCGACCGCGATCCGCCGGATGTCGCCCCAGAAGTACAGGATCACCGCCGCGATCGCGCCGACCTGGATCACCGCGGTGTAACCGGTGATGGACGGATCGTCGATCGGCAGCCCGAGCAGCTTCGACACGATGGTCAGGTGGCCGGTGCTGGAGACCGGCAGAAACTCGGTCAGCCCTTCGACGACGCCGAGGACGATCGAGTCCCAGATGCTCATCATGTGCTTCAACTGCTCCTTGGGTTCGGCGATGGGACCAGGCGCGACGGTACCGGGGCGGCACTGAGCACGAACTGAGAGGGTCTAGTACGCATCGCGTAGTACGCGATGTGTACTATGCGAGCATGACGATGCGCAGGGTGATTCGGGTCGCGGTGATCGGGGTGACCAGCCTGGTGGTGCTGGCCGCGTGGTACGTGCTGGCGATGGCGGCGCTGAGCGGGCGCACCGTCGCGCTACCGGCGCCGACCGGGAAGTACCAGGTCGGCCGGACGAGCTTCGAGTGGACCGACAGCGCCCGCACCGACCCGCTGGACCCACACGGCGGACCGCGCAAACTCGCGGTCTGGCTCTGGTACCCGGCCGGCGCCGACGTCACGGGCAGCCACTTGCCGTACACACCCGGTCTTTGGTCGAAGCTCGCCTTCCCGCTGCCGTTCCGCTGGTTCGAAACCAGCTTCGGCAAGATCCGGACGCACTCCTTGGACGGCCCACCGGTCGCGGACGGCCGCTTCCCGGTCGTCGTCCTCGAACCGGGGATGGGGTTCGCCGCACCGCAGTACAGCGCCTTGGCCGAGAGCCTGGCGAGTCGTGGGTACGTGGTCGCGGGCCTGACGCCGACATACAGCGCGAACGTGACCGTGCTCGGCGGTCAGACCGTGACGAGTACGAAGCAGGGCAATCCCCCGGATCTCGGCGGTCACGACGGCGAGACCCAGCGGACCGGCGACAAGTTGACGGCCGAGTGGGCGGCGGACGCCCGGTTCGTTGCTGGTCAGACCAGTGCACTAGGTACGGCGGGCCGGTTCGCGGGCAAGCTCGCGCCGCAGGTGGCGTACGTCGGGCATTCGTTCGGCGGGTCGGCCTCGCTCGAGGCCTGCCGGACCGATCCGCGCTGTTCCGGTGCGGTCGATCTCGACGGGACCGAGTTCGGTCAGGTGGTCAGCTCCGGTCTGGCCAGACCGTTCCTGATCATGGGTTCGGAGGACTCGTGCGTCATCGGCAGCTGCGGGCCGCAGGGGACGGACACCGGCGGCGAACTGGAGGCCGGCAAGAAGTTGCTCAAGGCAAGCACGGGACCGCACTGGCTGGTCACGGTGAACGGCGCGCATCACCTGAACTTCACCGACTACGGCGTGTACTTCCTCGGGCCGCCGGTACGCGACCTGATCGGCCTCGGCAGCATCGACGGCCGCCGAGCGCTGACAATCCAGAACGACTACGTGGCAGCGTTCCTGGACCATTCCGTCCACGGCACACCAGCACAGGACATCGCGGCCCTCAGCACGACCTACCCGGAAACAACCCTGACGGCACCCCGGTGAACTCAGGCGGTGCGTACTTCGGCGAGGTCGCGGACTGTTCCGTTGACCGCGGCTGCCAGCGTGAGGATGGTGAGGCCGCCGAGCACACCGGCGAGGCGATCACCACTGCCGATCAGGGACGGCATCAGGATTGTCAGCCCACTACCTGCCAAACCCGCTGCCGTCGTCCACAACCCGAGCCGCAACCGCCACGAACTCGGCACCGCGACCGCCGCCAGGTCCACGTCGGCGACGGTGCGCACGACTTGACCGGCGACCAGCATCAGCGCCAGCCACCACAGGGCAACTACCCCCAGCTTCACCACCGCCGGGACCGCAAAGTCCCGGTGCACAGCGAACACCACACCTGCCCCCAGCGCGACCGGTACGGCCACCCGCCGCACGGCGATCCGGGTCAGCGGCACCAGCGACCGCAAGCGCGGCAGTGGAAAGGCGAGCAGGAAGCCGGCGAACGTGACAGTGTCGAAGGCGGTGAGAATCCACGAGCGCGCAAGCGGACGCGGCACCGCGCCGGTCAGCTCGAGCACAGCATGCGCAGTCAGCCACCCGGCGGCCGTGACGACCACAGCAAGCGCAGCGACCCGGCGGCGGCGTTCGACCATCGAGTCAGTCGGCCAGATCGCCGGATGCAGCCACATGCCCGCGACTGCCCAGACGAGCCCCGGCGTACCGCGCCAGCCGACCCGATCGACCTCACCGGCCAAATCCGTTCCCCAGCGCTCCCGGAACGGCCGCGGATAGAGCCTGACCAGGAACCGGGCAACGCGGCGCCAGGCGCGTCCGGGTGTGCCCGAGTTTGCGGGCGGCGTCGTCACGTCAACCGGATCCCGAGATTGCGCAGACCCGCGGTCGCCACCCGCGCCATCGCCCGTAACTCCGTCTCCAGGACCTCGCGGCCGGCCGCCGTGAGCTGCACTGGACGCTGCCGGCCCTGCTCCTCCAGCGTCTCGATCAGGCCCTTCGCCTCCAGCCGGGACAGCGCGCCGTACAGACTGCCGGCACCGAGCCGCTGGCCGGTCAGCTCTTCGATCGCGTTGTTGATCGCATACCCGTGCTTCGGGCCGTCGGCCAGCGCCGAGAGCACCAGCGTCTGGGAATCGTTCGCCTGCATCGCGCCTCCTCGACGCCACACTACTACGTGATGCGTACCACCGGGCCGGATCACGCGCAGTACAGGCCGACCCCGAGCAGTGCCGCCCAGGTGAGGCCGGCGACCAGGAGGACGCGGTCGCGGAAGATCTCGTGCTCCGGTTCCTCGCCCCGGCCGGTGGAGACGAGCAACGCGTACCGGAGGAGTCCGGTGAAGAAGGGCAGGAACGAGACCGCTAGCAGTTCGCGGTACACGTCGTGACCGAGGTACTGGAACGCCCACATGCCGTAGGACAGTGCCGTACCGAGCAGAGAGATCGTCAGCACCTGGTCCAGCCAGGACACCGGGTACGCGGCGAGGACCGGACGACTGACCGCATTGCCGATCTTCGTACGCTCCGCCTTGCGCTTGCCCGTGACCAGGAACATTGCCCCGAACAACGAAACCAGCAGGAACCAGTGCGAGATCGGCAACCCGGTAGCGGTCGCACCGGCGGCAGCACGGAGTACGAAGCCGAGCGCGACCAGGACCAGATCCACTACGGCGACGTGCTTCAGCCCGAGGACGTAGAGCAGCTGCGCGACCAGGTACGCCATCGCCAGCCCGAACGTCGCGGTGCCGAGCGTACTGACGATCGCGATTCCGAGCAGCGCGGCGGTCACCCCGTACGCGGCCGCCAGCGTCGGACTGATCGCCCCGGAGGCGACCGGACGTGCTTGTTTGCGTGGATGCCGCCGGTCGTCGGGGGCGTCCCGGATGTCGTTGAAGGCGTAGACGGCAATCGCGAGGAACATGAACCCGAGCGCGGCGATCGCCGCCTCGAGGACATCGGTCGGCGACTCGAGCGCACCGGCCGCGGCGGGTGCCGCGAACACCATCAGCGCCTTGTGCCATTGCTGCGGACGGCTCAGTCGCAGCAGGGCGCGGGCCGTCGACACGCGGTGCGTGACGGGCAGTGGGGTGTGCAGATCAGTCATTTGGCGGTCGCATAGAAGAAGTCACGCTGGTCCTCGACCAGGTAACGGTTGGCCGGTGGATTCATCGAGTTCAGCAGCTTGCGGGGCGCGAGCGTCCCGTTCGGGCCGGGTTGCTCGATGTTGAAGCTCACGATCGCCGCGTGGATGTCCAGCTCCAGGCCCTGCACGATCCCGGCCTGGTGCATCGCGGTCGCCAGGCTGGCCAGCGTGAGCTTGTTCCCGGCCACGTAGATCAAGTTGCCTCCCGTATCGGTCCCGAGACCGGACCGCCAGGTGTACTGGAACTGGCTGCGGGTCGATCCCCAGCGCGCGTCCCGGTTGGCGGCCAGGCCGTCGACGATCCGGCCGTCGGTGATCAGCTGGTCCAGGTTCTGCCGGACCGCGACCACGTCCGGCGTCATCCGGACGGTCCCGTTCCAGGTACCGATCTGGGCCGAACCGTCGCGGTGGATGACCACCGAGGCGCGGCCGTCGACCAGCGGAACGGCATTGGACCAGGTGGTCCACCAGCCGCCGTGCGAGTCGTGCATCTTGAATCCCGCGTTGAACGTCGCGACCAGCGCGGGACGGTCGGCGGCGGGCACGTCGTACCCGAACTTCGACGGCATCCCGACGACCGGTTCGCGGGTGCCGGGCATCAGGGTCAGGCGGTAGCTGTCACGCGGCAGAAGGGCGGCGGCGGCCGAGACCGGAAGGTGGCCGGGGTCGGGGCGGAACCAGGTTGTCCAGAGCAACGGTTTGCCCTTGGCCGACTGCCGGGCGACCGCCCAGGTGCCCTCCTGCGGCAGCGGCTTCACGCCTGGCAGGAGTTGGACAGTCGGCAGACCGGACGTGGCCGTGGGCTTTGGAGCGTGCTGTTTGGCGTTCGGAGCGGTCGCGGTGACATCGCTCGGTACGCCGGTGGTCGGCGGCTGCTGGTGCGAGTACTTCCAGGTTTCGATCGTGTCGATGATCGAGCCGCCGCCGTGATCGCGGAACCATTCGACGGTTCGGACCGAGAAGCTCGCATTGCCCGGATAGAGCAGTGCCTGCACGTACGAGACCGCGGGCACGATCAGGAGCGCGACGATCACCAGCGCGATCCAACGCTTCTTGATCCGGCGTCTCTTCGTCCTGTTCGCCTTCATCGGTACGCCACCGGGAGCAGCCTGCGCGGTAGGAGATTCAGTACCCGGACCACCAGTCCCATCACGCGCGGTACCCAGACGACGGTCTGCTGATTCTCGATCGCCTTCGTGACCCGCCGGGCGACCAGATCGGGCGTCGTGGCCAGCGGTGGCTTCGCCAGCTCCGAAGTCATCCGGGTGGTGACGAATCCCGGCCGCACCACCAGTACGCGCACCCCGGTCTCGGCCGCCTGCCGCGCGAGCAGGACCGCCGTCGAGTCGGCCAGTTGCTTGCCCAGCGAGTACGCCGCGATCGACTGCCTGGGGCGTACGGCTGCCGCCGACGACAGGAACACGATCTGTTCGGGCTTGCGCTGGACCAATGCCCTGAGCAACAAAGCCACGCCGAGCCCGTTGACCATCAGTCCTTCGCTGAAGGTTGCCGATGACATCGATCCGACCGCGACGACGGCAAGCTGCAGCGGGTCCGCGGCGCACGCCTGCTTCAGCATGTCATCGAGCTCGTCGCAGCCAAGCGCCGCGTCGTACTGCGTCGTGACCACCGAGTACCCGGCGTCGCGGAGCCGCTCCGCGTTCCACCACAGCTCCCCGCTCGGTCGGCCGGCCAGGATGACGCGACGCGGCGCCGGACCGATCAGCGCATGCAGGACGGCCATGCCGATCTCGGAGGACCCGCCGACCAGCAGCACAGCTCCAGCGGTCATGACAGCAATCCCAACCGCTCGGCCAGCGCGGAACTCCAACGCCGATCCGGGTCCAACCGGTTCTGGGTTTGGCGCCAGCCTGGCAGTTCCGGGTACATCTTCGGGATCAGCTCCGGGTCCGTCACTGTGTCCTTCGCCAGATAGACCCGGCCGCCCGCGTCCGCGACCATCGCGTCGACGGGCCGCAGCGAATCGAGATGCGGCAGCCAGCGGGCCGGAAGATCCACTGCCAAGGTCCAGCCCGGGATCGGGAAGGACAGCGGTCCAGCCGCACACGAGCCGAAATTCTTCAACGTGGCAAGGGCCGGCGCCATCCCGTGCTTGGTCAGGAAGACCAGCACGTCCCGGATCGTCTCGGCCGCATCGAGCGGTACGGCGAACTGGTACTGCACCAATCCCAGCCGGCCGAACGCCGCGGGCCACGACTCCGCGCGATCCAGCGGGCACAACGCCGTACGCAACGGAACGAGCTGGGAGTTCGACGACCGGCTCAACCGCCAGCGTGCCGCTGACGCCGCCGCGATGGTCGCGGCCGAGACCAGGCCCGGACCCGGCAACGACCGGCGCGGCCGATTGCTCGAGACGCGATTCTCCGGGTACGGCGCGACCGCACCGGGCAGGTCGAGTGTCCCCGCCGGGTAGTACTCGTCGACCACGCCCCGCCCGAGACTCCCGCCCTTCCCGTGCGCGTCCAGCCAGGCCACCGCGTACCGATCAGGGTCATGCTCCTGCCGTACGGCCAGCGCCTGCATCGCCGCCAACGTCTCGTCGAGTGAACGCGTACGTTGGCGGTTGCGGATCACCCAGCCGGTGTCGGCGCGCTGCAGCTGGATCGCCGCCCGGAGGATCACGCCGGTCAGTCCCATGCCGCCAACCGTGGCCCAGTACGCATCCCGGTCCTGCGCCGCGGACAGTTGCGTGATCGTCCCATCCGAACGCAGCAAGGCGAGCCAGAGCACGTACGCGCCGAATGCCCCGGCGCCTGGATGGTTCTTTCCGTGGACATCGCTGGCGATCGCGCCGCCGACGGTGATCCGTTCGGTGCCGGGCACCACCGGGAGCCGCCAGCCCAACGGGAGCGTTTGATCGATCAGGTCCTTGAGCAGCGCGCCGGCCTCGACCACCAGTACGCCGTTTCCTTCGTCGAACGAGACGATGTGGTCCCGCGACGTCATGTCCAGCACGATCCCGTCGCTCGGCAGCGCCGCGTCGCCGTAGCTCTTGCCGGCCCCTCGAACGGTGATCCGCGGCTCGCTCAGCACCACGTCGACCAGTCCCCCGTCGACCGTCGGCCGCCGGACCCGAGAGGTCCGGTGGACCGTCCGGCCCCAGCCGGACAGCGCAAGCGTGCTGGGTTCGTCGAGGGTCATGAGGCCGACGCTAGGGAGCACGCACTGAGAGCGTGCTGAGTCAGACAACCGGAGTCAGACAACCGGAGTCGCGGGTCTCAGGAGTCACTCAGCGACCGACCGCGACACTGGCCCGGACCGTTCCCCTAAGGAGTGCTCCACTTGGCCGCGATAGGTAAAGCGAGCTCGAGGTTGCGTCGCGCCAGCGTGCGGAGCCGGTCGACCGCGGCCGCTGTCGTCGTGGTCGCGATCGCGATGGCGCTCGGCGCGGCCGTGCTGCTGGTGCTGTTGCAGCGCGCCTTGATCGCCACGGTCTCCGATGCGGCGGACGGCCGGGCCGCGGACGTCGCCACCCAGGTGAGCACGCAAGGGGTGAACGAACTCGGCCTCGCCAAGACCACCCGGACCAGTCAGATCGTTCAGGTATTGGACTCTTCCGGGTACGTGGTCGCCGCGTCGTCGGCCCGCGCGGACACCCGGGCGCTGACCGGATTGCGGCCGCGACCCGGTACGGTCAACCGCGCCGAAGTCGGCGAGATGCCCTTGTTCGACGACGATCACGATTACCTGATCGTGGCGCGCGGCGTCGCGTACGGCGGGCACAATTATGTCGTCGTGGTCGCATCGTCCGTCGGCACGCAACGTTCGACCGTCGCGACCGTGACGCAGTACCTGACGATCGGGTTTCCGGTCCTGCTGCTGATCGTCGGGGCCGCGAGTTGGTTGCTTGCCGGGCAGGCGCTTCGGCCGGTCGAGCGGATTCGGCAACGGGTGCAGGGCATCGAGTCCAGCGACCTGACCGAGCGGGTGCCGGTGCCGCGGACCGATGACGAGATCGCCCGGCTGGCCACGACGATGAACGAGATGCTCGACCGACTGCAGACCGGGCAGGCGAACCAGCGCCGGTTCGTCGCCGATGCGAGTCACGAGCTGCGGTCACCACTCGCGACCATCGCCGCCGGGCTCGACGTGATCCAGCCGGCCGCGCAAGGCCAGTCCTGGCAGGATCTGCATCAGCTGATGACCGGCGAAGCCGAGCGGATGCGGCGGCTGGTCGAGAACTTGTTGCTGCTGGCAAAGGCCGATGACGCCGCCTTGCCGATGCAGCGCGCCGAGGTGGACCTCGACGATCTGGTCGACACCGAGGTACTGCGGCTGCGCGAACGCAATCACAGTGCGATCGAAGTACTCACCGACGTCCACCCGGTGCGCGTGGTTGGCGATCCGCTGCGGTTGAGCCAGGTGATCCGGAACCTTACGGAGAACGCTGTCCTGGCTGCGCACAGTACGGTCCGGTTGAGCACCGCGCGACAGGACGGTTCGGCCGTACTGCTGGTCGAGGACGACGGGGACGGGATTCCCGAGGGTGAGCAACAGCGGGTGTTCGAGCGGTTCGTCCGGCTGGACGCAAGCCGGGCCAGGTCGAGTGGCGGCTCCGGTTTGGGGTTGTCGATCGTGCAGGAAATCATCAAAGCCCACCACGGTACGGTCACACTGACCGCGCCTGACGGGGGCGGAGGCACCGTCGCAACGGTCACGCTGCCGCTGCAGTGACAGCAGGCCTCGTGGTGCCCTGGATTACAGTCTTTTGTCGATCTCGAGATACTCAGGTTGCTCTCAGCGAAGTGCGCCGACACTGAAATCATGCGGGTACTGATGGTGGAGGACGAAGTCCCCCTGGCCGAGACCGTCCGGCACGGTCTGACCGAGGACGGCTTCGTGGTCGAGGTGGTGCACAACGGCGAGGACGCGGTCTGGGCCGCGACCGAACACGCGTACGACGTCATCGTGCTCGACATCATGTTGCCGAAGCTCAACGGCTACAAGGTGCTCGAACAGATCCGCGAACGCGGAGTCTGGACCCCGGTCCTGATGCTGACCGCCAAGGACGGCGAGTACGACCAGACCGACGCCTTCGACCTCGGCGCCGACGACTACCTGACCAAACCGTTCAGCTTCCTGATCCTGGTCGCCCGCCTGCATGCGCTGATCCGGCGCGGCGCCCCCGAACGCCCGGTCGTGATGAGCGCCGGCGACCTGATGCTCGACCCGGTCCGCCGCCGGGTCGAACGCGCCGGCCACGAAGTCACGCTGACCCGCCGCGAGTACGGGCTGCTCGCGTACCTGATGCGGCACCGCGGCGAGACCGTCAGCAAGGGCGAGATCCTGGAGAACGTCTGGGATCCCGCCTTCGACGGCGACCCGAACGTGGTCGAGGTCTACATCCGGTACCTGCGCCTGAAGCTGGACGCCCCGTACGACCGGCACGCGATCGAAACCGTCCGCGGCCTCGGCTACCGCATCGACCCCAACGGCGGCTGAATGCCGAGCAGGTTCAACCAGCGGACGGTGCTGGGGCTGGTGGTTGTTTTGCTCGGGGTGTTCGCCTTCGTCGTCCAGGCGGACGCTGCCGTTGAGGGCGACGGGTTGGTTGCGTTCGATCCGGGGCTTACCAGTGATTTCGTCGCCCACCGGACCGCCGTCTTGAGCACCGTCGCCCGCGCCGCCACCTTCCTCGGCGAGATCCCCGTCCTGACGATCCTCACCATCGTCGCCGCCGCCCTCCTCCGCCTGTTCACCCACCGCTGGCGACCGGCGATCGTCCTCGCGGCCGGCATGATCGGTGCCGCCACCCTCACGTACACGCTCAAAGTCCTGATCGGCCGCCACCGCCCGGACGCGAGCCTCGTACTCGGTGCCGTGAGCAATGGATTCTCCTTCCCCTCCGGCCACAGCCTCAGCTCAGCAGTCTTCTTCCTACTGCTCGCCGGCCTGCTCTGGTACTCGAAAGCCTCCCGGGCCATCAAACTCGCCGGCACCGCCGTGGCTGTCGTGCTCACCGCCGCGGTCGGCCTGAGCCGGATCTACCTCGGGTACCACTGGGCAACGGATGTCCTGGCCGGCTGGACCGTCGCCGCGACCTGGCTGTGTCTGATCGCCACGACCGTGCACTTCGCCGGGCGTCGCCGTCACTGAGTATTACGCCAGACGAAGAGGTGTTCGGGGCGGCCGGTGGTGCCGTAGCGGAGGGTGAGTTCTACGCGGTTGCCGCGAACCAAGTCCGACAGGTAGCGCTGAGCAGTCGCGCGAGATACGCCCGTACGCGTCGCGATCGCCGCCGCGGTGAGCGGACCGTCGGCGGTACGCAGCGTGTCGCGGATCGAATCCGCAGTCACCGCCGAACGCCCTTTCGGCACCGCGCCGGGCGGCGAATCACCGCCCCGGAGAGCACCCAACGCCCGGTCGACCGCGGTTTGGTCGAGGCCCTCATCGCCGTTGTCCAGCAGTGCGCGGAAGCGGGCGAACGCGGTCAGCCGATCGGCCAGCATCTGCGGCGGAAACGGCTTCAGCAGGAAGTTGATCGCGCCCAGTGTGATCGCGCGGCGCAACGTCTCGGTGTCGTTCGCCGCGCTCACCATCATCACCGCGGCACCCAGCGACCGGATGATCGCTGACCCCGGTGCGTCCGGCAGGTACTCATCAAGCAGCACCAGATCGGGATCCGTCTGCTCGGCAATCCGCATCGCGTCCGCGGCCGTATGCGCGATCCCGACCACTTCGAACTCGGGCACCCGCCCGACGTACGAGGCATGCAAATTGGCCACCCGAAAGTCATCGTCAACCACCAGCACACCGAGCTTCGGGACGCCCTCCCGACCCGCACCGCCGCTCATCGGTTCACCGCGGCTGATTGGCCGACCAGTACGTCGTTCAGCCGGGCCGTGAACGCAGCGCCCCGATCGTTGCCTCCAGCATCGGTCAGCTCCACGTCCCCACCATGCGCCCGCGCCGTCTGCCGCGCCAGCACCAACCCGAGCCCATGCCCTTCAGGCTGAGCCCGCGACGTCACTCCGCGCCCGAACACGTCCAGCCCGTCCGGCACCCCACTCCCGCTGTCCACGACATGCACGACCAGATCAGCCCCCACCCCAGCAAGCGTGACCTCTACCCACCCCGGCCGCCGCTCAACCGGCGTACTCTCACTCGCCGCCCGCAACGCATTGTCGATCAAGTTCGACACCACCGTCACGGTGTCCAAGGGCCGCCGAACCCGCCCCTCCACCCAGGTCGACTCACCAACCCGCAACTCAACCCCCGCCTCAGAAGCCACCGCGCTCTTGGCCGCCAGCAACCCGACGAGATACGGATCGGCAATCCCATCCGCCCGAACCGCCGAAACCTGCAACTCATCCAGATACCCGAGCGCCCCGTCCACATCCCCCACATGCAGCAGCCCGACCAGGGTGTGCAGCCGATTCGTGTACTCGTGCGCCTGAGCGCGCAACGCATCCGTCAACGCCCGCGTCGCCTCAAGCTCCCGCCCCAACTCGTCCAAATCAGACCGATCCCGCAAGATCAGCACCTGCCCCAGATCCCGCCCCTCCCGCTGAACGGGCAGCCGCGTCGCGAGTACGACCCGATCCCCCAACGCCCGCAACGCTCCCCGCGGCGGTGGATCGGCCCGGAACAAGCCGATCACCTCATCCGGTACGCCCGACTCCTCCAGCGACTCCCCGCGCCGAATCGCCCCATCGACCAGCCGCGCCGCCTCATCATTCGCCACCGTCACGCGACCCTCGCCATCCACCGCGACCACACCGTCCCGAACCCCGCCCAGCACCGCGGCGTGCTCGCGCAGCAGATCAGCCATCTCTTCCGGTTCGAGACCCAGCGTCGTACGCCGCAACGCGCGCGACAGCGCAACCACTCCGAGCATCCCGATCACCAGGACGGGCACCATGACCAGCGCCAAAACCAGCAACAGCTTTTGCAGCCGGCCGTTCACATCGGACATCGCCATCCCGACGCTGACTTCGCCGACGACCTGCCCTTTCGCGTCCCGGAGCGGCACCTTCCCACGCGCCGAGTCGCCGAGCGTGCCGCGCTGGATCAGGACTACATCCCGGCCGGCGAGGGCGTCCGACGGATCCGTACTGACCAGTTGACCGACTTCGCTCTCGGTCGGATGACTGAACCGGATGCCGTCTTTGTTGGTCACCACAACATAAAGCGCGCCGGTCGCCAGCCGTACCCGCTCGGCCTCGTCCTGCACCGGCCCGGTCAGACTCGGCTTGCTGCTCGTCACGGTCGCCGCGATCCGCGGATCCTGCGCGACGCTCCGGGCCACCGCCAGCGCGCGCTGCTCGTACTGACCTTCCAGGTCGTTGCGCAGCACCAGGCTGGACACGAGCAGGCACAGCAGCAGTACGACGCCGAGCACCGCGGCCTGGAAGACGATCGACCGCGTACGCAGCCGCCAATGCCGCGGGCCGGTCCGGATACCGACCCGCGCCAGAGCAGGAAGCGCGGTGAGCACGCTGACACCATAAGGCGGATTCCACGCCGCGCGTGAGCAGAATGCGCAGAACGCGACTTGTGCGCCAAGCCACCACAACGAGCGCAAGGGTTCTGCCCCGGAGCGCCGGCTCCTACGGTCTCGGCATGAATTCGCAGATTCGCCGGCCCGAGCCGGACGACGCCGAGGCGGCCATCGTGCTGCGGCGCGCCACGAAACGGTTCACGACCCGCGACCGGGGTGCCTTCACCGCGATCGTCGACGTGGATCTGCAGGTCCGGGCCGGTGAGTTCGTCACCATCGTCGGCCCGACCGGCTGCGGCAAGTCGACCACGCTGTCACTGGTCTCCGGTCTCGAAGCAGCGTCCGCGGGCGAGGTCTCGGTCAACGGCCGGCCGGTGTCCGGGATCCCGGACGGCGTCGGGTACATGTTCCAGACCGACGCGACGCTGCCGTGGAAGAACGTGCTGGACAACATCGCGATCGGCCTCCGGTACCGCGGGGTCGGCAAGTCCGAGGCGGTCGAACGGGCTCGGGACTGGATCGGCCGGGTCGGACTGACCGGGTTCGAGGACCGGTACCCGCATCAGCTGTCCGGCGGGATGCGCAAGCGGGTCGCGATGGCCCAGACGCTGATCACCGAACCGTCGCTGTTGCTGATGGACGAGCCGTTCGGTGCGCTCGACGTACAGACTCGCGAGCTGATGCAGGACGAGTTGCTGCGGCTGTGGTCCGGCTCCGGCGCGGCCGTCGTCTTCGTCACCCACGACCTGACCGAGGCGATCGCGCTCGCCGACCGGGTGGTGGTGATGACGGCGGGTCCGGCGACCGTGAAGGACTCGATCCCGGTCGATCTGCCCCGGCCGCGGAAGGTCGAGGAGATCCGGCTGACCCCGGAGTTCATCGAGCTGTACAAGCGGGTCTGGGACAGCCTGCGCGAAGAGGTCGAGATCACCCGAGCCCGAGGAGCTTCCAATGTCGCTTGACACCTCTCCCCCGGTGGTCGCCGCGGCGCCGCCGGTCCGTACGGGCGCCTGGGCTTTCCTGCGCGGACGCACCGGCCGGCCGATGTGGCTCGTGCACGTGGTCCGGATCGGCCTGATCGCCGTCTGGCTCGGCTCGTGGGAGCTGGCGGCGCGGACCGTGATCGATCCGTTCTACTACTCGATGCCGAGCAAGATCTGGTCGAAGCTGGTCGACTGGTTCACCGTCGGTACGTCCCAGGGCTCGATCTGGACGAACATCGCGGTGACCCTCGAAGAGGCGGTCGGCGGGTTCGTACTGGGCACGATCGCGGGCATCGTACTCGGCGTACTGCTCGGCCGGAGCCGGTTCCTTGCCGACGTGCTGTCCCCGTTCATCAAGGCCACGAACGCGATTCCGCGGATCGTACTCGCCTCGCTGTTCGTGATCTGGTTCGGGCTGGGGCTGTCGTCGAAGATCGCCACCGCGTTCGTCCTGGTGTTCTTCGCGGTGTTCTTCAACTCGTTCCAGGGTGCGCGTGAGGTGGACAAGTCGCTTGTCGACAATGCGCGGATCCTCGGCGCGTCGCGCTGGGACCTGCTGCGCACGATCATCCTGCCGAGTGCGACGTCGTGGATTCTGGCTTCGCTGCATGTGGCCTTCGGGTTCGCGCTGATCGGCGCGATCGTCGGCGAGTTCACCGGCGCGGACAAGGGGCTCGGCATCTTGATCAACCATGCCCAGGGCAACTTCGACGCGGCCGGCATCTACGCCGGAATGATCGTCACCACCGTGATCGCACTGGTCGCCGAGTGGGCCATCACCAAGGTCGAAACCCGCCTGACCGCCTGGCGTCCCACCGCCACCACCCAACCCACCGCCGCCTGATCCTGTTCTCCCCACCAACCCCACCGCCCGCGGGCTGGTCCCGTTCCTCCATCGAAGGAAATGCCCATGCGTATCAACCGTCTTGCCGTCGCCGCCGTCGCGGTGGTTCCACTCGCCGTCCTCGCCCTGGCCGGCTGCCGCGACTCGCGCACCGCCACCACCTCCGCCGACGGCACGCCGCAGGTGAAGATCATGGTCGGCGGCATCAACAAGGTGATCTACCTGCCCGCGATGCTCACCCAGCAACTCGGCTACTTCAAGGACGCCGGCGTCGACGTCCAGCTGTCCGACGAGCCGTCCGGCGCCAGCGCCGAGAACACCCTGGTGGCCGGCCAGGTCCAGGGCGTCGTCGGGTTCTACGACCACACGATCACGCTGCAGGCCCAGGGCAAGTGCATCAAGAGTGTCGCGCAGCTCGCCAAAGTACCGGGTGAGGCCGAGGTCGTGTCCAACCAGGCCACTGGTCTGACCAGTGCGAAGGACTTCGCCGGCAAGAAGCTCGGCGTCACCTCACCCGGCTCGTCCACCGACTACCTGACCCAGTACCTGGCCACCAAGAACGGCGTGCCGGTGAAGGACTACACGACCGTCAAGGCCGGCGCCGGGTCGACGTTCATCGCCTCGCTCACCAACGGCGGGATCGACGGCGGCATGACCACCGACCCAACGATCGCGAAGATCACCTCGAAGAAGCTCGGCAAGGTATTGATCGACCTGCGGACCGAGGAAGGCACCAAGGCGGCGCTCGGCGGGCTGTACCCGGCGTCCTCGCTGTACATGGACTGCGCGTACGTGGATGCGAACAAGGACACCGTCGGCAAGGTCGCGGGCGCGTTCGTGAAGACGATGAAGTGGATCTCCACCCACTCGGCCGCGGAGGTCGCCGACAAGATGCCGGCCGACTACGCGGGTGACGACAAGGCGCTGTACGTGCAGTCGATCAAGGACTCGTCGCCGATGTTCACCACCGATGGGGTGATGCCGGCGGGCGGTCCGGAGACGGTCCTGGACGTCCTCGGCACCTTCAGCGACACCGTGAAGGCGAACAAGTCGAAGATCGACCTCACGAAGACGTACACCACCGAGTTCACCAAGTCCGGCCAGTAATTGCGAACGGCCCCGGACCGTTGGTGATCCGGGGCCGTTCTCCTTTAGGCGGTGTGCCGAAGGACGATCGTCACGTTCTTCGTACCGGCCGGCACGCGGACCGTACCCGCCTTCTGGTCGACGACCGCGCCGCGCACCGAGACGTTCGCGACGTTGTCCCGCAACGCCGGCAGCTCGATGCTGTACTCGGTGGACTCGGTGGCCGCGCCGGTGAACTGAAGGTGCACCGTCTTACCGGCGGTCTTCAGCTGGTACCCGACTCGCCCGCCGCTCTGCACCGGGTACTGGTCGAGGCCGATCTTCTCGCCGGTGCGAAGCCACTCGTTCGGCACGCCCCGGCCGATGATCACCGTGCCGTCCGACTTCTCCGCGATCAACGAATCGAACAGCACCTTGGTAGCCGTCGACTGACCCCACATGTGCTGGTTCGAGCCGCCACCGCCCCGGGCATGGTCGATGTTCCACGGCGAGGCCGCGCTCGGATAGTCGACACCTTCCCACCAGCCGAACGGTCCGCTCATCGTCTTGTCGATCATGTACTGGTACGACTTGATGCCGAGATCACGGTACTGCTCACCGCGCAACGCGGAACTCCCGTACCCGGCGTTGTACGCGCTGGAGAAGTACCCGTGCGGGTACCCGCCGAAGTTGTAGATCGAGTCCGAGATGTCCTTCCGCCGGTCGAAGCCATGCGTGTACGTGGCGTCGATCTTGTCGATCATCGTGCCGGTCTGCTCGGCGCCGAACAGGTACCCGTCCCAGGCCCAGCGGCCGAACAGGAACATCGAGGCCCAGTTCGCGTCCCGCGGGTCCTTGCGCGGTCCGGTCTCGTTCGGCTCGACCATCGAGATCGGGATGTAGTCCAGCCCGTACTGCCGCATTGTCTGGTCGATGCGGGCGGTGGCCACCTTGAGCAGGTCGTCGTACTCCGCCTTCGCCCACTGTGCCTCGGCCGTCTCACCGAGCGCCGTCGCGAGGTACCGGTAGGTGGTCAGACCAGTGAGCGCTGCCCAGTTGTCGATCGTCCAGTACCCGTGCGAGTCGATCGCGTTGGTCTGCTTGATGATCCCGGTGCCACCGTCGATCCGGTCGGTCTCGATCGTGTGCGTGTTCTTCTTGATCGTCTCGAACCGGCTGCGGATGAAGTCCTTGTCACCCGTGCGCTGCAGGTACAGGGCGTACGGCCAGCTGTACTTCCATTTCGCGTCGTCATACTGCAGCTGCGCCGGCAAGGTGGACAGGTAGTCCTTGGCGTACGTGAAATCGCCGATTGTCAACAATGTCGCGACGATGCCGATCGTGTCGTGATCGAACATCTCGTCGTACCCGTTCTCGCCGACGTGCAGCTGCTTCGCACCGTCGACGTCGTCACGGATGATCAACGTGTAGATGTAGCCGGCCTTGTACGCATTGATCAGCCGCTTGTCGGGCAGGTCCGTGATGTTCGCGATCGCGGACAGCCGGGTGTTCCAGTACTGGCGCATGTGCTGGTAGTGCTCGTCGTACCCGCCGAGCTCCTGCAGTTGCGCGGCGGTCGGCCAGTCGTACTTGCCGTCGAACCGGTCGGCGGCGACCGCGTAGTCGCGGACCACGGTCTGGCCGGGTTCGATGGTTGCCGCTGGCACGTTGTTCAGCGGGGTCAGCATGCCTGACACTCGTGGCAGGCGTGCAATCTTTGCAGTTGTGTTGGTAACCGTCATCCGGGAGTACGCGACCTCGAAGCGGTTGCCGCCGACAACGACCAGGTCGGCGAAGTTCTCCACCTTCAGATTGAGGCCGTCCTTGGCGTACTCGCTGATGAACGCGGGCAGGTAGCCCTCGGCGTTCGACCATTTGATCTTGCCGGGGATGTTCGGGACGCCGAAGGTGATCATCGCGGAGCCGCGGCTGCGCAGGCGGTAGCTGCCGTCGATGAAGGCGATCGGGGCGTTCAGGTCGCCTTCCCAGCCGAACGACGAGGTCAGGCCCGGGTTGGTCACGCTGGTGTACTGCGCGTTGGCGGCTGACGACTGGGCTTCGTCGAACGATGCTTTGAGCAACCGATACGTCATTCGCAGGTCGTCGCGACTGGCGTTGCCGTTGGCAAGTGCCGCCTTGGCGGAGGTGACTTCGTTCTTCAGCTGCTGTTGCGCGGCCTCGGTTGCTGCGTACACATCAGCCGAATCCACCTGGGTCAGCAGAGTTTGGGTGAGTTGGCGGTAGGCGTCGGAGGTGGTCCGGGCCTGCGCCACACCGGCGAGGGTTACGTTGCCGGAGGCATTGGTTTTGCGGAGGATCTGTGCGGTGACGCGGGCGGAGTCGCCGGCACCGAGAGTGAGCTCGAAGAGCCTGGTGACCGAGGCGTCGGTGCTGACCAGATCCGCGTTGGTGAACGTCGGGGTGGTAGCGCCGTTCAGGTACACCGCGATGCGCGCGGTGGCACGCCAGGCGCCGGAGACGAAACGGATCGTGCGGCCGTCGGACGCGGCGGGGATGGTGAGGTCGTAGCCGTACGGGTCGGTCAGGTCGGCGTTCTGCGCGGCACCGTCGGCGAAGAAGATCCCGCCGTTTCGCGTACCCGCCTGGTCGGCAGTCGGCGTCCCATTCGTCCAGGAGTAGCTGACCGGGTTGTCATTCTGAGTACCGATCGCTTTGCCGGCTTGCCGATTCACCACCGCGAGCCTCGACGCCGCGTCCGAGCCCCCGGCCGCGGACCCCGCCGCGGACCTGCCCGCGGACCCAGCCGCGGACCCGGCCGTCGCTGCCGGGGCGCCGGCGCGGCGGTTCAGGGTCGGGCCGTCGAGGTACAGCCAGTCGTCGGGGCCCTCAGCGGTGAGGTTCATCGAGACCGGGGCACCGGTCGCGGTGAGGGCAGCTCGGTCTACTGGTCCGACCAGTGACAGGGCCGCGGCGGACAGCGAGAGATTCCCGGCCGAGTTCAGCTTCGAAGCAAACCTGGCCGTCACAACCACCCCTGCGCCCGGCCTGATCGTCACGCTGTACCGCTTGACCGCCGCCGAACCACCCGCGGTGATCCGCGTCGTATACGCCCCGCCGGTGCCGGCGGCGGGCGTGACGGTGATGGTGCCGGTGGCCTGCCAGATTCCACCCACGAACACCAGGCGTCGTGGCGAATCCGCCGCCGGCACCGTGATCCGGTACCCGGCATCGTGAGCAGTCGTGTCGCCCACGGTCGTCGTGTCGTAGTTGAAGACACCACCGGTCGTCACCCCAGACGCCGCGGCCCTTCCGCCCGTGGACGCGCCGTCTGACCAACCGAATGACAGCGGGCTGTCGTTCAGTTCGGTCCGGCCGCCGGCTGGGTTCAGATCGTCGACCGCGATCGTCGGCGTACCTACCTTGCGATCGACCCCCGATCCGGTGACATGAACCCAGTCCACATCGCCGTACGCGGTCAGGTCCATCGCACCGCCGGCCGCACGACCACTCGGCAAGTTCTCGGTGTTCACCACGAACGGATTGTCTACAACTGCGGCGGCGGGTGCGGCAGGTGCTATCGCCGCAGTTGTCGCCAGGAGTACTCCGGCAGCCAATGCCGCGAGCAATTTTGGTCCGGCTCTCATCGTGTGTCCCTTCAGGCGGTTGGAACAGAGTCAGTCGGGGGCGGATCGGAGATGTCAGCAGCGGTGGGCAGGCGCGTCGGTCGGTGCGCTTACCGGTGGGCAGGCACTTCGGTCGGGCGATTCGCTTACCGGACGGGCGTACGCGGTCCGGGCAGGCTGGAGGCGCGGACGATCAGCTCGGGCTCCAGCAGTACGTGCTGCGGCAATGCGTACGCAGGTTGGCGCAGATCGCCTGCCATCAGATTGTCGACAATCTGAATCAGCTGGCGCCCGACCTCGTCGATCGGCTGCCGGAGCGTGGTCAGTCCCGGGCTCACCAGCGCGGCAGTCGGCGAGTCGTCGTACCCGGTAATCGCGACATCCGCACCGGGCCGCAGACCGCGTTCGTGCAGGGCGCGCATGACGCCGAGCGCGAGCGTGTCGGACGCGCACACCAGCGCGGTCGCCGGACGCGAGGCATCGAGCATCCGGTGCGCCGCCTGCCGGCCGGCGTCCAGCGAATCGACGACGGCCGCCTGCAGATCGGTCTCGAGCTCCCGCTCACGGCACGCTTCGAGCCACCCGTCGCGACGGTCCTGCCCGAGCTCCGACTCCGCGCCCCACCCGATGTGGCCGATCCGCCGATGGCCCTGCGCGGCGACGTGTTCGGTCGCGGCCCGGGTTCCCGCGCGCCCGTCGACATCGACCCAGGCCAGGCCGTCGTCACCGTCCCAGGACCGGCCGAAGGAGGCGAACGGCACGCCCCACGACCGCAGCGCGGCGACCCGATCGTCGTTCCGATGGGTCTCGGCGAGAATGAACGCATCCACCGAGGTCTTCTTCAACAGGTCCCGGTACGCCTTGATCTCGCCGGCCGAACCGTCCTCGGCGTGACACAAGATCAGGTGGTACCCGGCGTCGACGGCGGCCGCGTTCAGTACGTACAGGAAGTCGTCCATCAACAGCGACGCCTTGTCCGGCCGGGCCGGGCGCATCTTCACCGCGATCAGCGACGAGCTCCGGTTCCGCAGGGCGCGCGCGGACAGATTCGGCTCGTACCCGAGCTCCGCGACCGCCGCCAGAATCCGCTCCCGCGTCGCCGCGGCGACCCGCTCCGGGTTGTTCAGCGCATTCGAGACCGACTGCGCCGACACCCCGGCCCGCGTGGCAACCTGCGCCAGCGTCACATGCCCATGCGGCTGCGGCCCCATCCGAACCTCCACCAAATATTAACGTTAAAAACGTGCAGCGCACGCTACTGACCCAAATCCCCCACCGTCAAGACCCCACAACTTTTAACGCTAACCACGCACCGCGGTTCTGCGGTCCGAGCAACCTTTCGGCGGCTGCCGCGCTCGACAAGAGAGAGACGGCCGAGCGGGGGTAGCGAGGTGCTACGGATTCATTTCGGAGTGAGCGACCTGTGCCGGGTGCGGGTCGCGGACGGTCCACACCCGCTCTGGGAGCTGGTGCTCGGGCTGAACAGCCTGCAACAGGAAAAGCTCCCACCCCGGTTGTGGCGCTGGCGCGACGAGACACGACGGCGGATGCGGCAGTACGCGCCCGGCGTACTGCGGGCGGCGTGTGCACTGGTGCCACCGGCGGGCAACTTCCCCGACTTCATCACGCCGACGCTGGACGAGCCCGGTATCGAGGCTCATTTCGAGTCCGTGCTCGCGCTGCCGCCGGCAACCCTGCGTGCGGACCTGACCAGAACGTACCGCCGGCTGGAGCACCCACCACGATGGGTGCGGGGGGTGTACGGGCATGGCCGGCCGACGAGCATTGTCAACATTCTGCAAAAGAGCCATCCGCTCGTACTGGACGAGCAGGTCTGGGCCGAGGTCCAGCGCGAAGTGGGACTCGCCCGGTCACGGCTCGCGGAGCAGTTGCTGGCCGGCGGACTGGATGCGTTGTTCGGTTCGCTGCATTGCTCCGTACGCTGGCGCTGGCCGACGCTGGAGGTCGCGTACCCGTACGACCTCGATCTTCGGCTGGACGGTCGCGGGCTGCTGATCGTGCCGGCGTACTTCAACTACGGCCATCCGATCACCCTGATCGATGCGGACCGAACGCCGACGTTGGTCTGCCCGGCGGTCAGCAGCGACGGCGGCCTCCTGGTCGAGAGCGATCGCGGCCGCCGGGAGAGCATCGGCAAGCTGATCGGCCGGACGCGCGCGGAGCTCCTCGCCTCGATCGGATGCGCCGCATCGACCAGCCAGCTCGCCCAGCGACTGCACGTCTCGCCGGCCGCCGTCAGCCAGCACACCAGGGCACTCCGCGAGGCGGGGCTGATCTCGACGGTCCGCACCGGCCAGGGCGTACGCCACACCATCACCGCACTCGGCCGGGCGCTGCTCCTCGCAGCGAAGCTTTGAACAATCGCTTAACTGCCCCGCGCCGCGGGCGCCGCGACCCTACCGTCGGTTCAGTCGATCCCGACCGTACGAAGGAGTCCTCCGATGAACATCAAGAGATTGACGATGGCAGCGATCGTGGCACTGGCGACGGCTCTGGTCGGCATCGCCGCGCCGGCCTCGGCCGCCGACGGTCCACCGTGGCTGAGCGGCCAGCGCATCCACTCCAGCATCGCCCACGGCCCGTGCATCAACCTGCAAGGCGACCCGGGCCACTACGTCACACCCGGTACCAGACTCGCGCTGACCGCGGTCGGAACCCACCCGTCCTGTGGTGATGCCCAGAACGTCATCTGGTACTTGAACAAGGCGACCAGCCCGTACTACCAGTTGAAGGATGCGAACAGTGGGCTGTGCGCCGGCGTTGCCGGGAACAGTACGGCGAACGGCGCCGCGATCGTCGCCTGGAGCTGCCAGCAGGTGACGAACCAGCGGTGGCGCCTGTCGTACGTCCGCACCGAGAACGGCGTCCCGTTCTACAAGATCGTCAACTGGAACAGCAACAAGTGCATCGGCTTCGGTGGCTCCGGCGCCGCGGGCACCACGCTCGTCCAGTGGGACTGCCAGAACGCGGGCAACCAGATCTGGTACTTCACCCAGAACATCTACGGCTGAGCACCTGGCCGCGCGATCGGATCGCCCGCCGATCGCGCGGTTCCGGGAAAGTCTCAACAGCGAGGTCAACGACACGGTTGATGGGTATGACACGATCGATTGACGAGTTCAGGAAGTCCGCGGTGCGGGTGTTCGGGGTTGGGGAGCCGACTCACCAAGAGCCCGCGTTCGGTGTCGTACGCAACAAGTTGTTCGGCGAGCTGGCCGGGAACGGGTTCGGCTCGATCAGCTTGGAGACCGATCGCGGGCGCCGACGCGGTGCTTCACGTCACGGATTGAAGGTTCAGCGCATCAGGTACGTGCCGGATGGGCCGGCGACTGTTGCTTCCAGGGTTGGCTTGCCGGGTTCGATCAGCAGGCTGACGCCGAGTGCGGCCAGGACCGTGGTCACCTCGGTCGGTCGTGGGTGCGTCGCGCGGAAGTCCAGTAGCTCGACCGTCGGGAGGCCCGATTCAGCCGGATGGCGCGTCGTGCCCCAATCCAGCAAGAACGGTACGAGTCCGTCGTACGGCGCTGGTTCGGCCGCGGCGATCCGCCAGTTCAGTTCGCTGCCGGCGGGCGTGACCCGTCCGACCGTACGGATCGGACCGAGCTCCACGCCTGCGGTCGCGGCGGCCTGGACGGCAGCTTCGAGGGACGCCGGCCGGACCGACCACGTCAGCAACCGCGAGCCGCGGACCGCACCCATCCCGAACGGGAGCTTGGCGGCCGGCATCGGGTTCTCCGCATCCGGTCCGGCGATCTCCAGGTACGACAGCGGGCCGAGCGCGACGAGATAGTTCCGCGTCCCGAATTCCTCGTGCCGTCCGCCCTCGACCGGACGGATCCCGGTCGCCGCGGTGAAGTCGGTAACGGTCTGCTCCAGATCGCGAGTGGCCAGCACGAGGTGATCCAGCAGTGGCTCAACCAACGCGCTCGCCATGCACCGACAGTAACAACCGAGCAACAACCGATCAGAGGAAGGTGGACAACAACAACGTCATCCCGAGGCCCATCACCGAGATCACGGTTTCCATCACCGACCAGGTTTTGATGGTCTCGCCAACGGTCATCCCGAAGTACTCCTTGACCAGCCAGAACCCGGCATCGTTCACATGGGAGAAGAACAGCGAGCCGGCACCGATCGCCAGCACCACCAGCGCGAGATGCGTGGCGCTCTCACCCCCCGCGAGCGGCGCGACGATCCCCGCGGCCGTCACCGTCGCGACCGTCGCCGAACCGGTCGCCAGCCGGATCAGCACGGCGACGATCCAGCCGAGCAGCAGCGCCGACAGATTGGCCGCGATGGCGATCTTCGCGATCGCGGTACCGGTCCCGCCGTCGACCAGTACCTGTTTGAAACCTCCGCCCGCGCCGACGATCAGCATCACGCCCGCGATCGGCAGCAGGCTCGCGCCGATCTTCTTGCTCAGTACGGGCACGCTGAAGCCGACCGCCGTACCGAAGGTGTACATCGCGAGCAGCACCGCGAGCAGCAGCGCCACCACCGGATCGCCGATGAACTGCAGCACCGGGTACAGCGCGGCGTGCTTGCTCATCCACACATCCGACGCGGCCTTGATCAGCATCAGCACCACCGGGCTGAGGACCGTGACCAGAGTCATGGTGAAGCTCGGCGTACGGGTGCGCTTCGGCCGATCGGGATTGTCGTCCTGACCGTCTTCAGGCCTGTCTTCGCGCCTGTCTTCGTGCTCGGCGCCGCCGCTGACCTCGAGCGCCGCCCCGGCCGCGCCGATCGTCACCCACCTCGCGGCCAGCCGGCCGAACAGCGGACCGGCCACGACCACCGTCGGGATCGCGACCAGCAGACCGAGCGCGAGCGTGATGCCGACGTTGCCGTTGAGTACGCCGATCGCGGCCAGCGGGCCGGGGTGCGGCGGGACGAAGCCATGCAATACCGACAGACCCGCGAGCGCCGGGATGCCGAGGAGCATCGCGCGGGCGCCGGTCCGCCGGACGGCGAGCACGACGACCGGGATCAGCAGCACGAGCCCGATCTCGAAGAACATCGGGATGCCGATGATGAACGCGATCAGCGCCATCTTCCACGGCAGTGCGCCGGTCTTGCCGCGCAGCAACGTGTCGACGACCTGATCGGCGCCGCCGGAGTCCGCGAGCAGTTTCCCGATCATCGCGCCGAGTGCGATCAGTACGCCGACATACCCGAGTACGCTGCCGACGCCGTTCTCGTACGACTTGGTGATGTCACCGGCCGCGATCCCGGACGCCAGCCCGACGAACAGCGACCCGATCGTCAGCGCCAGGAACGCGTGGATCTTGAGCCACACGATCAGCGCGACAATGATCCCGATCCCGATCACCGCGACCACCAGGACCCGGGTGTCGTGCCCGTTCCACGGCGCATGGATGTCCGCGTCCGCCACCAGCGGCACCGCACCGAGCGTACCGGCGAATCCCATCACGTCACCGCTCTCCGGACGCCACTAGACCCAGACCGCCGAAGACGCCCTACTCGGCAGTCTCCCACCGATCCCCCGCACACTCAGCAGCCACGACCTAGCGGAGTGTCGCGACCCGGCTCGCGGCGGTTCGTCCTGCGGCTCACCGGGCTGAGCTCTGCGGCGCTGGGCTCTTGTTCCGCGGTTCGTCCTGGTGCTATAAACGCATCATCAATCGCTGGTGCTATTACAGCACTAAACGGACGGGTGATCGCGTGAAGCTGCCGGCGCAGCCGAATCGGTCGTTGATGGACGGGCTCGCGTGCCTGCAGGCGCTGACGAGTTGTACCGGGCCGATCGGCTCCCGCGAACTCGCGCGGGTACTCAGACTCGAGCCCACCCGGGTGAACCGACTGCTCGGCACCCTCGCGTCGATGGGCCTCGCCGAACAGGACGAGAACCGCAAATACCGCCCAGGTCCAGGCATCCACGCACTCGCCGCCCAGAGCCTCTTCGGCTCCGGCCTGGTCAACCGCGCGATCCGGTACCTACCGCCGCTGCACAAGTACGGCCATGTAGTTGCCCTGGGCGTACTTTGGCGCGACCAGACCTCGTACTTGTACCAGGTGAATCCGCAACGCCCCACCGAGCAGGGTCTCGTCCAAGGCCTACCGTTCCCCGCCGCCTCGTCCGGAATCGGTCTCGTCCTGCTGGCCCACCAGCCCGAGGACGCGGTACGCGACCTGTACAACCCGGCTCATCCACCTCCACTCCCCCTCAGCTTCGACCCACCAAAGCTCGATGGTCCCCAAGGCCTGATCGCCCGCCTGCGCCGCATCCGCAAGCAGGGTCACGCCCTCGTCGAGACCGACCTCGGCCGCCGGACCCTCGCCGTACCAGTGGGCACCGCCAACTACGCAGCCGTCGCCTTCGCCGGCACCTTCCCCGACACCGAGGTCCCCGATCTGAAGGCCGCCCTCCAGGAGGCCGCCGCCAACCTGGCCACCTAACACGATCTCCCGCACCCTGGACCGCCGCAGACCGAGGAGTCCCATGAGCGCCGCCCACGAACTCTTGGCAGTCGACCCAGCCGTTGCCGCCCGCAACTTCCGTACGAAGCATCTCGCCGCCGACCTGGTCATCGTCGGCGGCGGACTGGCTGGTACTTGTGCCGCCATCACCGCCGCCCGCGCCGGCGCAACGGTCATCCTGGTCCAAGATCGCCCGGTGCTTGGCGGCAATGCCTCCAGCGAGGTCCGCCTCTGGGCGCTTGGCGCGACCGCGCACATGTTCAACAACAACCGCTGGTCCCGCGAGGGCGGCGTACTCGACGAACTTCTGGTCGAAAACACCTACCGCAACCCCGAGGGCAACGCCGTCCTGTTCGACTCCGTCCTGCTTGACAAGGTAGTTGCCGAACACAACATCACCCTCCTGCTCAACACCGCGGCCGACGGCGTGACAAAAGACGGTGACCGAATCACCACCGTCACCGCCTTCTGCAGCCAGAACTCGACCCGGTACGAGTTGACCGCGCCGATCTTCTGCGACGCATCCGGCGATGGCGTCCTCGGGTATCTCGCGGGCGCCGCGTACCGGATGGGTGCGGAATCGAAGGACGAGTTCGGCGAACTGTTCGCTCCGTCGGAGTCATACGGTGGCTTGCTCGGCCAGTCCATCTACTTCTACAGCAAGGACGTCGGCGTACCGGTGCAGTTCACGCCGCCCGAGTACGCCCTGGACGACATCACCAAGATCCCGCGCTGGCGGAGTTTCAACACGAAAGTGCAAGGCTGCCGGCTGTGGTGGATCGAGTACGGTGGCCGGCTCGACACCGTACACGACACCGAGGAGATCAAGTGGGAGCTCTGGAAGGTGGTGTACGGCGTCTGGAATCACCTGAAGAACTCGGGTGACTTCCCCGAAGCGGAGACTCTGACCTTGGAATGGGTCGGACTGATACCGGGCAAACGAGAAAGCCGCCGGTTCGAGGGCCTGTACATGCTCCGGCAGCTGGATCTGGTCGAACAACGCCGGCACGACGACGCGATCGCCTCCGGCGGATGGTCGATCGATCTCCACCCGGCCGACGGTGTGTTCAGCGAACATGCCGGCAGCAGTCATCTACATCCGCGCGGCGTGTACCAGATCCCGTACCGCTGCCTCGTCTCCAAGAATGTCAACAATCTACTATTTGCTGGCCGGATCATCAGTGTTTCGCACGTCGCATTCGCGTCGACGCGGGTGATGGCGACGTGCGCACAAGTCGGCCAGGCCGCGGGCATGGCCGCCGTCCTGTGTACTCGCGACGACGTCCTTCCGGCCGACCTGCTGCAGCCCGACCGGCTTCGTACGCTGCAACGCGAACTGCTCCGCACTGGTCAGCACATCCCGGGCGTACGGCTGGAGGATCCGGACGATCTCGCCCAACTCGCCACCTTGACTGCTTCGAGCGAGTTCGTCCTGGCGGAATTGCCCGCGGACGGGCCGGCTGCGCTACTCGAGCACTCGCGCGCGCAACTACTGCCGCTGCCTGCCGGCGCGGTGCCACAGCTCACGCTGACTGTTGATGTGGCCGCGCCGACAACCCTCGCCGTCGAGCTCCGCACCGGCAACCGTCCTGACGACTACACGCCGGATGTCATCCTCGCCCGTCAAGAGTTCGAGCTCGATGCGGGCCCAGGGCAACAAATAAAGGTAGATGTCGACACGTCGATCGACGAGCCGCGGTATGCGTTCCTTGTCCTCCTGCAGAACTCCGCTGTGTCGGTCCGGACGACCAACCAGCAGGCCACCGGACTGGTCTCGCTCCAGCACAAGTCGACCCAGGAGGCGGACGAGCGCGTCGGCCGGCCGCGCGTCGAGTTCTGGACCCCGGAACGCCGGCCGGAAGGCCGCAACTTCGCGTTGGCCGTCAATCCACCGATAGCCGCATGGATTGTTGACAATCTACAGAACGGCTACGCCCGTCCCACCGCGCAGCCGAACGCCTGGGCCGCCGATCCCACCGACGCCCGGCCGACCGTACGCCTGAACTGGGCTGACCTGCAGCGCATCAGCAGGATCGAACTCGGCTTCGACACCGACTTCGACCACGCGATGGAGTCAGTCCTCTGGAACCACGCCGAACGAGCAATGCCGTTTTGCGTCCAGCACTACCTCATCCGCGCCGGCAACCAAGTCGTGGCCGAACGATTAGACAACCACCAAACCCGCAACACCATCACTTTCGACCCACCGCTGCAAACCACTGAGCTATCCGTGGAACTCCTCACCACCCACGGCAACACCCCCACCCCTCTCTTCGAAATCCGCTGCTACTGATGTCCGCGTACGAGCCGAGTCGCGGTGGCCTGCCGCCGCGCGCCGCGTACACCTCCGATGCGCCAGTGATATCGCTGAATGGAACCTGGCGATTTCACTGGTCAGACACGGTTTGGGGCGCGACACCTGGCTTCCAGGAAGCCGGCTTCGACGACACCTCCTGGGATGAGCTGCCGGTACCGTCACATTGGCAGCTGCACGGGTACGGTCCACCGATCTATACGACGTCGCCATACCCGTTCCCAGTCGATCCACCACACGTACCGGACGAGAACCCCACCGGCGAATACCGGCTGTCCTTCCTCGGCCCGGACTGGAAGCGGCGCACGATTCTGCGTTTCGACGGCGTCGATTCGTTCTTCACCGTCTGGCTGAACGGGCACGAGCTGGGATTCGCGACCGGCAGCCGCCTGCCGATCGAATTCGACGTGACCGAGCACCTCATCGCGGGCAAGAAGAACGTGCTCGCCGTCCGCGTACATCAATGGTCCGCCGCCAGTTACCTGGAAGACCAGGACATGTGGTGGCTGTCCGGCATCTTCCGCGACGTCTCATTGGTTTCGTCAACCGCCGACTTCACCGTGCACGCCGAGTACGACCATCTTTCCGGCAACGGTTCGCTGCAAATCGACGTACCCGGCCAGCTCCCAGCGCGCCTGCGCATTCCCGAGCTGGATATCGACATCACTACCGGCGAGCACGTCGTCGTACCCGGCGTCGCCCCCTGGAGCGCCGAGTCACCCCGGTTGTACGACGCCGAACTGATCCTGCCCGACGAGCGGATTTCAGTACGGATCGGCTTTCGTACAATCGTGATCGAGGACGGCGTACTGAAACTCAACGGCCGCCGGCTCTTGTTCCGCGGCGTGAACCGGCACGAATTCCATCCCGATCGCGGCCGAGCGCTGACCCGGCAAGACATGCTCGACGACGTGCTGCTGATGAAACAGCACAACCTCAACGCCGTACGCGCCAGCCACTACCCGCCGGCCTCATATTTCCTGGAATTGTGCGACGAATACGGGTTGTACGTGATCGACGAGTGCGACCTCGAAACCCACGGCTTCATGTACGAGGAATGGCGCGACAACCCGAGTGACGATTCCCGCTGGCGACCCGCATTCCTGGACCGAATGGCCCGCATGGTCGAACGCGACAAAAACCACGCCAGCGTGATCATGTGGTCGCTCGGCAACGAGTCCGGTACGGGTTCGAACTTCCAGGCGCTGTACGAGTGGACCAAGCAACGCGATCCATCGCGCCCGGTACATTACGAGGGCGATTCGATGTACTCCGACGTGTACAGCCGGATGTACGCGACGTACGCCGAAGTTGAGGCGATCGGCCGGTACCAGGAAGAGCCGCTCACCGATTCGGCGCAAGATGCCGCGCGCCGGGCGAAGCCGTTCATCCTCTGCGAATATGCGCATGCCATGGGCAACGGTCCCGGTGGTTTGCGCGATTATCAGAACCTCTTCGAACGGTACGAACGCTGCCAGGGCGGGTTTGTCTGGGAGTGGATCGACCATGGATTCCGGTTGGGCGGGCAATTCGCGTACGGCGGCGACTTCGGCGAGGAGTCGTCACCGGGCAAAGAGCACTACTGCATAGATGGCCTTGTCTTCCCTGACCGCACGCCTTCCCCCGCTCTCCACGAACTCAAGAAGGTCTACGAACCACTAAAGATCAGCCTGCACGAAACTCACCTCCGCATCACTAATCTGCAAACCTTCGCCGACACCACCCCGTACACCTTCCATTGGACCCTGGAAACCAACGGCCACCACCAAGCCGACGGTCACCTCCAAGTTCCCACCGTCCCCGCGGGCTCCCATGCGGACGTCCCCTTGCCAACTCTCCCCACGCCGCTCGTGCCTTCATCTGGCGAAACCTGGCTCACCATCCGAGCCGTCCGCACCACTCCCACCCCCTGGTCCCCCACCAACCACGAAGTCGCCTGGCACCAACTCCAACTCGACCCCACCTCCCACCACCCACTACCCCCGCCTTCGAGAAGCCATCACGCGTTTCCGCACACCGAAAACGCGTGGTGGCTTCACAAAGTGAACCTTCCCGAGGAGACGTCTCCGGCGGGTGGGCTGGGCGCCGCGGGGTCGGCGAGGACGCTGGTAGTGGGAGGACAGCCGGTGGAGGCGGTGGATGGGTGGGCTGTGGGGGATGGGCGGATTGATGGTGCGGGACGGCTGGTGGCGGTGGGTGGGATTGAGATCGAAGGGATGGAGCTTGAGGTTTGGCGGGCGGTGGTGGACAACGACGGTTACGGCGGTGCGCCGGTCGCGGAGCGGTGGCGGGCGGCGGGGATCGACCGGATGCGCCGGCGCCTGGAATGGATCGTTGCTGACGGCAACACGTCACGCCGAGTTGCTGCGCGATTGGGCGGTCCCGGAAGCGCCGAATCCTTGGTCGTGAGTACGCGGGTCGCGCCGGCTGGGCGTGGGTTCGGGTTGCGGGCGGTCTATCGGTGGACGCCCGCGGGTGCCGGCGCCGTACGGTTGCAGTTGGCAATCATCCCGTACGGCGTCTGGCCGGAGGACCTTCCGCTCCCGCGGCTCGGCGTACGGTTCGCGTTGCCGGCGCACTACGACCAAGTGCAGTGGTTCGGGTACGGACCGGGCGAGGCGTACCCGGATACGCGATCGGCCGTACGACTGGGGCGCTTCGCGTGCAGCGTCGACGATTGGCAGACCCCGTACGTGTATCCGCAGGAGAACGGGCATCGCATAGATACTCGGACGGCGCTCATCCACGCCCCCGACGGAACCGGCCTGGCAATCGAAGCAGCCCCGGGAAGCCAGTCATACGGGAGTGGTTTGCGTGGGGTGTTTGGGTTGACGGTTCGGCGGTGGACGACCGGGGATCTCGACGCAGCCCGGCACCCGAATGACCTGGTCGCCCGCGACCGCGTGTTCGTGAACGTCGACCTGGCCCAGCACGGCATCGGCAGCGCCTCCTGCGGCCCCAACCACCCGCTCCCCCAGTACCAACTGAAGATCAAGCCGATGGAGTTCGCAATCATCCTGCGGGAAGTACCAGACATCACCCAACCACGGTGAAGCCGGCGACATACGCCGGGCAGCCGTGGCCGGCGCAGGTCGGGGCCTACGCAGGTCGGGGCCTACGCAGGTCGGGGCCTACGCAGGTCGAGGTCAGCGCAGGTCGAGGTCGGTGCGGGTCGAGGCCGACGCAGGTCGAGGCCGACGCAGGTCGAGGCCGGTGCGGGTCGACGTCCGGCGGTCAGCCGGTGAGGCCCTTAGCTGCGACCGGTTGATTGTCGATCGAGGATTCGACCGAGTTGAGGTACTCCGCCTGTGTACCAACGCGCGTGGACGCGCCGAGCTTCAGCCGTTGACCGTCAACAGTCGTCCACGACGCCGCCACCCGCCCACCCCCAACAGCAACCTCCGGCCCCACCACGCCCGGCCCCACCACCCCGGATGTCGTGGAGCCCGATCCCACGACACCCGGTTCTACGACACCCGGTTCCACCACGCCCAGTCCGACCACGCCGGGTCCCACGACGCCCGGTTCCACCACGCCCGGCGTCACCATGCTGGGTCCGACGACTCCCGGTTCGCCGTCACCAGCTTGCGGTTCGAAGGTTGAGAAGGTGCCTGTCAGCTGAGCGGTGGCAACGTCCCGCAACACCAACTGCCGCGTACCCGCCGACAGCAGCTCAACTTCCAGCGTGACCCGATCCGCCGTGACCCGAAGCGAAAGCCGCGGCGTGTGCTCACCGAACTCCACCGAGTCGACACTGGCCACGAACTGCACCGAAGCCGTACTCACCACCACCTGCTCCCCCACCCCCACCACCACACGACCCGCGCCCAACTCCTCCGCCACAGCACCCGCCCCCAACTCCTCCGCCGCAGTGCCCGTCCCCAGTTCCGTAGCTGGTCCAGACGGTCCCGCCGCCGACCCAACCGCGCGGCCTCCGACCGTGACCCGGGCGTCCTGCAGACCGTGGAACTCGATGGCCAAGGTCAGTGACTCCACCGCGAACGGCTGGCCGGCTTCGATCTGGTGCAGGCCGATGTGCTCGTCTCCGCCCGGCGAGATGAACCCGACCGACCACAGCACCTGCCCCTCCGCCTGCACCGAACTGAAAACCGCGGACGAGAAGTCGTGCCCGTCCTTCATCACGTGCAGCTTCGCGTACCGCACCGGCCCCCAGACCGGATCGTCCGCCTCCCGCCAGTACCCGATCAACGGCCGCCGTTGCAGCCAGAACTCCCCCACATTCGCACTGCCAACAGTCGCGTTCCGCCCATGCCAAGTAGTCCCCACCACCGGAACCCGCTCCGCGGCATAACTGAACCGCTCCCGCACCAGCCCGGTCGGCGTATCAAGCACCCGCGCAACCACCCCAGCAGGCGCAGCCACGTCCACCACCGCCGGACCAACCAAACTCAGCGAAGGCTCACCCACCGGCAACTCGCCAAACATCCCCGCGAACCCGACCGCCTTGGCCACCAGCGCCAGCAGATCCCCCGCCCGAGCCGGCGCGTCGTTGTACACACGTGCCATCGGACCGCTCAACTCACCGACCCGCGAGTGCCACCGCACCGCGAAGTGCTCCCACAGTTTGTCAACAATCCACCGCGCCCCGGCGACCGCCTCCGGATGCTCGATGTACGTGCTGATCGCCGCGATCGCCTCCACGGTGATCGTCCAGTACACCGCGCTGTTGTACTCCGCGAAGCTCCCCGCCGTCTCGACCTGCTCGCGCAGCCGCGCCACCCGGCGTACGGCGTACTCGGTCAGCGCGTCGTCACCCAGCAACTGCCCCGCGGCCAACGTCACGAACGTCCCCTTGGCCGCGATGTTCGTATAACTCATCGCCACGTTCCGCCGGACGATCGACCGCGCCGCATGACCGAGCGCGGCCCGTACGCCAACGCGCGTCACGGCCGTCAACCGCGCCTCGTGCCGAAGCAGCACGAACGCCAGATCACGCCCGATGAAGTCGGCCCAGTTCCAGTCCGGCGGCACCATCTCCGCCAACGTCTCTTCGTGGTAGTAACTCCACAACCCGTACGTCGGCGAGGCATTGTCAACATTCTGCACCGCGATCAACCGGTCAAGAATCTGCTCCGCGAGCACCAGATCATCGTCATCGCCCGACTCCAGCAACACCAGCGCGTACGCGACGCTCTCCCGGTGACTGTGCCGAGTGCCGGTCCAGATCTTGGTGTGGATCGGGTTGTACTTGGCCTCCTCGGCGATCAGTCCGGCCACCGGGTCGTACGCCTTGTCGCCCGCCGCCCGTGCCATCCGGATCAACGAGGCATCGAAGTCCGTAGGATTGTTGACAATAGTCACTTCCCGGACGCCTCCGTCAGCTCGGTACGGATCTTGTCGCCGCCTTCGCTCCGCCACTTGCTGACGAAGTCACCCCACGCCGACACCGGCTTCCGGCCGAGGATGATGTCGAACTCGATGTTCACCCGCTCCGTGTCGAGCTGCGGTCCCTTCCGCGAGTTCGTCTCCGAGAAGAGCTTCAAGGCCAGATCCATCGTCCCGTTCGCGGCCAGTTTCTGCTGCGCGGCGTACTCGCCGGTGACGTACTTCGGGTCGGACGTGGACGCGATCACCGGCGGCGGCGCGGCCAGGTACCCGAGCCCGAGCGACCTTTCGTTGACGCGATCCTGATTGACCACAATCTGACCACCCTGCACCGTGTAGTTGTGCCCCTCGACCCCGGTACTGATCAACCGGTTCTCCGCGGTACCGAACGGCGACGCGAGGAAGTCCGCGATCTGCAGCAGCGTCTCGGCGCGGTCCTTGCTCTTGGCCGGGATGACCGCGATGTTGTTGTTCAGTCCGCCTTTCCAGCCCGGCGCGGTGCCACCGTCGTACCCGGCGACGTTGAAGATGCCGATCGCGTCCGGCGGTACGCCCTGCTGGGTCAGTGCACTCCAGGCACTGTACGTCCCGCCGATCAGCGCGGCCTTCTTGGCGCCGAACCACTGCTGCCACTGCGACGGCGGCGCCGCGGCGACATCCGGATTCACCAGGCCATCGGCAACGATCTTCCGCGTCGACTCCAGCGCCTGCTGCTGCTTCTCGTGCTCGATCGAGTTCACCATCTTGCCGTCCACCTGCTGCCACCCGGCCGGAATCGACAGCATCATCCGGATGTAGTCGAGCGGGCTGTTGGCGAACGCCCAGACCCCGCGTTTCGGATCGGTCGTTGCCTTCGCCAACTGATACAGCTCCTGGAAGTTGCCGACCTTCGGCTCGGCGCCCGCGGCCTCGATCACATCGCGCCGGTAGTACAGCGCCCACGCCGACAACAGACCGCGCGGGATCGGCAGACCGAACAACTTCCCGTTGAAAACGCAGGCCTCCCAGTACTGCGCCGGAATGTTCGCCAGCGCCGGGTACTTCAGCACCTTGTCGCCGGACAGGTACGGCGTCAGGTCGAGCATCTTCGCTTCCAGGAACCGGTCCAGCGCCGGGATCGAGCTGTTGATCTGCATGATGTCGGGGAAGTCGTTCCCGGCGCTCATGGTGGCGATCTTGGTGTTGAAATCGTTGCCTGCGTTCACCAATTGCATCTGCACCGGTGAGCCGAGGCGCTCGTTCATGGTCTGCCAGTAGACGTTCTTGTCGAGGTTGGTCGGTGCGGCACCGTTCAGCTGCGCGAGCCCGGTCACCGGCTTGCCGTCACCAGGTTTGCGGCCGGCCCAGGCGTCGATCAGCTTCGACGGGTACGTGGTGTATCCGTCCAGCAGACCGTTCTCGTTGCCGGGCAGATCCGCGGCGGGCAGACCGGGGAACCGCCGGTACGTGGGCAGGGCGGCCTTCTTGCCTTGCGCGGTGTTGCTCGCCGCGGACGATCCGTTGCCGCAGGCACTCAACGCGGGCGCTGCCGCAGCGACGGCACCAACGGCCGCGGCGGCTCGGAGCAGCTCCCGGCGGGACAGACGGTGGGACATGGTTGCCTCCAGCTCGGAGTTCGAGATCGATCAGAAAGTGCGGTTGACCAGGTGGACCTTCGGCACGAAAGGGCTTCAGCCCTTGACGGCGCCGGTCAGCGCGCCCTTCGCGAAGTGCCGTTGCAAGAACGGGTACACGAGCAGCACCGGCACGATGGAGACCACCAGGATCGCCATCTGCAGGGCCGGCTGCGGCGGCAGCGCGTCGACGTTGACATCGCTGCCGCCGATCCGGGTGTTGTTCACGACATAGGTGCGCAGTACGTACTGCAAAGTCCACTTGGACTGGTCGTTGATGTAGAGCATCACGTTGAAGAACGCGTTCCAGTACCCGACCGCGTAGAACAGCCCGACCACGGCAAGGACCGCCTTGGACAGCGGCAGCACGATCCGGCTGAAGATCGCCCACTCCCCCGCGCCGTCGATCCGGGCGCTCTGCAACAGCTCGGTGGGGATGCCGAGGAAGAACGCGCGAACGACGATCACGTTGAACGCACCCAGCATGCTCGGCACGATCAGCGCCCACAGGCTGTCGATCAGTCCGGTCTGCTTGACCATCAGATAGTTCGGAATCAGGCCCGGCGAGAACAGCAGGCTGAGCAGTACGAGAAGCAGCATCCAGCTTCGGCCGACCATGATCGGCGAGCTCAGCGCGTACGCGAGCAGGGTCGTCACGACCATCGATCCGATCGTGCCGACGACTGTCACCACCAGGCTGATCAGCAACGCTCGCGTCACCACCCCGCCGGAGAAGATCGCCGAGTACGCGTCCAGGCTCCACGTTCTCGGCGCCATCACCAGACCACCGGTCCGCGCGACGTCCTCCGGCCCGGCGAAACTCGTGGTCAGTACGCCGGCGAAGGGAAAGAGCACCAGCAAACAGCAAACTGTCAGCGCGAGTCCGCGTAACACCCGCGACAAGGTGCTCGGCGGCAGTTGACCGTTGCGCAGCGGGCGTCGCCGCGTACGCGCCAACGTCATTCGTGCCTGCATCGTCGTTCCGGTCATCGCTGGTACACCCCTGCCTCGCCGAAGAGATGGGCGATCTTGTTCGCGCCGAACACCAGCGCGGCGCCGACGACACCCTTGACCAGACCGACCGCGGCGGCGGTTCCCCAGTCACCGTTGACGATGCCGTTGTTGTACACATACGTGTCGAGCACTTCGCTGGCCTGCTGGCCGACCGCGGGTTGCTGGAGGATGATCTGCTCGAAGCCGACGGTGAGCGAGTCGCCGAGCTTGAGGATGAGCAGCAGCACGATGATGCCGCGCAGCCCCGGCAACGTGACGTGCAGGAGCTGGCGCGCCCGCGACGCTCCGTCCACCGCGGCCGCCTCGTACTGCTCGGTGTCGATCCGGGACAGCGCCGCGAGGAACAGGATCGTCGCCCAGCCGCTGTCCTTCCAGATCACCTGGCTGGTGAGGAGGGCGAAGAACGCGTCCGGGTTGCCGATCACGTTGATCAGGTGACCGCCGTGCGCGCGCAGCACCTGGTTGAGCATGCCGCTGCCGCCGAGGATCTGCTGGAACAGGGAGACCACGATGACCCAGGACAGGAAGTGCGGCAGGTACAGGATCGACTGCACCAGCTTCTTCATCCGCTCCGACAGCAGGCTGTTCAGCGCCAGCGCGAGCAGAATCGGTACCGGGAAGACGAACACCGTCTGGATCAGCGAGAGCAGCAGCGTGTTCTTCAGCGCGGTCAGGAATGCGCCGTCCGCGCCGAACATCACGCCGAAGTTCTGCAGCCCGACCCATTCGCTGTTCCGGATGCCGAGGAACGGCAGGTAGTCCTGGAACGCGATCACGTTCCCCAGCAGTGGGACGTAGTGGAACGCGATCAGCAGGATCATGCCGGGCGCCGCGAACAGCAGCAGCATCCGGTCGCGGCGCAGCTTTGCCAGGAAGGACATCGTCAACGGAGTACTCCAGCATTGATGGGAATGCGCTTTCCCGAGAAAGTACGGCTCAGCGCCCGTACTGTCAAGAGCCCGGCCGGTGCCGCCGCGCTCTTGTGATCAGCTGGGGTTTGGTGTCGTGACGCCTTTAATTACGAGGATTCAGCGCTTGCGACGACTGGCGCGCGGTGGCGTACGGTCGGGTGTGCTGCCGCCGAGATGTACTTCCGGGGCCGGGAGCGGGACATCGCTTGCCAGCGGATCGAGCGCGGCGCTGACCGCGACGGCGCCCATCTCCTCGAGCGGCGAACGCACCGTCGTCAGCCAGTCGGCGTCGTCTCCGAGCGGGCTGGACCGGCGCCGGCCGTAGCCCGCGATCGCGACATCGCCGGGAATCTCCAGCCCGCTCCCCCGCAGGCGCTGGATCGCGCCCCACGCGATGTCGTCCTCGGTGCAGACGATCACCTCGGCCTTGGACCGGTCGGCCAGGTAGTCGGTCGCCGCCGCGATCCCGCCGGCCGCCGACGGCGAAGTCAGGTACACATGACTGTCCGGCAGGGCGACGCCGCCGGTGGACAGACCGACCCGGAAACCGTCCAGGCGGTCGCGCTCGGACGGGATCGAGTTGTCGCCGAGGAACACGACGAAATCGCGGTAACCCAGCTCGAGCAACGCGCCGGCCAGTGCCTTGCCACCGTCGAAGTCCGGTGGGCGGACGGCCAGCACAGGCTCGGACGGTTCGCCGACGATCACCACCCGGCCGCTCTCCCGCTGGAAACCTATCAGCTGTTCCATCAGTCGCGACCCGGCCCGCGCGGTCGTGTCCCGCTTGCGCGCCAGGACGAGCGCCTCAGGACGCTGCCGCCGCAGGTCCTGCACGAGATCCCGCTCGCGGGACTCGTCACCCTCGGTCGAAAGCAGGTTCAGGATGTACCCGCGCCGCGACGCCTCCCGCATCGCGCCGAACGCGATCCGGGCGAAGAACTGGTCCCGGATGTCACCGACCACTAGCGCGACGGCCGGATAGTGACCGCGAGCCATCGCCTGCGCCGCCAGGTTGGTGGTGTAGCCGACCTGCTCGGCCGCGGCCAGCACCCGCACGCGGTACTCGTCCGCGACCTGCCGGGCGCTGCCGTTAAGCACCCGCGAGGCGGTCGACTGCGACACACCTGCCGCGCGCGCGACGTCGGCCAGCCGGGGAGTTCCATTCGGTTCGTTCGACACGGGTGTCATGATATCGATCGTCCCTGGGACAGCGCTGTCCGTCGCCGTGTTTGGCGGACTTTTCCGGCTGGTCGGCAAGAAAGCCGGAGATCTGCTCTTGTCGGGAACGCGCTTTCCGGGCAGGATGTCGATCCCGACGCGCTGTTCCCCGCTCTGGAGGTACGCCCATGGGCCTTCGACTTCATCCACATCTTCGGTTGCCGGCCGCCGCATTGATTGCCGGTGCACTGATCGCCGGCGCCTTGGTCGCCGTGCCGAGTACGGCTGCCGCCGCGGTCGCGACGCTGCGAATCACCAACCCGGTGCTGGTCTTCGACCGCGGCGCCGGCAGCGTCACGGTCTCGTCCGACCAACCGTCCGTGTCGTTCCGGATCACCGACGAGGCCGGCGTACCGGTCACCACCGGGACCGCGCCGGTGTCCAGCGGTACCGGAGCCATCGACGTGAAGGCGCTCGGACCCGGGTACTACGCGCTGTCCGTGACGGCCGGCAGCGGTACGACCGCGACCACTGTTCCGACCAGCTTCGCCGTGCTGGGGTCATTCGCGCCTGGTACGTCGACGCACGACCAGCGCTTCGGCATGGACATGCACTTCGGTCACCAGCCGAACGATTCGACGCTGTTCACACTGATGAGCCGGCTCGGCTTCACGTACACCCGCACCGACCAGAGCTGGAACCCGGTCGAGCTGACGCCGGGCACGTACACGTGGAGCAACTACATCACCGACGCGGAGGTGCCGGTCGCGAAACAGGCGGGTCTGACCACGCTGCTGATTTCCGCGTACAACAACAAGAACTACGACGGTGGCGTCACGCCGTACACACAGGCCGGCTGGGATGCGTACGGGCGGTATACCAATGCGATCTTCGAGCATTTCGGGCAATACACGAAGGACATCGAGGTCTACAACGAGTTCAACGGCGGGTTCGACACCGCGACGGCTTGCAACCAGACCATCGCCGACAAGGTCCGGTGCTACCTGGGCCTGCTGAAGGCCACGCACCAGGCGGTGAAGGTGAACGGCGGGCACACTGACGCGAACCTGATCGGACCCGTTGCCGCGGGCATCGACAAGCCGTGGATCACCGGGCTGCTGGACGGTGGCGCGCTGTCGTACCTGGACACGTTCAGCTTCCACAACTACGCCGGTTCGAACCCGGAGACGATGTACGCGGAGGTGCCCTGGCTGAAGCAGCAGATCCGGGATCACAACGGCGGCAAGGACCTGCCGCTGTGGATCACTGAGACCGGTCAGCAGGTGATGCCGGGGGTGGCGACCGAGGCGGATCAGGCCGACTTCGCGATCCGGTTGCCGGTGCTCGCGTTCGCGGCCGGGATCGACAAGTACTTCTGGTACGACCTGCTCAACGACGGCTCGGACCCGACGAACAAGGAACACAACTTCGGCCAGCTCAAACAACCGACGACGGGGGTTGTCGCGCAGGCACCGAAGCCGTCACTCGTCACGCAGGCGACCGTACTGCGGCAGATCGGCGGCCTTCCGCTGACCGGCAGCGACGGCCTGGCCGCGCCGGCGTACTCGTACCGGTTCGGCACCGGATCGTCGACAACCCGGGTGATGTGGGCGACGACGCCAACCACAACGCAGGTAGCGGCGACTGGTCCGTTGACAGTCACCGACGAGTACGGCCGGGCGTCGACGTACACGCCGATCGGCGGACAGGTTTCGCTTGAGCTCGGCAAGCACCCGATCTTCGTACGAAGCGCGACTGGTGCGGCCGCTGTCCGTTCCGTACGGGTCGATGCACATCCGGCGGTGCGCTTGTCGGTACCGCCGGCGTCCAACACCAGCGAGACGATCCCGGCCACGATCACCGCCACGACCCGTAACGTCCTCAACGGAACAATCGCCGGCCGGCCCTTCACCCTCCGCCCATCCACAACCGGCACCGCGACGAGCGCGACCGTGCAGGTTCCGGCTTCGGCTCAGACCGGGGAGCGCAGCTTGACCGCGAGTGTCGGGGTCGGGCCGCTGGCGACGACGCGGCTGACCGCCGACACCAGCGTCCGGCCGGCGACCGAGATCACCACCGCCCCAGCTGTCGACAATCTGCAAAATCAGCTCAAGGTAACCATCACCAACCACCGTCGATTGTCAACAATCCCCGTATCTTCGGTCTACTGGCAACTGACCGAAGGCGCCACCTATCTAGGCCGCGGCACAGTCACCGACCTGCCAGACGTACCCCCAGGCCGAAGCACAACTGTCACCATCGACGTACCGAAACTGCCGGCCTGGGACAAGCACTGGTTCCTCGACCGCGTCACCCTCGCCGACGGCACCCAACTGACCGACCAGGGCTGGACCGGCTGGAACCCGATCGAACCACTCGGCAACACCACCACCCCCGGCATCAACCTCGGCACCCAAACGACCCATAACTACCCAAGCGGATACGGCGGGGCGGCTGATCTGTCCGGCACACTCAAGCCGTCGTACACCGAGAACGCGCTGGTCCTGACCGCCGACGTCACCGACAACACGCACAATCAGCCGAACACCGACCCGAGTCTGATGTGGAGCGCGGACAGCATCCAGTTCGCTGTGACTCCGCAACTGCCCGGCCTCAACAACCAGCGAGTCGAACTCGGCGCCGCCCTGCTCCCAACCGGACCAGCGGTCTACACCTGGTCCCCACCACCAGGCCAGTCCGCCGGCCTCACCCCAGGCGCCTCCGCCAACATCACCCGCAGCGGCACCACCACGCACTACCAAATCACGGTCCCCTGGACCGCACTCGGAATCGCCGGACCACCAACCGCCCCCTTCGGCTTGTCTCTCCTGGTGAACGACAACGACGGCACCGTCCGCAACTGGTCCACCTGGGGCGACGGCATCGCAACCACCAAGTCCGCAACCCTCCTACGCCCCGTGCAACTGGTCTGACCATTACCCGGTCCGACCACCACCTGGTCTGACAACCACCTGGTCTGATTACCTCGGAGGATTTGATGCTCGCGCTGGACGCACACCTGACGTATCCGCACTGCAACGGCTTCCATGACGGCGGTGAGCGGGTGGCACTTGCCCGGTACGACGCCGACGCCGTACGCATCATCAGCGTGCGCTGGCGCGGGCCAAACCCCGACGAACGGGTCCTCCACGTACTCCCGCCGATCCCAGCCGACCGCGCCGGTACGCCGAACGGACTGATCTGGTTCGACATCGCCCGCGGCTCCGGCCGGCTGGCAGTCGTGATCGGCAACGTACTCCACGTGGCAGACGCCGACGGCGCGCTCGAACCGCTCTGGCGCCCACCGGCCGGACACACGCTCGACGGGCTGGTGAGCATCACCGCCGACGGCACCCGAGTCGCCGCGACCGCGGACTCCGGAACGATCTGGTCAGCCTGGGAAGTCGAGGTGGCGACTGGTCAGACCACCCTGCTCTTCGAGAAACCCTGGTACGCGAACCACATCCACTACTGCCCGCACGACGAAAGCCGGCTCGCCTTCAGCAAGGAAGGACCGACCCTGCAAACCCCTGACCGCGTCTGGTCCTGGCACGCCGACGCCGCACCGAACGGGCAGTGCGCACTGGACCAACAGGCAATCTCCGACAGCCCCGGCGAATTTGTTGCCGTCGGCCACGAACGCTGGTGCCACCACGACACGGCGGCGCTCGTCGTCGCGTACGGGAGCAGCAACGCCGGACCGCGCGGCCTCTATTTCGCGTACCCGGATGACCGTCCGCCGCGACTGGTCGGCGCCGGGGAACGGTACTGGCACTGCGACATCAGCCGCGACGGCCAGTACGCGATTGTCGACACTTCCGGCCCGTACGACAAACCAGGCCGCGGCTGGCAGGACGCCGGCAACATCTCCGACGTACTGCTCATCGACCTCGCAACCGGTACGTCCCGCCCGATCGCCCGCACCACGGCCACCCAGCACCCCTGGCACCCACATCCGGTCTTCACCCCAACCGGCGACGCGATCCTGCACAACCACCTGACCACCTCGACCCGCGGCGTCGCCGTCCGCACGCTCTGACCCAGCGCACACCTCGGATGCTCGGCCCCGGCACTCGAACCCGGCGCCCGGACCCGGAAGCTCATGCTCGGACGCTCAGGCTCGGACGCTCAGGCTCGGATGGTCTAGGGCGGCCGCTCGAACCGGGGGCAGGTCCTTGGCGTCGTACGGTCCAGTGCAGACTGACCGCTGTTCACCGCCCGCTGCACGGCCGACCCACCGACGCGACGCTGCCGAACCGCCGGGCGCAAACCACAGTGCGATTGCCGAGGTAACTCATGATCGACCCGGACCGGCCGGCCTTTGGGGTCAACTATGTTCCGCGAGAGCAGTGGTGGAACGCTTGGCTCGACTTCGACGAATTGTCGATTGTCGACGATCTTGCGGCGATTGCGGCCCTCGGCTGTGATCACATCCGGATCCAGTGCCTCTGGCCCGTGTTCCAGCCATCGCCGACCTCGGTGTCGGCGACCGCGATGTCCCGGCTGACCGTACTGCTGGATCGCGCGCACGACGCGGGTCTCGAGGTGTGGGTGACCGTACTCAACGGGTTCCTGTCCGGGTGGGTGTTCCGGCCGCCGTGGATGCCGCGGGGCAATCTGTTCACCGATCCGCTCGCGGTGTCGGCCGCCAAGACCATGGTCGGCGCGGTCGCGGAGCTGGTCGGCACGCATCCGGCCGGCGCCGGGATCGACCTCGGCAACGAGCCGAACATGCTGGTCGGCTTCGAACCACAGCAGGTCACCGAGGCGGACCTGGACGGCTGGGCACGGACCCTGATCGGCAGCGTACGATCCGCCGCGCCGAACGTACCCGTTGTGCTCGGCGCCGACCACCAGCCATGGACCACATCGGAGGTCGGCTTCAGCCGCGCACTGCTCGCCAACGAACCCGACATCACAACGGTGCATGCCTGGCCGTACTTCAGCGGATTCATCGGCCACTTCGGCGAAGACAACGATCTCGCCTGGTCGATCGGCGCGTACCTCGCTCAGGTCGCCGCCGCACACCAGACGACGCCGCGACCGATCTGGATCCAGGAAATTGGCATCGCACCCGAGTGGGTCACCGACGTCAGCATCGAACACGCCACCGAACGCCTCCTCCGCAACGCACTCTCCGTACCCGCCGTCACCGCCGTCACCTGGTGGGCCTCCCACGACATCCACCGACACCACGGCGGCTTCGCCGACCTCGAGTACGACCTGGGCCTGATCGACGTCAACAACAAAATCAAACCCACCGGCCACCGCTTCGCCGAGGTCATCGCCGACCTCCGCACCACCCCACGCCCACCGTTGCCCACAGCAACCGTCCGCCTGACCCCCCACTCCCCCGCCAACCTCGACTTCGCCACCCAATGGTCCAAGTCCTGGTCCCCCACCCAACCCCCACAAATCACCATCTGACAATGCGTGCCGAGCGCGCACAACCTCCCGCCTGAAGACACCCAGGCACAGGAACCACAACTCGGACCACCACCGGCCGCAGCCGAACGCGCACAACCTCCCGCCTAATGACACACCAGTGCAGGAACCGCAGCCCGGACCACCACCGACCGACCCGATTGCTCGACTGAACGCGACCCAACTCCGCGCGACCCCGGGCCCAGACCCAGATTTCGCCCCGGCTCACGCCTCGCCCTGACGGGGCGCCGGCGCTGCCCTCACAGGGCGCTGGCCCTGGCGGGACGCTGGCGCTCGCAGGGCGCTCGCCCTCCCGGGACGCTGGCCCTCGCACGGCGCTCGCCCTCGCAGGGCGCTGGCCCTCGCAGGACGCTGGCCCTCGCACGGCGCTCGCCCTCGCAGGGCGCTGGCCCTCGCACGGCGCTGGCCCTCGCACGGCGCTGGCCCTCGCAGGGCGCTGGCCCTCGCACGGCGCTCGCCCTCGCAGGACGCTGGCCCCCGCGGGACGCTGGCCCCCGCAGAGCGCTGGCCCCCTCGGGGCGCTGGTGCTGGCGGGCGCTGGCGGCGTACGAGGGCCAGCGCGCTTGCCGACGCGGAACCCCGATGCGGCGGCGATTCGATGGTGAACCTCTCCTCTGCATCCTTCACCGCCCGCATGCGGTTGGCGAAGGATGCACTTCAAAGGCGAACCCCTCAAGCTGCGCACCCGGAGCGAACGCGCTCGGCACTGCAGCTCGACAGTACGTATATGGCCACTGCGGGCGGACTCACGCTGGCTGGCCGGCCGGCCGACGGGTAGTGGACGTATACGTACTGTCCAGCCGCCGGGATGCGGCACCGACGTCGGGGCCGGGGAGCTGAAGAAGGTTGGGCGTTCGACAGGCCGGACACGGAGCCCGCTGCTGTTGCAGCCCAGGTCGCCGTCGATGGCACCCCAGGCGGTGCAGCACCCGGACCAGACCTCGCTTGTAAGCCGCTGATTGCCAAGAGCTGAGGCAGTTGCAGTCGTTGCTCGGGGTGGGGTGGTTGCCCGGAGGCCGGGTGTTTGTGGGGCGGTTGCGCCGGGGGCGGGGATATTCGCGGGGTGGCTGCTCGAAGGCCGGGATGTTCGCGGGGGTGGCTGCCTGAACGCCGGGATGTTCGCGGGGGTGGCTACCCGGGGCCGGGTGTTTGTGGGGCGGTTGCGCCGGGGGCGGGGATATTCGCGGGGTGGCT
>NZ_BAAAPH010000026.1:0-113511 GCF_039531045.1 Kribbella hippodromi | reverse complement strand
CCCTGTGACGTGGCCGAGCACCCACCCGCCCAGCCGTCCGCTGACGTCCCCGAGCGCCGACCCGCGCATCTACCCGCTGACCTCCCCGAACCCCGACCCGCCCATCCACCCTGTGACGTGGCCGAGCACCCACCCGCCCAGCCGTCCGCTGACGTCCCCGAGCACCCACCCGCTGACGTCCCCGAGCGCCGACCCGCGCATCTACCCTGTGACGTGGCCGAGCACCCACCCGCCCATCGACCTGGTCACGTCGAGCGCTTAGCCGCGCATCCACCCGGTTGCGAGGCCGAGCACCCACCGGCGCATCCATCCGAGCCCGGGGCCGAGGGCGCACCCGCCGGCCTCTGCTCCACCGCGCTCTCCGCAGTAATCCCCGCCGTTCGAACGGCCCCCGGCACCGGCCTCATCCTCGCCCTAGGCCGCTCCGGTCCACCCCGCTGGCCCGACCTCGACGACCAATGGGCCAAAGCCGCAATCGCCATCTGCCAAGCCGCCAACATCCGCCTACTCGGCCCCAACAGCCATCTACCAACCAGCAGCCCCCCAACCCCTAGCCGCCTAACCCGCCCTCACCGAACGCCCCGCGGCCGGAACTGAATGCTGATCCGCGGCCCCACCCGCCCCGCCGCCTTCGGAATCGCATGCTCCCAAGTCCGCTGACAAGACCCACCCATCACAATCAAATCCCCATGCCCAAGCGCATACCGAACCGTCCCCCCACCTGCCCCCCGCGCCCCACCAGCCCCATTCACAACATCCACCTCATTAGAACGTCTCACACCAACAGCCCCACCAGCACCACTCACAGCACCAGCATCACTGGCACCACCCACAGCACCAGCGTCACTGGCACCACCCACAGCACCAGCCTCACTGGCACCACCCACAGCACCAGCCTCACTGGCACCACCCACACCATCCGCACCACTAGCGCGGCTGGTACCACTGGCACCACCCACACCATCGGCACCATTAGCGCGGCTGGCACTGCTTGTGCCACCCACACCACCAGCACCACCGGCACCTTCAGACCCACATGAATCACTCACACCAACAACCCCACCAGCACCATTCACCCCATTAGCACCACTGGCACCACCAGCACCTCCAGCCCTACGAGTCAGACCTGCCCCACCCGCAGCACCGGGCCGCGGCCGCAGCGCGAGCACCCGCGGCTCACCCACCGACAAGATCGCAACCATGGTGTCCTCGTCGTTCCCGCGCCCGATCCGATCCCCATGCCACGCAACACTGTCCCGCCCGTCCCGGTAGTAACACAGCCCAGCCGTCCGAAACGGTTCCCCCAGCTCCTCCGCGTAATACGCACTGAGGCGATCCCGAGCCTCACTCAGAACCCCCAGCGGCAACGCATCATCCTCCCCGTAAAAACACAACAACCGCGGCACATCAACCACCCGGTCATACATCTGCCGCCGCTCCGCGTACCAAGGCACTTCCCGAGCCAACCGCTCAAAAACCTCATCAGCCCCCTGAAGCCACCCAGGCAGCACATCAACCCAAGCCCCCCGCCCGAGCACAGTGCGCCGCACCCCACCCAACGCCCCCACCGCCGGCTCCCCAAACGAGTCCAGCAACGACCCCTGAATCTCACCACCCATCCCCCCACCATACCCGAAACTCGAACACCTGTTCCCCTAATCAACTTCCTCCGCTCCACCCATTAACAGACTCCATCCACCCACCGCGCCCCATCCATCAACCCGCTCCGTCCACCAAACCGCTCCATCCACCAAACCGCTCCATCCACCAAACCGCTCCATCCACCAAACCGCTCCACCACTAGCCGCCCACCACCGCACGAGCCGCTGCCGACCCCACACCCGAGGCACGCCCACGCCCCGTACGCCCAACGCCCACTTACACCGCGCACCCACCACGACGTACGCGCCACGCACGCACCACGACGCACGGCCGCACGGACCATGCACGCACGCACGACGCACGCACGACGCACGCACGCACGCACGATGCACGCACGCACGCACCACGAACGCGCACCAAGCACCTGCCGCGACGTACTCACCACGCACGTACGGCGCTACATGCGCGCCATGTTCACACCAGGCACACACGTCGGTGGCCTCTCACCAAATGAGCGCGACCAGATCATCGAGGGGATCAGTGTGCGGCGCACGACCGCCGCACGCTCGTTCATCTCGGTACGCCGACCGCGCCACCCAGCGGTAGCGATCCGGGGGATGTCCGGGCCTCTGGATCGAACTTGGTGGATCGATTTCGAGCGGGTGGTGGATCCCGGTCGGCTAGGTCTGGTTGAGGAGACCGGGGAGGTCGTCGAACCAGTTCGACCACCCCTGATAGAAGCGACGAATCATCGCCAGTTGCCCAGCGGGCATGGCTTCGTCGACAAGCATCCCTGCCCAGTCAGGACTACTCAACGTCCGCAGACAGCTCGCGATGCGATAGAGGCGCAGCAACGGCCGAGACACTTCACGTCCGTACCCGGCGAAGAACGCGGCAGGCAACTCGGCGAATCCGTGGATGTACGCGTGTTCCTCCACGCCCGCCAGCTCATCCAACGGATACCGCACCGCGGGAAAATCCCAATCGATCAACGTCGCCGATCCGTCGCCCACCACGACGTTGTGCCAGTTCGGATCGCCGTGGCTAAGGCACGGGATCTCAGCACGGACCTCATCGGCACGCTCTTTGATCCGTGACCTCAGCCGTGCGAGATGCCCGGTCAAGTACGGTCGATGCCGACCGACCCACGGCTCGCCGGAATCAACCGTCGTGAGGAGATTTTCGACCGGATCGTCGGGTGAAAGTTCCAATCCCTGCGGGCCGAACTTGCCGGTAAGAGTCCTCGGAAACTGCACCCTGTGGACCTGGGCATATGCCTGCCCAAGACGCCGCCACACCTCATCGGTCACCGCGCCGCGCTCGGCCGCGGCGACCATTGTCTCGCCGGCCACGAAGTCGACCAGGACGGCACCGGATTCATCCGCAGCCCACAGGCGTGGTGCACCGACCTGATGCAACTCGAGGAACCGGGCCCGAGGCGCGGGCGAAATCGAAGCTGGCCCTTGCCGAAGCAGGACCTGCTGATCGTTGACGAGCGTCGCTAGCAGTAGCTGATTGTCCAGCCCCAGGCCGGGCAAGGGCGCGGTTTCAGCCACCGGCGGGAGCGATGCTGCAGCCACCAGTCGGTCCAATGTCGTCCGCAATTCCACGCGCCGCAGCCTACGGACTGAGGCAACCCGGCCGCAGCTGAAATGCCGATCGCTCGTTCGACGCAGCTCGCGGTCGGTGAGTGTCCTATTGAGCTGGGTCATGAGTTCGCAGTTGGCCGCTCGGGCTGCGTTCCGACAGGTCAACGCGCGGTGCGGCGTTCGCCGCTTGTGCGCGGCAGGACCGCGTCGAAGTCAATCCGCTCGCCGATCCACACCACCAGTTCCACACCACCAGTTCCACGTCGAGCACGCAGTCGGTGTCGGCCTGGGCCGGGAGCGCGGCTTGGATGTCGGGTCGGAGGTCGGGGAACTTCGCGGGCCGACGAGTTGGTCGACCGGATGATTGCGTGAAGTCCTTGCCGTTGCGCGACCATGACCGCATCTCGTCGGGCGGTCTCAGTTCAACTCGAAGCGTGATTCGCCGGGCGTGCCGTGCGGGCCGGGCGGGTGTTCGAGCGCCTTGGTGAGCTCCGGTGCAGCCGGTTCGGCCAGATCGAGCGAAGGTGGTGCGTTGCCTCGGTCTCGTCCAGCAACCGGCCCGAGCGCTCATCGAGCAACCCGGCCCGAGCGGCAAAGATGACAGGGCGCCGTTTCCGGGAGGATCGGCTCGGTTACGTCGCAGGCAAGGGAATCATCTCGTACGCCGGGCGCCGGTGCTCGTGGATTCGTCCCCGTCACGGTCAGGTGTCGTATTCGGGTGTGGCCTGTTGTGGTTGGGCTGCGGTGCGGTTTGCCCAGCTGGACAGGAAGCGGAGGGCTTCGCCGGCGGGGCTGCCGGGTTCGGCGGTGTAGGTGATGATGACGAGGCCGTCGCCGGGTAGTTCCATGGCTTCGCCGGTGAGGTCGATGTCGCCGATCAGGGGGCTGTGGAGGCGTTTGGCGGCGGTGCGGTGGTGTTTGACGTTGTGCCGGGCCCAGCGGACGCGGAACTCATCGCTTCGGGTGGCCAGTTCGCCGACGAGGTCGGTCAGGCTCTTGTCGTGCGGATTGTGCCCGGCTTCGACGCGCAGGGCGGCGACGGAGTCGTCGGCGACGGTTTCCCAGTCGAGGAAGAACGTGGGCGCCCGCTGGTCGAGGAACAAGAACTTCGCCAGATTCAGCGGCATCCGGTCGCGGTCCAGGATGTCGCCGTACAGCGCGAAGGTGAGGTCGTTGGCGGCGAGGATGTCGGTGCGGGCGTTGCGTACGTAGGCCGGGGTGGTCAGCGATTCCAGGATGCGATGGATGCCGGGGCGGACCTTGGACACGGCGGTACGGCGCGAGCCGCGTACCGGGCCGGTGGCGGCGCGCGCGAGGTCGTACAGATGGGCTCGTTCGGCGTCGTCCAGGCGCAGTGCCTGGGCGAGGGCGTCCAGGACCTGATCGGAGACGCCGGACAGATTGCCGCGCTCGAGCCGGGTGTAGTAGTCGGCGCTGACGCCGGCGAGCAGCGCGACCTCCTCGCGCCGGAGGCCGGCGACGCGGCGCTTGTCGCCGAACGTGGGCAGCCCGGCCTGCTCCGGCGTCACGTTGGCTCGCCGGCTGGTCAGGAACTCACGTACGTCGTCCTTGTTGCTCACGGTGACCACGGTACGGCGGGATCTGTCCGGCCTGGGAGGGTCTGCTGGTACCTGGTACAGCGGGAACTCTCACTCGCGGCCCAGGCACCTGTCTCCTGGACACATGACCAGCAACACCACCGCCACACCGGCCCCGGGACCGGGCACATCGGCCCCGGGCACATCGGCACCGGGCACATCGGCACCGGGACCGGCTGCACCGGCAGCACCGGGACCGGTCCCGGCCACACCGGCCCCGCCCTCGGCCACACCGGCCTCGGCCACACCGGCACCGGCCGCACCGGTGCCGGGAGCGGCCGCGCTGGCCGGTCGGGGGTCGTTCGATCGTCGGCAGGTCGCCGCTGTTGGTGGGGCGATGCTCGGGTTCTTTGTGGTGGCTCTGGATGCCCAGATCGTTAACGTTGCGCTGCCGGATATCGGCCGTACGCTCGGCGGCGGCCTGTCCGGGCTGCAGTGGGTGGTCACGGGTTACACGCTGACCTTCTCGGCGCTGATCCTGTTCGCCGGGTCTGTCTCCGACCGGATCGGAGCACGGCGCGCTTACGCCCTCGGCATGCTGCTGTTCGCCGTGGCGTCGGCCGGGTGTGGCTTCGCGCCGAGCCTCGGAACGCTGATCGTCGCCAGGCTGCTCCAAGGAGCCGGTGCGGCGCTCGTGACACCGACCTCGCTGGCGTTGATTCGCGAGGGCTTCACTGACTCGCGCCAGCGGACCCGCGCCGTCGGGCTATGGGCGGTCGGAGGGTCGGTAGCGGCCGCAGCCGGACCGATTGCCGGTGGCGCCTTGACGCTGCTGGACTGGCGGCTGATCTTCTGGGTCAACCTGCCCGTCGCGGCGTTTGCGCTCGCCTGCGTCTCCCGGACCGCGTCGGCACCCCGGCGCCCGGCCCGCTTCGATCCCGTCGGTCAGGTTTCCGCGATCGTTGCGTTGGGGTCGCTCAGCTACGTCGTGATCGAAGGTGGCAGCCGCGGCTGGACCAGCCCGGTCATCGTCGGACTCACCGCGGCCACAGCCGTTGCCGCCATCGCTTTCGTGACGTCGCAAGCACGTGGACAGGAACCGATGCTGCCGTTGTCGCTGTTCAGGTCGCGCCAACTGTCGGTCGCGTTGGCGATCGCGTTCACTTCGATGGCTGCCTTCTACGGCGTCGTCTTCGTCCAGAGCCTGCACTTCCAGCAGCAACGCGGAGCCTCAGCGCTGCTCACCGGCCTGCTGTTCTTGCCGATGACCGGGCTGGTCACGATCATCAGCTCACAAGCTGCCGCGTTGACCTCCCGGTTCGGCCCTCGGGCTCTCGTCACGACAGGGCTGCTGGTGCAGTGCGGGGGACTGGTTCTCATCGTGGCGATGCCGGTCAGCGCGCCGCTGTGGAACGTGGCGGCCGCGATGGTCCCGGTCGGCGTTGGCGGTGCATTGACGGTTCCGCCGATCGCTTCGCTGGTGCTCGACCACGCTCCGTCCGGGCTCGCCGGCACCGCGTCCGGCGTGCTCAACACGTTCCGGCAGCTCGGCGGCTCCCTTGGAGTCGCCGGCATCGGCGCCATCATCGCCGGGCACCGGCTCTTCATGGAGGGGCTCCGGACCGGCCTGATCGCCACCGTAGCCGTCCTGGGCGTTACCGCCGCGCTCAGCCTGACCCTGCGCAAACCTCACGACCCCACCGAAGAAAGGTGAACACAGCCATGCAGACCGTCACGTTGAACAGCGGTGTCGAGATGCCGATCCTCGGATTCGGCGTCTTCCAGATCCCCGACGACCAGACCCAGGCCGCCGTCGAAGCCGCCATCGAGGCCGGATGCCGCCACCTCGACACCGCCGCTTCGTACGGCAACGAGGAAGCCGTCGGCGCCGCAATCGCCGCGAGCGGCATCGCCCGCGACGAGCTGTTCGTCACCACGAAGTTGTGGATCCAGCACGCACCGACCGGCAGTGTGGAGGACGACACGTTGCGCGCGTTCGACGCCTCGCTGCGCCGGCTCGGCCTGGACCAGCTCGACCTGTACCTGATCCACCAGCCGCTCGGTGACTACTACAGCGAGTGGCGCGCCCTGCAGCAGATCTACTCCGAGGGCAGGGCCCGGGCGATCGGGGTCTCGAACTTCTATCCCGACCGGCTCGTCGACCTGATCGAGCACAACGAGATCACGCCGGCGGTCAACCAGATCGAGACTCACCCGTTCCACCAGCGGGTCGCCGACCAGGAACTGATGCGCGAGCGCGGTGTCCAGATCGAGTCGTGGGGTCCGTTCGCCGAGGGTCGCAACAACCTGTTCACCAACCCCGTCCTCCCCGCGATCGGCGAGGCCCACGGCAAGTCGGTCGCCCAGGTCGTGCTCCGCTGGCTCGTCCAGCGCGACGTCGTCGTCATCCCCAAGTCCGTCCGCCCGGACCGGATGGCCCAGAACCTCGACATCTTCGGCTTCACGCTGACCGACGACGAGCTCAAGCAGATCGCGGCCCTCGACACCGGCGACAGCCAGTTCTTCGACCACCGCGATCCCGCCATGGTCATCTCCCTCGGTGGCCTCAGGATCGACTGACGCCCCGATGCATCGACAGCCAAGCAACTCCAGCGACCTGCCGCGCCGGCAACTGCTCCGCCTCGCCCTCGCAGGCGTCACCGGCACCTTCGTCGCAGCAGCACTCGGCGGCTGCAGCCAAGGAACAGAACCCGGCGCCGAGAGCCCGAGCACGGGCCGAGGAGGATCCCCAACGGTGCAACCGTCGACCGCGCCCGCAAAGACCAGCGAGGCGAAGGTTCTGGTCGCGTACTTCTCGTGGCCCGGCGAGAACTACGACAATGGCGGCCGTACCTGGCTGAAGGTCGGTAACACCGAGGTTGTCGCGAACCTGATCGCGGACGTCGTCGCGTGCGACGTCTACCGGATCGAGGCCGCGGACCCCTACTCGGACAGGTACGACGAGACTGTCGCCCGCAACGTCCGCGAGCAGGAAACCGACGTCCGCCCGGCGATCGCCAAACCGCTTCCACGCATCGATCAGTACGACGTCGTACTGCTGGGCAGCCCGATCTGGAACGTGCGCGCGCCGATGATCATGTCGACCTTCACCGAAAAGCTCGACTTCACCGGCAAGACCGTTCACCCCTTCACCACGTACGCCATGTCCGGGCTGGGCACGACCGAACGCGACTACGCCCGCACCTGCGCCGGCGCCACCCTCGGCGAAGGCCTGGCCGTCCGCGGCGAGCAAGCCCAGCAAGCCCGGGCCCAGGTCACCGACTGGTTGCAACGCATCGGGCTGCCCTGACCAGCTGCGAACACTGAATCGAAAGGCACTCCATGACCACCTGGTTCATCACCGGCTGCTCCACCGGCCTCGGCCGCGCTTTCGCGGAGGCTGTCCTCGATCGCGGGCACAACGCCGTCGTCACCGCCCGTGACGTCGCGAAAGTGCGGGACCTGGCCGACAAGTACCCCGACACTGCCCTGGCTCTCCCGCTCGACGTCACCGACGATCCACAAGTCACTGCAGCTGTCAGTGCGGCCGAGGACCGGTTCGGCGCCGTCGACGTCCTCGTCAACAACGCCGGCTACGGCTACCGTGCAGCCGTCGAGGAAGGCGAGGACGACGCTGTCCGGCAACTCTTCGACACCCACGTCTTCGGTGCCGTCCGCACCATCAAGGCCGTCCTGCCCGGTATGCGCACCCGCCGCCGCGGCACCATCGTGAACCTGTCCTCGATCGGCGCACGGATCTGCCCCGAGGGCTCCGGCTACTACTCCGCCGTCAAAGCAGCGATCGAAGCTCTCACCTTGTCGCTGCGCAAAGAGGTCGCGCCACTCGGCATCACCGCATTGGTCGTCGAGCCCGGCGGCTTCCGCACCGACTTCGCCGGACGGTCGTTGACCCAGTCCGCCGTACCGATCGCCGACTACGCTGACACCGCGGGCAAGCGCCGCAAGGAGCACGACACCGGCCACGGCAAGCAGCCCGGCGACCCGGCCAAGGCCGCTACCGCGCTCATCGAGGCCGTCGAGTCCGGCAACCCGCCGTACCTGCTGCTGCTCGGCAACGACACCTCCGATGGCTTCCGCGCCGCACTCGACGCCCTGCGCGCCGATGCGGACGCGTGGGAAGACCTCAGCCGCAGCACCGACTTCGACGCCTGAACCGGAGGAATCCACCATGGCTGAATCCACACCCGCCCAACGAGCTATCGGCGACTTCGCGCCCAAGCTCGTCGAGCTTACCGACGACGTGCTGTTCGGCGACGTCTGGGAACGCACCGAACTCTCGCCGCGTGACCGCAGCCTCATCACAGTCGCCAGCCTGCTCACCTCGAGCAGCTTCGAACAGCTGCCCAACCACCTGCGTCTCGCCCGGCAGAACGGGCTCACCGAAGCCGAGCTCAAAGAGGCGATCATCCACCTCGCCTTCTACGCCGGCTGGCCCAAAGCGATGTCCGCGATCCAAGCGGCCAAGACCGTCTTCTCCGAAGGACAGTAACCCCAACGCCTCGGGTGGGTTTCTAGACCGACATAAGGGCTTTGAGGATGAGGTTGTTGCGGGCGGTTTGGCCGGCGGGGACTGAGGTGTGGACGCCCTCGCGGAGGTACGTCGTCAGGTGGGACGGAGCCGCGGCGAGCGACTCCGCCCAGCGGACGACGGTCAGGTTGGAGTACTTCTTCTCCGCGTCCAACAGCTGTGAGTTGATCCACGCACTGTTCCGCTGGTCCGCCAGCTGGACCGCCGCCGCCTTGGCGGTCCGGGCGCACTGGACGTTGACCCAAACGACCTCCCGCCGGCTGCCGACGATCCGCATCGTGCGGTCCACCTGGGCGGCGAAGACGGGCGGGTTGAAGATGTCGTTCGAACCGGTCGCCATCAGGATCCGGCGCGGCATGCCGTACCGGACTGCCCAGTTCTGTAGCGCGTCGACGGCGGGTGCGGTGGGGCGGCCGGACCAGTTGTGTACGGCGATGGTCTTGCCGGTGCGGGCGATCAGTTGGGATGCGAGCGCCTTGCCGTCCTGTACCGAGATGCTGTCACCGAACATGTAGACGCCGTCGTTGTCCCGGACGTACGTGATGGTCGCCTCCGTCGCGACCGAGTGGCTGAGGACTGTCCAGTCCCCGAGCGCACCCGAGCCGTACGGGTCGGCGGCCGCGGCGGTCTGGGCCGTGCCCGCCTCGCTGGTGGCGACGGTCGCCACGGCGGCCGCGGTGGCCGCCATCAGGACGTGGCGCCGGTTCGGTTTCATCTGTTCTGCTCCCTGGGGAAGTGGGATCGCGTCAGCTGACGGTGACGATCTTGTTCGCTGTGAAGGCCTGCGCGTGGTCGGCGTCGCCCGGGAACCAGACGCGGTAGGCGATCGGTCCGCGGATGGCGGGCTTGATGCCGAAGGCGTACTTGCCGGACGAGCTGAGCTTGACCGACGCGATCGACTTCCACACCTTGCTGCCGTACTGCTGCAGGTAAACGCTCTGTCCGGCGTGCGCCGGCGCCACGTACCCGCTGATCGCGGTGGTCTTGCCGAGTTTGATCGCCGTCGGTGCGAGCGTGGCGGACATTGTCGGCGCGACCTGGACGGTGATGTCCGGGGTCCGGGTGCCCATCAGGTCGGTGTTGCCGGGGAACGTCATCATGAACACCGACGACGCGGCCGGCTTGTACGCGTAGCTGACCGCCCCGGTCGACGACGTCTTCAGCGCGGCGAGCAGTTTGAACGTGGACGAGTTCTTCGGCCGCACGTACAGGTTGGTCGGCAGTCCGGCGTACGCCTTGTTGTCGATCCGCACTGTGCTTCCGCGCAGCGTGACGGTCCCGCCGTAGTTGAGCACGGACGCCGTCGGGCTGAGCGTGGTCTTCATACCGAGCAGCTGGCTGGTCGAGACCGCGCTGACCTTCCCGCCGCGGTCCTTGACCCAGGCGGCGTACGTGTACGTGACGCCCTGCGCCAGGCCGGTGTTCTTGAAGGCCGATGCGGTCCCCGAGTACACGAGTGTCCCGGTGGTCAACGTCGGCACTTTGCTGTTCGCGTTCCGCCGGACGATGACCTGGTCGAGGTCGCTGATCGCCGGGATCTTCCAGGTCAGGTTCGCCGCCAGATACGCACCGCTCGCGTCGAACGTGGTCAGCTTGGCCGGAGCGAGATCCGCGGTCGCGAAGGTGCTGGTGCTCTGCGCGACCCGGCTCCCGTCGGCGGTCTGCGTGATGCCGTCGGCGATCTGGATCCGGTACGGCGTGTTCTCCGCCAGCGGCACGGTCGGCGAAATCGTCGCGGTCCGCGTGGTCGCGTTGTAGGCGACGGCAGCGCCGACAGCAGCACCGCTCCGGCCGTTGACCAGCCGGACCGTGCTGGCCGTGACAGTGCCGGCGGTGACGTCCCGCGCGAACCGTACGGTCGGCTTGGTGGTCAGGTCCGACACGGTCGAGAAGGCCTGCGGCTGCACGTCCATCAGGTCGTACGTCTGGTCGTTGTCGACGCCGCCGTTGCCCTCTTCGGTGACCTTCAGCGAGTACGGGCGGGTGTCCCGCGAGCCGTTGTCGTTGCTGACGGCAATGAACGTCGAGCCGGCCTTGGCACTGACGTTGACCGTCGCGGTCTGCGGACCCCACTTCGGCTTCTTGGTCACCGGGTCGATGTCCGGGAAGGCCTGGGTCTTGCGGCCGAGCGAGATCAGGTTGCCGTCGTACACGCTGACCCGCGGTCCCATGTTGACCGCGTACACCGGCTGGTAGTCGGCGCCGGTCACCGAGATCTTCAGGTTCCGCGCGGCCTCCGAGGTGACCTCGAACCAGTCGACGTCGCCCTCGACGCCCATCGTGGTCGTCAGCGGGCTCGACTCCGGGCTGACCGAGATCGCCCGCTCGGGCTGGTCGTTGTTGTCCGGTCCGTTCATCGGGAAGTCGGTGGTGGTCTTGCCACCGAGCGCCGCGTACGCGTCCAGGATGCCGGCGCCGTAGTACGGGTCGGTGCCCCGCGGGCCGGCGTCCCGCGCGAGGACCTTGAGCCGCGTCTCCACCTGGATCGGGGTGAACGTCGGCCACTTGTTCTTCACCAGCGCCGCGACGCCCGCCACGATCGGGGCGGAGCAGGAGGTGCCGGTGCAGTACCAGTACGGCTCGTACCCGGACGGGGTGAGCGCGCGCGATCCGGTGCTGAGGATGTCCCAGCCCGGCGCGGCGATGTCGACCCAGTTGCCGTACGAGCTGAAGTCCGTCTTGACGCCACCGGGGTTGGTAGCGCCGACCGCGATCACGCCGTAGAACGCCGCCGGGTACTGCACGACGTCGGTGCCCTCGTTGCCGGCCGCGGCAACCACGACGACGCCACGGGCGACCGCGTTCGCGACCGCGTTCTCGAGGACGGAGTTGTACCCGGCGCCGCCGAGCGACATGTTGATCACCTTGGCGCCGTGCGCGACCGCCCAGTTGATGCCCTCGGCGATGTCCGAGTCCCTGCCGATGCCGTCGGCGTCCAGCACCTTCACCGGCATCGCCTTCACGTTCCAGCCGACACCGGCCACGCCGATCCTGTTGTTCGCGGCGGCGGCGATGATGCCGAGCGTCATGGTGCCGTGGCCGTTGTCGTCGACCGGGTTCGGCCGGGTGCTGGAGACGGCGTTGTAGCCCGGGACGAGGTGCCCGACGAGGTCCGGGTGGCCGGCGTCGATACCGGTGTCGAGCACCGCGACGATCTGGCTGCCCGTGGACTTGGACAGGTCCCACGCCTGCGGGAGGCGGATCGTGTTGAAGGACGTCCGCTGGTCGCTGGCGTAGTAGAGGTCGTTCGGGGTCGCGCTGGCCCGGCGGAGGTAGTTGAGGGAGGCGAGCTCGACCGACGGGTCGGCCTGCACCTTCTTCAGCAGCTCCGGCGCCGGGACGTCGCTCTTGAGCTCCACGACCGGCGACGAGACCGGGTCCTCGGTGGTGGCGCGCAGCCGGCCGACCGTTGCCGCCCGGGCAGAGGCGGTCGCCTTGGCTTTGAACTTGACCATCACCGAGTTCGGCACGTACTCCGGCTTCGCGGACTGGTGGCTCGGGAACGACGGCCGGTACGCGCGCGGCTGGGCCGCCGTACCGGACGAACCGCTCAAAGTCACCAGTGCGCCGGCTACCAGCGCGGCTGGTACGGCAAGGCGCAGCAGGTGGGCAGGACGGAAGGACACAGGACCCCCCCAAATTGGGTCGCGAACTGACTGTTCGCCGGGAGTATGACAGAGGTCTGGTCCGCTTCGCTCCCCGGCCCGGATGTCAAAAGCTGCAAATTTACCTGCGGCTCACACTGCCGTCAGGTACCAGCGCTGGCAGGAGCCGCCGTGATACGGCCAGATGATGACGTCCGCGTCCCGGTTCGGGTTGCAGCCGGCGACATCGAGCGACTTGCCGGAGCCGGTGCCGATGATCTTGTAGGCGCCGCCCACGACCGGTTCGATCGACCAGGTCTGGCAGTCGCCGCCCCAGTCGTCGTAGAGCTGGACCTGGGTGGCGTCGGCGGTCGAGCAGCCGATCACGTCGAGCGCCTTGCCCGTGTTGCCGTCGAGGATCTTGAAGGTCGTCCCGGTGACGTTGACGAGGTGCCACTTCTGGCAGGGGCTGTCCAGGATCCGATCCCACATCCGGACGTCGGCGCCGTTGAAGGACTGGCAGTCGCGGACGTCCAGGTCGAAGCCGCCGGCCTCGGACTTGATCCGGTACACGCCGTCGGTCAGCGGCGGGGGAGCGGCGCCGGCGACGTCCAGGAAGTTGCTGTCGATGTTGATCGTGACGCCACCCCAGGTCTCGTTGTGGTCGCCCTTGTACTGGTGCAGCCGCTGGTGGTTCGTCCACAGGTTCGCGGGGATGTACTGTCCACCGTCCGTGTTCGCGACGTTGTTCCACCACGCGAACCACAGGTGGTCCGGCATCAGCCACCGGCTGTCGCCGGCCGAGTTCGCCAGGTCCCGCCCGCCGGAGCCGGCGCTGCTGTAGACGCCGCTGAGGTACCCGAGGGACCGCAGCCGCTCGGTCCAGCCGCTGATGTACGACATGATCGCGTCGCGGCAGGCGGTGTTGCCGGTCGGGTACGCCTCGATGTCCGAGTAGATCGCCGACCCAGCGCCGATACCGAGGTTCTGGGCGGCCTGTACCGACACTGACGCGGAGTCCGCGCCCTGGGTCCGGGCGGTGCCGAGGTCCAAGGACATCTTCGGGTTCCTCGTACCGCAGGGTGCTTGATAGCCGACGTCGATCGGCATGAAGGACCAGCCGTTCGCGGCGTTCGACGAGACCCACGAAGCGGTCAGGTTCGCCTGCGTACACGAGCGGGAGGCGCCGCTGATGTAGATGCCGACGGCCTTGAACGGTGAGGCCTTCCAAGCGTTCATCGCGCCGAGCGACGGCGCTGTGCACTGGTCGAACGCCTGCTGGTTGATCATGGTGCCAGGGGCAACGATCGACGCCGCGGGGGCGGCCGACGCGGCGCGTGGGCGGATCAGCTTGGCCGGTGTCGCGCCGGGCACGACGCGGGCGGTCGCGAGCACGGAGCGTACGGCGGGTTCTTCGGATGCACCATGAACAGCGGTGACGAGTACGCCGGCCTCTTCGACGCCGACCTGGATTTCGTTGTCGACCGAACGTGCTGTCGAGGCGGCGGTGGCTGCGGCGGCACGTGGGGCGGAACCTGCGAGCGGTTCGATGATCAGGCCTTCGGTTCGGCCGACCAGGTGCGCTGGGCAGTTCTGTTGCGCGGCGGGGCGGCCGAGGTACACGGCGGGGCGGTCGAAGCGGACGCAGGCGGCCGGGTCCTGGGTGAGGTCAACGACCTGCCAGGTCCGGGGGACGGTCACCTGGTAGCCGTGGTAGTTGATGGTGCGGTCGGCCTGGTCGGCCTGGTCGGCCTGGTCGGCCTGGGCGGTTTGGTCGGCTTGGGCGGGTACGGCGAGCGCACCGAGCGCCAAGGCGGCGCTGATACCGAGCGTGACTGAGCGATACATGGGCGGTCCTCCGGGGCGGAAGGGCAGTCGACAGGTTCAGTTCAGCGGCGTACGTCGCGTACCTCAACCCTTTCGACCGGAACGACAGCTTGTTGCCACTCGGCGACCGTGGGTGACGCCCACGTATTTCCTCTGGCCCCGGGTACCGGGCGCGTGGCACGATCATGCACCGGAAGTACTCCAGGGGACGGGGCAGTATGAACGGGTTGACCGCGCAGGGTGACGAAGTCAGCGATCACCCGCGGGTACAGAGCAGGATGCCCTTGCGCCAGTTCAGCACTCCGGTGCGCGTGGACGAAGTCGCCGTTGCCGCGCTGACGCTCGCCGAGGATCTGCAGGCCGCGACGCGGAATCTGCCCGAGTCGGTGGAGCTGCAGCGGTTCCGGCGCGAGCTCGACCAGGCCGCGACCACGTTCCGGGAGACGGCGTCCCGGCTCGAGGCGACCGCGGGCAAGCTCGTCCGGATGGCCGCGACCGAGGGCCGTGCGTGTGGTGTCGGCTGGGGTGTCTGCCCGGAGCACGGTCTGACGTTGATGAACGTCGGCGAAACCGTCAGCTGTCACGTACTCGGCTGCGGCCGCGCGAACGAAGGAGCGGTCGAGCGCTGCGAGCACCCGGTCGCGTACCGGGTGGTCGACGCCGCGGGACCGACCTTGCTGACCTGTACCGGTCACGCCGTCGCTTGCCGGCTGTACTTCGACAACCCGGTCATCACCGCCGCGGCCGACAGCATGGAGCTGTTCTGACCCTTGACGCCGACCGCCCCGCGACTTAGTTTGTTGGATCAACAGACAAAGTCGCGCGGGAGGTTGCGGGATGACGCTGAGCGATGGCCGCCGGCCTGGCAGCCGGGCCGTTGCCGCTGATCACGTCTCGCTCCGGCGGAACAATCTCTCGGTCGTACTGCGCCATGTCCGCGACCTCGGACCGCGGTCCCGCGCGCGGATCGCGGACGACACCGGGCTGAACAAGGCGACCGTCAGCAGCCTTGTCGCCGAACTGGTCGAGCGTGGGCTGCTCCGGGAAGGCTCGCCCGACTCGACGCGTACGCTCGGCCGGCCGGGTCAATTGGTCGAACTGGACGGTTCCGGCGTCTGCGGCGTCGGCGCCGAGATCAACGTCGAGTACCTCGCGGTGATCGCGCTGGATTTGTCCGGTGCAGCGGTGTTCGAGCAGCGCGTACCGGTTGATGTGGCGAACCTTGATCCTGGTACGACCCTCGATCGGCTGACGGACCTGATCAAGCAGGCGGTCGCCGCGGTGAATGGGCAGGTCGCAGGGGTGACGCTTGCGGTGCCCGCGCTGGTCCAAGGGGAGACGGGCGAGTTGAAACTCGCGCCGAACCTGGGCTGGAGCGAGTTCCCGGTCGCAGACGAGCTGCGCCGCCGGCTGGGTGATCCGCCGTACCCGGTGCACGTCGACAACGAGGCGAACCTTGCGGCGTTGGCGGCGTACGCCGAGTTGCAGGAAGACGTCCACGACCTCGTACTGCTGACCGGTGCGGTCGGTGTTGGTGGTGGTGTCGTCACCGGAGGGCACTTGCTCCGGGGCAGTCAGGGGTACAGCGGGGAGGTCGGCCATATGCCGGTCGCTCCGGCCGGGCGGACCTGTGGTTGCGGGCGGACCGGTTGCTGGGAGACCGTGGTCGGCCTGACCGCACTGTTGCATCAGGCAACGGATGCCGACGATCCGGCTCGGGATCCGTCGCTGGACGTCGAGCAGCGGCTGGCTGAGATCACCCGACGCGCCGAAGCCGGCGACGTACGCACCTTGACCGCGCTGCAGGACGTCGGCGACTGGCTGGGGATCGGCGGCGCGGTGCTGGTGAACATCCTGAACCCGGACGTGCTCGTTCTCGGCGGGTACTTCGCTGTCCTCGGTCCGTGGCTGAAAGCCCCGCTGGAGCAGGCGATCCGCGAGCGCGTCATCGCGCCGGACGGAGGCGGCTGCCGGGTCGTCCAGTCGGAGCTCGGTTTCACCGCCGCCGTCCGTGGCGGCGCGCAGATTTCACTCGACCAGGTCTTCCTCGACCCCACCAGAGTCGCGCAATGATCCTAGGAGACGCATGACACAGCTGGGCATCGGTTTGATCGGCTACGCCTTCATGGGTGCCGCCCATTCGCAGGCGTGGCGGAGCGCGCCGCGGTTCTTCGACCTGCCGCTGGACCCGCAGCTGAACGTGCTCTGCGGCCGGAACGCCGAGGCGGTACAGGCGGCGGCGACCAAGCTCGGCTGGAAGGAGATCGAGACCGACTGGCGCAAGCTGCTCGACCGCGACGACGTACAGCTGGTCGACGTCTGCACGCCGGGGGACAGCCACGCGGAGATCGCGATCGCGGCGCTGGAGGCCGGCAAGCACGTACTGTGCGAGAAGCCGCTCGCCAACACGGTCGCGGAAGCCGAGGCGATGACGGCCGCGGCCGAGGCGGCGGCAGCGCGTGGGATCAGGTCGATGGTCGGGTTCACGTACCGGCGGGTGCCGGCGATCGGGCTCGCCCGGCAGCTCGTTGCCGAGGGCAAGCTCGGTACCATCCGGCACGTCCGGGCCCAGTACCTGCAGGACTGGATCGCCGATCCGGAGGCGCCGCTGTCGTGGCGGCTGGACAAGACGAAGGCCGGTTCGGGCGCGCTCGGTGACATCGGCGCGCACATCATCGACCTGACCCAGTACATCACCGGCGACACGATCGGCGAGGTGAGCGCGCGGCTGGAGACGTTCGTCAAGGAGCGTCCGGTCGCGGCGGAACATTCCGGGCTGGCCGGTACGGCCGGTACCGAGCGCGGGCCGGTCACGGTCGACGACGCGGCGGTGTTCCTCGCGACGTTCCGGTCGGGGGCGCTGGGGGTGTTCGAGGCGACCCGGTTCGCGACCGGCCGGAAGAACGCGATCAGGATCGAGATCAACGGCAGCCTCGGCAGTCTCGCCTTCGACTTCGAGGACATGAACCTGCTGCACTACTACGACGCGGCCGACGACGCGCGGACGGCGGGTTTCCGCCGCATCCTCGCCACCGAGGCCGACCACCCGTACGTCGCCGCGTGGTGGCCGCCCGGCCACCTGCTCGGCTACGAGCACGGGTTCACCCATCAGGTCGTCGACCTGGTCACCGCGATCGCCGACGGTACCGACCCGGCGCCGTCGTTCGCCGACGGGCTGCGGGTGCAGCGCGTCCTCGCCGCGGTCGAGGCCAGCTCGGCATCCCGTCAATGGCAGGAGATAGCGGAATGAACGACTACACCCCGAGCAAGGACGACAAGTTCTCCTTCGGCCTGTGGACCGTCGGCTGGCAGGGCGTCGACGTCTTCGGTACGGCGGTCCGCCCGGCGATGGACCCGGTCCACGCGGTCGAGAAGCTCGCCGAACTCGGCGCCGCCGCGGTCACCTTCCACGACGACGACGTGGTGCCGGACGACAGCACCCGCGGCCAGGTCCTGGAGCGGTTCACCAAAGCGCTGGCCGAAACCGGCATGGGCGTCGAGATGATGACCACCAACCTGTTCAGCCACCCGGTCTTCAAGGACGGCGGCCTGACCGCGAACGATCGCCAGGTCCGCCGGTACGCGTTGGCGAAGGTGCTTCGCAACGTTGATCTGGCGGCTGAGCTGGGCGCGACGACGTACGTGCTCTGGGGTGGTCGTGAAGGGGCCGAGTCCGGCGGGTCGAAGGACGTGCGGGCGGCGCTGGATCGGTACAAGGAGTCGATGGACATCCTGTGCGCGTACGTACGCGAGCAGGGGTACGACATCCGCTTCGCGATCGAGCCGAAGCCGAACGAGCCGCGCGGTGACATCCTGCTGCCGTCGATCGGGCACGCGATCGCGTTCATCAACGACCTCGCCGACCCGGAGCTGGTCGGCATCAACCCCGAGGTCGGGCACGAGCAGATGGCCGGGCTGAACTACGCGCACGGCATCGCGCAGGCGCTGTGGCACGGGAAGCTGTACCACATCGACCTCAACGGGCAGCACGGTCCGCGGTTCGACCAGGACCTGCGGTTCGGCGCCGGGAACCTGCGCGAGGCGTTCTGGACGGTCGACGTACTGCAGGGGTCGGCGGGCCGGCCGGGGTACGACGGGTACGTGCACTTCGACTACAAGCCGCCGCGCACCGAGGACGAGGACGGTGTCTGGGAGACCGCACGCGCGTGTATGCGGAACTACCTGATTCTGCGGTCGAAGGTGCAGGCGTTCCGCGCCGACCCCGAGGTCGCGGAGGCGCTGGCCGCTGCGAAGGTCGCCGAGCTGGACGAACCGACGCTGGGCGCTGGTGAGTCGCTCGACGACCTTCGGAATGCGTCCTACGACCGCGAGGCACTGGCCGATCGAGGTCTCGGGTTCGAGCGGCTCGATCAGTTGGCGATGGAGCATCTGCTCGGGGTTCGGTAGCTCGCAGGGAGCTACAGCTTGCTGAAGAACGCGTGGAGGTCCTCGGCGACGAGCTTGGGGACCTCCAGCGCGGCGAAGTGCCCACCGCGGTCGAACTCGGTGAAGTGCACGACATTGAACTCGCGCTCGACGAGTTTGCGGACCGTGCTGTCGGTGGGGAAGACGGCGAGGCCGGTCTTGACGCGGCTGTATGGCGTTGGTGCGCCCCACGATGACAGTGCTTCGCGGTAGATCCGGCCGGATGAACCGGCGGTGCCGGTCAGCCACGTCTGCGTGACGCTGTCGAGGATGTTGTCGTTGCTGATGGCACCGGTGCGGTGGCCGTAGTCGTCGTACCACTCGAGGTTCCACGCCAGCTGCCCGACCGGTGAATCGGTCAGCGCGTACGCGAGGGTCTGCGGGCGGGTGCTCTGGATCGCGGCGTACCCGGACCGTTCTTTCTGCCAGCGATCGAGGCCGCCGAGCCGCTGCTGTTCGGCCTCGGTGAGTTCTTCGCCTTGCGGGAAGGCCAGGTAGCCGTCGAGGTGCAGGCCGATGACGCGGTCGGGTACCACGCGGGCCAAGGCGGGTCCGATCCGGGCGCCCCAGTCGTAACCGTGCACGCCGTACCGCTCGTACCCGAGTTGTTCCATCAAGGTGATCCACGCGCGGGCGATGCGCTCCGTACCCCAGCCGGTTTCGTTCGTCGGGCCGCTGAAGCCGAAGCCGGGCATGGTTGGTACGACCAACGTGAAGTCCTGGGCCAGCGCGTCGATGACGTCGAGGTAGTCGGACGCCGAGCCCGGCCAGCCGTGCAGCAGCAACAGCGGCGTACCTGTGCCTGTCCGGATGTAGTGCACGCGCTGGTTGTCGATCTCGGTTACATGTTGCGGATACTGATTCAGCCGCGCTTCGAAGCGCCGCCAGTCGTAGGTGGTGCGCCAGTACTCCGTCAGGTCACGCAGCCGGCCGAGCTCGACGCCGTACGCCCACTCGACACCCGGCAACTGATCCGGCCACCTGACCGCCTCCAGCCGCCGCTGCAACTCGTCCAACTCTTCCTGTGGTACCTCTGCCCGAAACTCCATACCTCGACCCTAGAAGCAGTAGCGGACACGCACTGACCGCTACGCTCGAGTTATGCCTCTCGCGGGACCGCGGATTCTGCGGCAACAGTGGCTCGACTTGACCTTCCTGCACTGGGCGGTCGAGCCGGCGAGTGTGGCGCGGTTCTTCCCGGCTGGTACGCGGCCGGACACGTTCGAGGGGCGTACGTACGTCGGTCTCGTGCCGTTCCGGATGGTGGGGACTGGGCTTCCGTACGGTCCCGCGGTGCCGTACTTCGGGACGTTTCTGGAGACGAACATCCGGTTGTACTCGATCGACGAGACCGGGCGGCAGGGTGTTGTCTTCTTGAGCCTGGATGCCGATCGGCTTGCGGTGGTGGCTGCTGCGCGTACGGTCTTTGGGCTGCCGTACCGGTGGGCGCGGATGGGGCATGAGCGGAACGGCGGGCGTCACGTGTACACGTCGACGCTGCGGTGGGCGGGGGTTCAGGCTGAGTCGGCGGTTGGTGTCGAGGTGGGGGAGCGGTTGAAGGTTGGGCCGCTGGAGGAGTTCTTGACGGCGCGGTGGGGTTTGCATGTACGTCGCGGCGGGCGGACCTGGTATTTGCCGAATGAGCATCCGCCTTGGACGCTGAACAATGCGACTGTCACCTTGCTGGACGTGAACAGTTTGTTGCGGTCGGTGGGTCTCGTGGTGCCGGGTCGGCTACCGGATCATGTGGCGTTCAGTGCTGGTGTTCCGGCGGCGTTCGGGTTGCCGGTTGGTTCATGAGTTGTTCGGTCTCGTTGATGATGAACGGCACGTCCAGCTGGCGGGCCCAGCGGTTGACTTCGGTCGCGAGGGCGCGTGAGCCGGCGGTGTCGCCTTCGTCGCGGAGCAGGGCGGCGAGGAGGCTCTGCTGGGCGAGTGTGGGGCGCAGGTGACCGGCTTTCTGCAGGAGCTCGGTCGATCGCTCCAACTGGTTGCGCGCCAGGACGAGATCGCCGGCCGCGCGGGCGTGATAGCCGAGATGTCTGAGCGCTTGTCCCGCCAGCAGGTCGTCATCGCACTTCTCGGCCAGCTTCAGTGCTACCTCATAGTGCTCGAAGGCCAGGTCCGGTTGCTCGTACACGTTGTCGGCGATTGCGCCGGCCCAGAAGTTGGCGCGGCCGCGTCGGTTGTCGTCGGGTGCTTCGTCGATGAGAGTCAGCAGCCGGTCGCGCAGGTCGTACGCGCCTGACTGGGACAGCGCGGTCGCGTAGTCCTTTCGGATCTTCAGCAGGTTCACGTCCCATGAGTTGTCCGGTACGGCGGCTAGTGCGGCTGACACGTGGTCCGTGTCCCGGCCGAAGTCGTAGTCGACGGTGACTTCGGCCAGTGCCAGCGCGAGGGCCGTGTGTTCGGTGAGATCGTCCGCGTGGGTGGCGGTGAGGAGGTTGATGGCGGTGGTCCATTGGCCGGCCAGCATCAGCTGGTGCGCGGCTTTGACGACGTACGCGGCTGCGAGAGTGCTCATGTCGGTCAATGTATTTCGAGGTCGAAATATTTGACAATTAACCTTCAGTCGGTGAAAGGTTATTCGGGTGAAGGACTTCGTGGATGCGCATGTGGAGCTGTGGGCGGGTGAGCTGACCGAGTTGGATCGGGACGTGGAGGGCATCACCGTCCGCTTGCAGGTGCTCAATCGGTACTTGGAGCGCCGCCGCGAGGCCGTACTTGCGACGTATGGGCTGCAGTTGTGGGAGTTCAAGACACTGCACATGCTGCGGCGGGGCGGCCGGCCGTACGCGGCGACGCCGGGTGCGTTGGCGCGGCAGCTGGGGATGTCGGCGGCGGCGATGACGAATCGGCTGGATGCGCTTGAACGTCGCGGATACGTGGAGCGTACGCATGATCGTGATGACCGGCGGAAGGTGGTTGCGACGCTGACCCGTGCCGGGAGCGAGCTGTGGGAGCGCGGCATCGGTGACATCTTGCGAGTTGAGGAGGAGCTGATTCATCAGCTGCCTGCTGCGGAGCGGACCCGCCTTGATGAGCTGCTGCGGCGGTTGGTTCTGGTGACCGGGGCGGATTCTTAGCGAGGGCGTGTCAAGATCCGCTGATCTGGTCCGACTTCTGGGTGTAAGCAGCAATCAACCCGGAGGGCGGACCGATGGAACCGCTGAACCTGATGGTGTCGCTGAGCCACTTCGCCAACGACAACCGCAAGCACAAGCACGGCCTGAGCGAACCAGCCGGCCGCCGGCGGCCGAAACGGAAGCTCCGCGTGGCCGGAAATGTCCGGCGCCTGTGGGCACCCCGCGTCCGCGAGCTGCCGACGCGGTGACAGGTCGCGCGGCAGATTTGTGGGTTGTACAGCTGCCCGGCCCGTGCGCGGAGGTGCCCACGCGGTGACAGGTCGCGCGACAGCTCGCGGGTTGTGCAGCGGCCCGGTGTCGTCGCGGTCAGCTGACTTTCTTCACGTTGCCGCTGATCAGGAACGCGACTTCCGCGGTACGCCGGCGGATCGGTGCGGTCAGCTCGTGCGTACCCGTTCCGTGATCAGGTTGGCGACTGCGTGCATGCCGGCGGCGTTGGGGTGGTACGGGACGAAGCCGCCGAGGTTTGGCGGGAGCATCGTGAAGCCGGTGGTCCACGGTTCGGGTGCGCCGATCGCGTGGTCCTTGCTGGCCGTGGATGCGGCGATCAGGTCGGCGCCGGTCGCGGCCGCGGCCTTGGCGAACGCGTCGGCCAGGCCGTCGGCCATCATCGCGACGCTGGGGAGTTGCTCTTCGTTGAGCGGTACGTCGAGGCGCGGGCGAGTGGCCGGTCCGACGAGGGTCAGGTAGTCGACCAGGAGGATGCGTGCGTTCGGTGCGCGCTCCTGGGTTCGCTCGACGACCGTGGTGAGTGAGTCCGCGACCGCTTGGTACGCCGCGTCGTCCTTCAAGTAACTGACCCGCGCGCGAATCCGGTTCGCGACCCGTCGGCCGAGGAGGACGGCGGGTTTGGCGATCGTGTTGAGGAAGCTGCCGCGGAGGAAGGTGCCGACGTACTCAAGGTCGTTGCCGCCGACTGTGATCGTGACCAGGGCAGTGTCGGGGGTCACGGCGTCGAGTTGGGGTGGGGCGTCGTCCTGCGGGGTGTCCAGTACGTGCGCGGTGGTGGCGCCTGAGTACGTGACATCGGTCAGCTCCAGGCCGAGCTCGGCCGCGACCAGGTGCGCGTAGTTGCTGCCCGAGCGCCCGGCGGGTGGATGCACGATCGGACTGATCCCCGGCCCGGCCGCGAACGAACTCCCGAGTGCGACGTACCGACTGCCGGATGCGATCACCGGACCACGATAGACGAAGAGGTACGGCATACTGCCCCGGTGACTGACGACGTGTTCGGTACGGCCGACGTGTTCGGTACGGCGGCAATTCGGGACCGGGTACTGGCCGGCTGGACCGCGGCGCCCATCCGCTTCCGCGAAGACGCGAACGCGGAGGAGGAACTCGCACTGGGCGGCTACGTCGACCGCTTGGTGATCGAACTCGCCCAGAACGCTGCCGACGCGGCGGCTCGTGCTGGTGCGCCGGGTCGAGTGCTCTACGAATTCCGCAACAACACCCTGGTGGTCGCAAACACCGGCGCCCCACTGGACCGCGAGGGCGTCGAGTCGTTGGCGACCTTACGAGCCTCAGCCAAACGCGCCCCCTTCCACCCCACAGCACGCGAAGCCGCCGCCGCCGTCGGTCTCACGCCGGATGGTGGTGCGGGCGGCGTCGCGGTTGGTGCCACGGCAGGTGGTGATGCCGGCGTCGCCGTTGGAGTCACGCCGGGTGATAGTGAGGACGGCATCGCGGTTGGTGTCAGGGCGGGTGGTGATGAGGCCGGCGTCGCGGTTGGTGTCACGCCGGGTGGTGAGGCGGGCGCCGGCGTTGGTGTCACGGCGGGTGGTGGTGCGGGCGGCGTCGCGGTTGGTGCCACGGAGTGTGGTGGTGAGGCGGGTGGCGCCGTTGGTGTCGCGGCGGATGGTGGTGCCGGTGGCGGGGCGGGTGTGGTGGCCGGTGGGGGTGGTGTGGGTGGTCCTGTGCTGCCGGTTGGGCGGTTTGGGGTTGGGTTTTCGGCTGTGTTGGCCGTGAGTGATGAGCCGGTGGTGTTGTCTCGGGGTGGGGGTGTTCGGTTCTCGAAGGCGGATACGGCGGCGGCGATTGGGGCGTTGGGGTCGGGGGGACTTGACGAGGAAGTGCGGCGGCGAGACGGGCAGGTGCCGGTGTTGCGGCTGCCGTTCGAGGCCGAGGGTGAGCCGCCTACCGGCTACGACACCGCCGTCATCCTCCCGCTCCGCGACGAAGCAGCCGCCGCACTCGTACGCCGCCTGTTGTCCGAGGCCGACGACGCGCTCCTGCTCGCCCTCCCCGGTCTCGAGCGCATCGAGATCGAAACCGACGACACCAACCGAGTACTCGAGAACGCCGAATCCCGCTGGTGGATCCACCGCACCGCCGGCGTATTCGACCCGGCCGAACGCGAACAACTCCTCGCGGACCGCCCCACGGAAGAGCGCTCCCGCCCCACCTGGTCCGTCGTCTGGGCCCTACCCCGAGATGCCGAACAGTCCACCCCAACCGTCGTCCACGCACCGACCCCCACCGACGAACCACTGTCCCTCCCAGTGTTGCTCCTGGCAACTTTCCCCCTCGACTCGACTCGTCGACATGTTGCCAACGGCCCCTTAACCGATCGGCTCGTACGCGAAGCAGCATCCGCGTACGCCGAACTGCTCCGCCAGCGAGCCGCCGACGGTGACAACGTGCTGCACCTGATCCCCACCGGCCTCGCCGCCGGCACGCTCGACCGCATGCTCCGCGACGAGATCCTCCACCGCCTCCCCGAAACCGAGCTGCTCCGCGCGGTCAACGGCGACCTCCTGCGCCCACGGGATGCCGTCGTCGTAGAAGGTGCCGACGACAACTTCTCCACCATTCTCGCGCCAATTGTCGAAGGACTGATCCGCGACCGCCGCGAAGATCGCCAAGCCCTGGACGCCTTGAAAACAAGGCGAATCGAGCTCGCAGAGATTGTCGATCAGCTCGGGGGAGAGGAGTCGCCAACTTGGTGGCGATCCCTCTACGGTTCGCTGACGAACATGGTCACCGATGCGCTTCTCCGCGAGTCCCTCGGTACGCTCCCGGTCCCGCTCGCCGACGGCCGCCTCGTACGCGGCGCTCGCGGTTTGCTCCTGCCGGGTCCGGAGATCCCGGTCGAGATTCTCGCCGCGTTCGGCACGTACGGTGTTCGCGTCGTCCACCCCGAGGCGGTCGATCCCGCCCTCGAACGACTCGGTGCGATCCCTGCCACACCACGATCGCTCCTCGAAGACAGTGCGGTTCGTACGGCGGTCGAACATTCCGCGGACGCCGACGATCCAGAGGCGATCGCGCACGCCGTACTCAGTCTTGTTGCCGCTGATCCGGCACAGGCCGACGGTCTGTGGTGGTTGTCCGACCTCGTGCTCCGGGACGCGGACGGTGAGCTTGTACCCGCGAATGCCTTGGTAGTGGAGGGTTCCGAGGCACAAGCCGTGCTCGACGCCGACGAGGTCGCGCCGGTCGCGAGCGAGGTGGTGGAACGCTACGGGGTGCCGGCGCTGGAGGCCGTCGGTGTGCTCTCGACCCTGGGCGTCGTCACCGCCTCCGACGTGACGCTCGACCAGCTGCCCGAGGCTCTGCAGGACCTCGACGCCATTGACGATTGGGCGTACGACGTCGCGCCGGATGGTTCGCGGTACGGGGTGACCGTCGGCGAACTGCCCTCGATCCGGGACCTGGACTGGATCACCGACGACAACTGGCCGAAAGCGCTGCAGATGCTGGGTTCAACGCCCGAGCTTCGGGAGGCACTGGTCAAACAGGTACGAGTTGTCGGGCCGGATGATCGCGCGTTGGGCGTGCCGTCGTACGCGGCTTGGTGGATTCGGGAGCACGTCCTGCTTGAGGACGGCGAACCGCTTGCGGGGCGGGCTGATCCGGAGGCTGAGCCGGTGCTCGCGACCTTCCTGGATCCGGCGCCGGAGTGGACAGCTGAGCTTGATCCGGAAGTGCGGATCGCGGTCGGGTTGGTCCGCGAGGTCGGTGATCTTGACGCTGACGGCCTCGGGCTGGTGCTTGATCGGCTGGCTGATCCGGAGCGGGACGTTGACGAGGCGTCGATGCTTCGGCTGTGGAATCGGCTTGGCACGCTTGCGCTGTTTCCGGGGGATGCGCCGGAGCAGGTTCGGGTGCTGGACCTGGACGGGCGCACTCGGGTGACGGGTACGGACGATGCGGTCGTCGTGGACGCGCCGATGTGGGTGCAGCGTGAGGACCTTGGCGGGTTTGTGGTGGGCTCGGGTGCGGCGGCGGATGGGCTTGGGGATCTGTTCGACGTGCCGCTCGCGCAGGAAGTTGCTGAGGGCAAGATTGATGGTGCTGGTACGGCGGCCGAGGTGCCGGAGCTGGTGCGAGAGCTCGTACCCGAGGTGCCGTCGATGTGGTGGGAGCACGACGAACTGACTGTTGACGGCGTCGAGGTCTCGTGGTGGGTGGACGCGAACGGCGCGCCGCATGCCGCGACCTTCGACGGTCTGGCGAAGGCACTCGCCTGGTCCGCCGGCCGCTGGGACCGCCGGCACGTGATCCGCGCCGTCCTGAACGAACCACACCGCAACGCCGAACTCCTCCTGGACGCCATCTACGACTGACCCGGGGTGCTTGCCGTCGTGGCGGTGACCGGATTCGGTCGCGGTGGGCTGATCTGTACGCCGTGTGACCGCGCTTGGAAGCGTTTCCGCCTGCGGCTGTCACGGAGAGCGAGCCAACGTTGTCAAAGGTTGGTATATCGACTGATCTGCGGATATGACCGCAAAGTTCCAACGTGGCAATGAACTCTTGCCAACGTTGTCAACGCTACTTATAGTCCGTGACACCTCTCGGTCTGTAACAGCTGAGCCCGTGCAACGGAAACAGAGGTGACTTTCGTCATGAGCCCTGATCACAACGACGAACCGCGTCCCCAGTACGAAGACGTCGCAGCGGTCATCCGCTACCAGTTGACCCGGCGCAGCATGATCGGCGGAGGTGCCGCGGCGCTGACCGCGTTCCTGGCCGCCTGCTCCGGCGGCGGCGGGTCGTACTCCGACAAACCGGCCGGCAACAAGCCCGCCGCGGCCAAGACCATCCAGATCGGCAAGGCGAACATCCCGGTCCCCCGGGAGCAGACGGTGATCGTCGGCCAGGTCGAGTACACGGTGTTCGACAGCTTCAACGGCATGATCCCGAACGGTTCGCCGTCCGGCGCCGGGGTCGAGCTCTCCACCGAACCGTTGTTCTTCCTCAGTTTCGCCACCGGCAAGCTGACGCCGTGGCTGGCGACCGAGTACAAGTACAACGACGACCACACCGAGCTGACGCTGAAGTTCGACCCGAAGGCGCACTGGAACGACGGTCAGCCGCTGGGCGCGAAGGACTTCAAGTTCACCGTGATGATGCTGAAGGACCGGCCCGACCTGTTCGGCGGCGGTGGCGAGCTGAAGGAGTTCGTCAAGGACATCGAGGTCCCGGACCCCCAGACCGCGGTGGTCAAGTTCCTCAAGCCGACGCCGCGGTTCCACTACAACTTCATCGCCGCGATCTCCGGTGCGCCGAACAACATCATGCCGGAGCACATCTGGAAGTCGCAGGACCCGACGAAGTACAAGGACAACCCGCCCGTACGCTCCGGCCCGTACAAGCTGAAGCAGGCGATCCGGAACCAGAAGATGTTCATCTGGGAGAAGGACCCGAATTACTGGAACAAGGACAAGCTCGACGTCAAACCGCAGTACGTGGTCTTCCAGAGCACGTCGAAGCAGCTCGACCAGGCGTCACTGGCGTTCGAGCGCGCGGAGTTCGACGTCGGTTCGATCGACGCGCAGCACGCCTCGCAGCTGCGTAACACCGGCTACCCGAATCTGATCACCACCCAGTTCCATGACCCGAACCCGCGGGTGATGTGGCTGAACTGCGATCCGTCCCGGGGCGTGATCGCGGAGCCGAAGATGCACTGGGCAATCAACTACTGCCTGAACCGGGAGACGATCGGCAAGTCGGTGTGGCAGGTCCAGGTGCCGCCCGCGCAGTACCCGTGGGCGGACTACCCGACGAACGACAAGTGGAAGAACGACGAGCTCGCGAACAAGTACAAGTTCGAGTACAACCTGGACAAGGCGACGCAGCTGCTGGACGAGATCGCACCGAAGAACGCGGCCGGCAAGCGGATGTACAAGGGCAAGGAGATCAACCTCGAGATCATCACGCCCGCGCCGGTCGACAAGGACGAGTACGCGATCGCCAATGTGCTGAAGACGGACCTCGCCAAGGTCGGCGTCCCCGCGACGCTGCGCAGTCTGTCCGGCAGCGTGCACGACGACAAGTTCCAGCGCGGTGAGTACGACATCGATTCGAGCTGGGCCGGATTCGCCATCGACCCCGAGCAGCTCTACACCGACTGGGAGAGCAGCAAGGCGCAACCGATCGGCAAGAACGCCGCCAACAAGAACAAGATGCGATTCCGGGACCCGCAGTTCGACGAGATCTCGCAGAAGCTGGCCGGGATCGACCCGAACACCGAAGAGGCCAAGCCGCTGCTCGCCCAGGCGCTCGAGATCTACTTCCAGAAGCTTCCGCTGCTGCCGGTGATTCAGACCGGCTATCCGCAGTTCTTCAACACCACGTTCTGGAAGGACTGGCCGACCGACGACAACCTGTACGAGGTGCCGCTGAACTGGTGGCCGCACTTCATGCTGGTGCTGGCCAAGATCAGCTCCACCGGGCAGAAAGGACCGTCGTGACGGCGGAAGCCCCGCCGGTGGTCACTGTCGACAAGCCCGAGGAAACCGCATCCTCCTCCGGGATGCGGGCCTGGTTGTCGCGACATCCGCTGGCGGCGTACGCGATCCGCCGACTCGGCCTGTACGTGGTGGAACTGTGGGGCGCGCTGACGATCGCGTTCTTCTTCTTCCGGCTGATGCCGGGGGATCCGATCCAGACGCTGATCCAGACCCTGCAGCAAAACTATGTGTACAACGCGCAGGCGAGCGCCGAGCTGATCGCCCGCTACAAGCACGAGTTCGGCCTCGACGGAAACATCCTCACGCAGTACCTGCGGTACATGGAAAAGCTCGTTCTGCACGGTGATCTCGGGCCGTCGCTGATCAACTACCCGACGCCGGCTCAGACGGTTATCCTCAGATCGTTGCCCTGGACAATCGGTCTGCTCGGCATTTCCGCTGTACTGGCGTGGGTGCTCGGGATCATCATCGGCGCGATCGCCGGTTGGCGGCGCGGCAAAATCGGCTCCGCGATCGCGACCAACTTGTCCATCGCGTTGTCGCACGTACCGTACTTCTTCGTCGCATTGATCCTGGTGTACGTGTTCGCGTACTCGATGGGCGTACTACCCGCCAGATCCGCGTACGATTCCAATATCAATCCAGGGTTCTCGCTGGACTTCATCGGCAGCGTACTCAAGTACGGCTTGCTGCCCGGTCTGTCGATCGTGATCATCGGGACGTTCAGCTGGATTCTGTCCACCCGCATGTTGATGGTCCCAATTCTCGGCGAGGATTTCCTGGTGTACGCCGAGGCGAAGGGCCTGAAAGGCTGGCGAATCCTCACCCGGTACGCGCTGCGGAACTGCTACCTTCCGCAAATCACCGCCTTCGGCATCTCGCTCGGGTTCATCTTCAACGGCAACGTGCTGGTCGAGCAGCTGTTCAACTACCCGGGCCTCGGTACCACGCTGGTCACGGCGATCCAGCAACTCGACTTCAACACCATCCTCGGCGTCACCGACATGGCGATCTTCTCGGTCCTCACCGCCGTCCTCCTCCTCGACCTCGTGCTCCCGCTCCTCGATCCCCGCGTCAAGTACTGGAAGTGATGACGATGAGAATCCTGCGCGCGGTACTACGAACGATCCGGAACAGCCGGCGGCTCGCGACCGGATTGACCATTCTTGGATTGCTGGTGCTATTGGCACTGTTCAGTCCGTTGATTGCCAAGGTGATCGGCGGCGGGCAAGATCCGGTCGAATTGGCGGCGTACGACAAATGGCTGGTTCCTGGGCCGGGTCATTTGCTCGGGACCGATCAGTTCGGGCGAGACGTGTTCGCGATGGTGGTGAAAGCACTCGCGGTGTCGTTGCAGATCGGCGCGATCGCGGGCGTGATCTCGACTGTCGCAGGCGTGATTGTCGCGTTCGTTGCCGGGTACAAAGGCGGCTGGATCGACAATGTGCTGTCCACGTTCACCGGAATCCTGCTGGTCATCCCGACATTCCCATTGCTGATCGCCTTGTCCGCGTACGCGAAGAACGTGAGCTTGTTCCAGGTCGGCGTGATGATTTCGATCTTCTCGTGGCCGTTCGCGGCGAAGACGATTCGTTCCCAGGTGCTTTCGCTGAGAACGCGGCCGTATGTGGATCTCGCCCGGGTGAGCAAGGCCCGCGACCTGGAGATCATCGTCACCGAGCTGCTGCCGAACCTGTTGCCGTTCATCGGTGTCGGGTTCGCGTCGTCGGCGCTGGGCGCGATCTTCGGGCTGGTCGGTCTGGAGATCATCGGGCTCGGGCCGGGCGGCGTGATCGACCTCGGCCAGATCATCTTCAACGCGATCAGCACCGGCGCGCTGACGCTCGGCGCGTGGCCGATGTTCGTGGTCCCGATCGCCCTGCTGACGTTGCTGTTCGCGGCGCTGAACATGGTGAACATCGGGCTCGAAGAGGTCTACAACCCGCGGCTGAGAGGAGTGGCCGGTGAATAACGTACTGGAGGTCAAAGGCCTGGAGGTCGTGTACTCCACCAACCGCGGCGACGTGAAAGCCGTCCGCGGGATCGACCTGGACGTTCGCCGCGGCGAGATCCTCGGGATCGCGGGGGAGTCCGGCAGCGGGAAGAGTACGCTCGCGGTCGCGTTGCTCCGATTGCTGAAGGCGCCGGGCAAGGTGGCCGGCGGGTCGGTGATGTTCCACCCGGCGGGGCGCTCGCCGGTGGATCTGCTGAAGGTACATGGCGAGCAGCTGCGCGTACTGCGGTGGTCTGCGCTTTCGTATCTCCCGCAGGGTTCGATGAGTTCGCTCAATCCGGTGATGCGGGTCGAGGACCAGTTCAAGGACGTGATCCTCGAGCACGCGCCCGGCCGGAAGGACTCGCTCGGCGAGATGATCCCGCGGCTGCTCGGACAGGTCGGCCTGGAGCCGCGGGTCGGCCGGATGTACCCGCATGAGCTGTCCGGTGGGATGAAGCAGCGCGTACTGATGGCGATCGCGGTCGCGCTCGAACCCGACCTGGTGATCGCGGACGAACCGACAACTGCGCTGGACGTGACGATCCAACGGGTGATCCTGCAGTCGCTGGCCGACCTGCGGACCGATTTCGGCGTGACGCTGATGGTGATTTCGCACGACATGGGCGTGCACGCGCAGCTCGCGGACCGGGTCGCGGTGATGTACGAGGGCCGGCTGGTCGAGGTGGGTGACGTACGGCAGGTGTTCAAGGACCCGCGCGACGAGTACACCCGCCGGCTGATCGAATCGATCCCCCAGGTCGGACGGAGGGCCTCATGAAGTCGGAGCTCGAACTTAGGGGCGTACAGCAACGATTCCACGCGCGGGATGTACCAGGCGGGTACTTGACGGCCGTTGACGATGTGAGTTTCAAGCTGGCTGCCGCGCCGCCACAGATCGTCAGTCTGGTCGGGCAGAGCGGCAGCGGGAAGAGCACGATCGCCCGCAACGTCCTCGGCCTGCAGAAGCCGACGGCCGGTACGGTGCTGTACGGCGGCAAGGACATCTTCAAGCTGAACCGCGCCGAGTACGACGAGTACCGCCGCGATGTACAGCCGGTGTTCCAGGACCCGTACGCGATCTTCAACCCGTTCTACCGGGTCGATCGCGCACTGTGGAAGGCAGTGAAGAAGTTCGATCTGGCTTCGACGCGGGCGGCGGGTTTGGAGCTGATCGAGGAGTCTCTGCGCGCAGTCCGCCTGGAACCGGAGAACGTCCTCGGCCGGTATCCACACCAGCTCTCCGGCGGTCAGCGACAGCGCATCATGCTGGCCCGCGTACACATGCTCCGCCCGTCCTTCATCATCGCCGACGAACCGGTGTCGATGCTGGACGCCCAAGTACGCAAGCACTTCCTCGACATCCTCCTCGACTTCCAGCGCGAACACGGCATGACCACCCTGTTCATCACCCATGACCTGTCCACCGTCTACTACCTAGGCGGCGAGGTCATGGTCATCACCAAAGGCCAACTCGTCGAACGCGGCCCGGTCTCCACGGTGATGCACCAGCCGACCCACCCGTACACCAAACTCCTCCTGGACTCCATCCCCCAACCCGACCCCGACCAACGCTGGACCACCCGCATAACCCCCGACGAACTGGACCACCTGGACACCCCCACCGAAGCAACCCAACCCGAAACACCAATCCTCTGACAGCTCATCAGTTCGTTTGATCGCGGTGTCGCCGGCGCTGGTGCGGCAGCCGCCGGTGTTGTTGTCGACAATCTGAATGTGTGCACCGGTCCCGCGGCAACCTACTGCTCTAGTTGGCCCGGCACCCGGGTCTCCACGTGACTGATGTAGCGCCGGGGAAGGCGGCGTCGTCGGGCGGGCTAACGGAGACGTGCACCAGCGGGGTTCGGGCCGTGGACAGCGAGGTGGTAACGCCGGCGGGGTACAGCGGGCGGGGTGGTGCCGATTGTTGTCGGGCACCTGGCAAGCGCAGGTAATCGGCGCCTTCGCTGGGCGGGTGGCCGTCGTACCGAAAGTCGAACCCTTCGGAGCAGGCACACGTACGACGTTGGGTGGACCCACAGGTACTCGACGGCGACACAACCAGCATCGGGTACCTGCGATCCCAGCCCGTACTGACCGCGCGCCGCCTTCGCACAGGTGGACAAGTCGGGGCCAGTGTTCACGGTGGACAGACCCTGGTTCGCATCCATCGACAGATGCGGCGGGACAGCAGATGCGGCGGGACGAGGTGCGGCGGCTTCGGGGCTATGAGGCTTTCCGTTGGACTCGGGCGGTCCCGGCTGGTTGGAGTGGCTTGGGTTGACTCGAAGGTGTGCCTTGGGTTCGGTGGTGCTGAGTGCTGAGTGCTGAGTGCTGAGTGCTGAGTGCTGAGTGCCGGGTGCGCTCATTCGGTCTGGCTAGGCTGCGGCGGGGCCGTCGTGGGGTTCTCCGGGTTCGCTCCGGTGGGTGGTTGCGCTACCGGTCATCGACCGCTGTTCCTCACCGGCGGGGCAGTTTTCGGGGTGGGCGTTCTTGCCTGGGCGATCAGGTGAGTCGGGTACGTCGCCGCGCTGCTGGTGGATGTCTGGGTGGCCTGCGTCATCGGAGTTGGCCCAGTTTTCACGGCGGTTGTGGTCGGGGTCGCTGTTGTTGAGGTTCGCGTCGGTGGGCGGATGGTCTGCCCATGGGTCGTAGGCATCGTGTGTGGCAGGAGTGGGGCTGTTTCGGGGAGTGGGTGTTGGGCTGTTGTCGTCGGCGCATCGGTTGGTGGGTGTGTGGTGGAGGTTGCGTGGCTGGTTGGGTTGTTTGTTGAGGGGTTCGCCGCACACGTTTAGGTCTGTGGTGGGTGGTGCTTGGTCAGCTGCTTCGTGGGGTCGGGGTCGGGGTACGGCGTGGGAGGTGTCGCCCCACGGGTCGAGGCGCGCGGTGTCGTCGGGGGTGATCCACGGTGGGTCGGTGTCACGTGGCCAGAGACGTACTGGAGCGCCGGACGACGCTGCCGAGGGTGACATAGCGCCGGGCGACCGTGTGCTGGACAGGTCCGTGCTGGACTGGCCTGTGCCGGGCAGGGCCGTGCTGGACTGGCCTGTGCCGGGCAGGGCCGTGCTGGACTGGCCTGGGCCGGACAGACCAGGGCCGGACAGACCAGGGCCGGGCGGACTTGTGGAGGGTGTCGGGTCTGCGGCGGTGCGGGTGGCGGGTGGCTGCGGGGTGGGTACGTGGTGTGGGGTGGTGGTTGGGCGGAGGGTTGGGGACGGTGGGTGGGCGTTGTTGTGGGGGATGGGGTTTGGGGTGGCCCAGGTGGGGCGGGATACGTGGACGGTGCCGTTGGTGATGTTGATGTTCCAGTGGCCGCGGTGGAGGTCGCGGTGGCAGCGTTTGCAGAGGAGGGCCAGGTTGGTGAGCTTGGTTTCGCCGCCGTCGATCCAGCTGATGATGTGGTGGGCGTCGCAGTAGATGGGTGGGGCGGCGCAGCAGACGCAGCCTTTGTCACGGGCGACGAGAGCTTTGCGAATGGGGCCGGTGGCCAGTCGTACGGTGGAGCCGACGTCCAGTGGCTGGGAGTCTGAGCCGAGGACGATCGGCAGGATCTGTGCATCGCAGGCGAGCCGGCGGATCGTGGCGGCGGAGAGGGCGTCGCCGTAGATCAGCCGACCCGTGGCGGACGCGGTGGCTGCCTTCAGGTCGTTGAAGTCGATGGTTACGGTGATGTGCGGGCGTGGAAGCGGACCGCGGATGGAGCTGTTGGCTGCGCTGTCGGTGTGTGCCGTCGAGGGGGTCGCAGTCGAGGGGGCGGGAGGTCCAGCAGTAGCTCGGGCTGTAGCGGACTGTGGTGTGGCGGGTTGGGGTGTGAGGTTCAGGATCGTGGTGAGGGCGTCGGCGTGGCGTTTGCTGCGGGGGCGGGGGTCGAGGGCGCCGTCGGTGGTTTTGTGGGGCTTTGCGTGGGTGTGGATCAGGGTGCGGAGCAGTTCGGCGTTCTCGTTCGCCAGGTAGCCGTTGAAGCTGACGCCGTTGTCGGCAGGTTTCAAGGTCAGGGTTTCGCGGTCGTACGCCTTCTGCTCGGCCGGTTCGGGGCCGTCGGTGTCGAGGAGGTTGCGGATCTGTACGCCGGCCTTGCGGAGGTCGAGCGGGCCGTGGGTGCGGGCAAGTTCCACCATTTCCCGTTCGGCGACGGCGAGGTCCTCGACCGGTACGGTGGCGGGCAGCTTGTCCAGGGCGGACACGATCGCCTCTGCCTGGGCCGGATGTAACAACACGTCGCCTTCGCTGGTGGTGTTCTCTGAGGCGGGGTCGGGGAGGGCGGCGGCGACGGCCGGGTAGTTCGGCAGGGCGTTGGCCAGCTGGACGTCGCGCCGGGCCTCGGTGGCGTCGATACGGTACCGGAAGGTCAGGAACCGTGCGGTGGTGCCGGCGCCGACTTCTTTGGCATGACCAACGGTCTCGAGGCGGGCGATGAGTCGCAGCGCGAAGGTCTTCAGGCGGGCGATTTCGGCATACGTGGCATCGAGCGCGGCGACCATCTCACCACCACTCATCGACCACACCGGCTGCTCTCCGAGTACCTTCATGCCCACACCTTAACCGCCACACGATCGCCTGACAAACCGGAAAGCCCTTATTTTCAAGGGATTACGGCGATCAGAGGTTGTCCACAGATTTGGGCGATTCCGCACCTGGCTGCAAGAATGCCTGAGCAAACGTGATATGCGAGCAGAGAGTTGCTAGAGGCAACCAATGCAACGAGGGGAGAGATGTGAACCGCGTCTGGTACGTTGCGTATGGGTCGAATCTCGCGCTTGAGCGGTTTGCGTGTTATCTCGCGGGTGGGCGACCGAGGGGTGGGGCGCGGGTGTATCCGGGGTGCCGTGATCGCGCCGTGCCTGAGCGGACCGCGGGCGTCGCGGTGCCTGGCAGTCTGGTGTTTGCCGGGGCGTCGAAGGTTTGGGGTGGTGGGTCGGCGTTCTACGATCCGGGTGCGGTAGGGGAGGTTGCGGGGCGGGCGTATCTGTTGACGCCCGCGCAGCTCGGTGATGTCGCAGCGCAGGAGATGTGGCGAGAACCCGGTGGCGCCTTCGCCCAGGAATTAGCCGCGCTTCTGCCGGACGTGGCGGAGATCCATACGCTGGGTCCCGGGCGGTACGAGACTGTCGTCCGGCTCGGCGAGTACGAGGGTGTGCCGATGTACACCGTCACCCATGGCTCCGTTGCGGAACTTGAGCCCGTTGCTCCGAAGGCGGCGTACCTGCGGTGGATAGCGACCGGTCTGGTGGAGGCGCACGGGTGGGACGTCGCGCGCGTTGTGGAGTATCTGCATGCGGCGCCGGGTGTTCAGTTGGCCTGGACACCCGGCGCCCTCCAGGTGGCGCTCAGCGTTTGATGGCGGTGCAGGTGGCGGTGGAGGTTTTGGTGGGGTTGCTTTCGGACGTGGCGGTGAGGGTGATTTTGGCGATGGGGGAGCGGCCGGGTTTGGTGTAGACGGGGACGGTGATTTGCTCCCCGGCGTTGGCGGTGGCGAGTGCGTTGGGGAGGGCGATGGGCCAGTCGTTGCCGTTGACCTTGGCGGAGAGGCGGTAGACGTCGCCCTTCAGGTACGGCGCGACCTCGTCCGGACCGGTACCTGCCTGGCCCGTGTTGGTGAGGCGGAAGTTGCAGGTTTGTACGCCGCTTCCGTCCGGCTTCGCGACGGTCGGCAGGAGGCGTACGCCGCGCTTCTGCGGTCCCGCGCCATCCAGCGACCGGATCGCGACCGTGTACGACAGCACGCCCTGGCGGTCCCGGTGCACATTGGTGACGTAGAAGTGCAGCCGGTTCGCGGCGTCGGTGTACTCGTACTCACTGCCCGAGTTCGTCCCGGCGTGGAACAGTGCGTCGGACAGCTGCCGGTAGTCGCCGATCGTGATCGGGACCTTCGTACCGTCGGGCAGCACGTAGTCGGTCATGTTGATGTCCTGCGGGTTCGCGTCGATCACCCACTCGAACGGCGCGCGGTCCTGGTTCTTCGTCTTCGCGAGCAGCACCCCGGAGTCGGGCGTGAACGAGTCCGTACCCATCCGGTCCACCACCTCGACCGTGTAGTTCTGGTACCCGCGGCCGTCGCACAGCGGGTCCTTCGCCACATCGCACGGCGCAGCGAGATCGCCGGCGCCGCCGAGCTCGACGTTGATCCCGGACAGTTCGTCAGCACCGGGCTGTACGCTCCGCGCCTTCACGTTGGCGATCACGACACCGGACGAGGCGAGTGCTTCGCGGGACAGCCGCAGTACGTTCTGCTCGTCGACCATCTTGAGTTTGAGCTTGTTCCGCAGCATGTGTTGCGCGCCCATCGACGTGCCGCCGGTGGCCGGGATCATCCAGCGGCTGTGCGGTCCGCCGGGGCCGTTGAAGCTGCCGCGGCTGAGCATCTCCCAGATCCCGGTGTACGCGCGTCGCGGCGGCACCCCGTACGGGTTGTTGTAGTTGTCGCCGATGCCCAGGATGTGGCTGAACTCGTGCGCGAACACGCCCATCCCGGAGCTCTCCGCCTGGGTCGACGAACCCCCGCCCGCGTTCGGCCAGATCGACGCGCCGGCTGCCCATGAGGTCCAATCGACGTAGCGGGTGTCCGACCAGTTGCGGCCCTGCGAGTTCGGCGGGCCGAAGGCGGTGCTGACGTCCTCCTTGGTCGGGAACTTCATCATCCCGAACTCCTGCCAGGTCGACGACTCGTCCTGGCCGGCGCTGAGGAAGAACACGAAGTCGTACCCGGCGGGTACTTGCGGGCCCTGGTCCGCGATCCAGGCCGCACGGCCGTCGGCGCGGATGTCCTTGGTGCAGTTGTCACCGGTCGGGCAGTCGGCGGCGCTCTGGAACTCCATCCCGTACTCGTGGGACTTCCCCGGCATCCGGTACGGGCCGAAGGCGGTGAGGTCCACGCCGTACCGGCCGCCGGAATCCTCCATCCAGTACTCGTGCAGGGTGTGACCGTGGTTGAGCGACTCCGGCGTGTTCAGGAAGTCCTTGTAGAACTTCGCGACCTGGTCCCGCGGCACTCCGTTCGCGGCCGCGCTCGGGTTCCCGAACACGGTCGAACCCTTGGGCTTGGTGATGACGAAGTCCTGGTTCGGGTAGTCGAGCAGCACCAGCGCACCCTTGAAGGTCCGCTCGGAACCCTTCACGGCCGGGTCGGCCCAGTTCGTCCCCGGCGGTTTGACGTAGTCGTCCCACGTCATGTGGTCGGGATTCTCCCAGTTCTGCGGGTCGATCGCGCCCGGCAGCCCGGTGGACAGCGACTTCGCCACCCGCGCGTCCGGCCCCGACTCCTGCCAGGGCTGTTTCTGCGGCCAATGTGGGTACTGCCAAGCATTCGCGGGGTCCGGGGGCGCGCTCCCACCCGGCGACGCCAGCGCCAGCGAAGGCACCGAAACAGCGACCAGTACGGCCACCAGCCGTACCACACGACGAATCTTCCGTAGCTCAGACACGGGCGGTATCCGATCGACGAACGGGCGGGGACATCGAGCTGACCAGAGCATGCCCTCTCCAGCCCCACCACACAACAGATCACGGCGCGTACACGGCCAAGTCAGGCTGCGGTGAGACCAGCCAGGTACGACAGATGGTGTGAGGTCGAGAAGGCGACAACCTTGGTCTTCGATCCGTACCCCTGAGTCCCGCCGGCCGCCACGGTCGCGAAACCACGATCTCCCCAGGAGAACTCCGGCCCGGCAAAGCTGCCGGAGCCGAGCAGACTTTGGCCGGCCACCCCGACAGCCTCGGCGACAAAGTGTTCATTGTTCACGATCCTGATCGGCTCGCGGACATAGAGCCAGTGATCGGAGCAGCTGTACTTCACGCTGACATGATTGCTCCGCCTGATGCCAGGCCTGGAGATCGGATGGACTACACCGTAGTCGCCGAAACGTACCGAGCTGAACCCGGATTCGACGGCGGTGCGCCACGCTGTTTCCTCGTGTCGTGGTTGCTCCCAGACAGACCTCTCCGACAGCGACTGGGGGATGGATCCGCCGAGCAACGTGGTCGATCGGAACTCGAACCTGCTACTGAGCCCATCGAGGAGCGCCATCGCCGCGTGCGTGAGGTGTTCGGATCGGGCCGGCACGTAGCTCAGGTCGACGATCAAGTCGAGGGCCTCGACGTCGAGTTCGTCGACCAGCTCGGCGACTTCTGCTGCCGAGGAGGACGCTGCCGGGACGCGTAAGGCGCAACCATGTCCGAACTCCTCGGCGAACGCTCGCAACCGATGAAGGAGCGGCTGATCGCCTGGGCGTACTACGGGGATCAACGGAACGGGATCAAGCGGCAGCTCGCCGGCGGGGGCCTCGAGACGGTCGGCCAACTCTGCCAGCCATTCGAAGCGCTGTTCGTTGGAGTGGATCGTGTTGACATCCGCGATCACCACACGACCCAGTGAGTGCAGGCGCCGGAGCGCGTTCTCGACTCGGGTCAGCATGCGTTGCGCGGTCTTGCCCTCGTCCACCTCAAGGACGAGGAGAGGTTGTACCCCCAGGTCGTGGGGGAGGGTGTTCAGAGCCTCGAGTTCGCCTTGTTTGGACCGTAGTGCCACGAGTGTCCGGAAGTCGCCAGGGTTCTCCACGTCGCCCTCCCGTTACGCAGTGTTGTTCAAGCCTAAGCGGTACGTGGCTATCGCGCAGCTGAACTCGAATGGGAGACTGTATACAGTATGGTGGAACGGACGGATGGAGGAGTTCATGTATTCGGTGACTGATCCGGTGACGGGTGTGGTGGTGGAGGAAGTGGTCAATTCGACTGATGTGGAGGTGCGGGAGGCGGTTGGGCGGGTTTGTGGTGGGTACGCGGCGTGGCGGCGGTGGGAGGTGGGGGACAGGGCCGCGGTGGTGGCGCGGGCGGGGGAGTTGTTTGCGGAGCGGGCGGATGAGCTGGCGCGGATCATGACGCTGGAGATGGGGAAGCGGGTCAGTGAAGGGCTGGGGGAGGTCGGGATCGTCGCAGACATTTTTCGGTACTACGCGGAGCGCGGGCCCGACCTGGTTGCGGATGAGCCGATCGAGATCAAGGGTGGGCGGGCGGTGATCAGCAAAGGGCCGATCGGTGCGCTGCTCGGGATCATGCCGTGGAACTTCCCGTGCTACCAGGTCGCGCGGTTCGTGGCGCCGAATCTCGTGCTGGGGAACACGATCCTGCTCAAGCACGCGTCGATCTGTCCGCGGTCGGCCCGGGCGATCGAGGAGATCCTGTACGCGGCCGGCGTACCGGACGATGTGTACGTGAACACGTTCGCGTCCAGCCGGCAGATTCCGGCGATTCTCGCGGATCCGCGGATCGCCGGGGTGTCGCTGACCGGCAGCGAACAGGCCGGGATCGCGGTCGCCGCCGAGGCCGGGAAGCACCTCAAGCGGACCGTACTCGAGCTCGGCGGCTCCGACCCGTTGATCATTCTCGACAGCGCCGATCTGGACGAGACCGTCAACGCCACCGCGACGGCGCGGATGCGGAATTGTGGACAATCCTGCAATGCGCCCAAGCGGATCATCGTCCTCGCCGACCTGTACGACGAGTACGTGGACCGCCTCGCCAAGCGCGTCACCGAGTACTTCGTACGGGGCGACCCGGCCGACCCGGCGACGAAACTCCCGCCGCTGGCCTCGATGGCGGCCGCGGACGAGGTCGCCGCCCAGGTCGCGAAGGCAGTCGAGCAAGGCGCGACGCTGCGTGCCGGAGGCAACCGGATCACCCCAGGCGCGTACCTGGAGGCGACCGTCCTGACCGATGTCACGCCGGAGATGGACGCGTACGCCGAGGAGATCTTCGGTCCGGTCGCGATCGTCTTCCGGGCGGCGGACGAGGACGACGCGATCCGGCTGGCCAACGACACGCCGTTCGGTCTCGGTGCGTCGGTGTGGGGTACGAACGAGGAACGCAACCGCCGCGTCGCCGATCGGATCGACGCCGGCATGGTGTACCTGAACCGGGCCGGCGGGTCGCAGGCAGACCTCCCGTTCGGTGGTATCAAGCGCTCCGGCCTGGGCCGCGAACTCGGTCCGGCCGGGATCGAAGAGTTCATGAACCGCAAGTCCATCCGCCTGAGCTGACACGGGCCTAGAGCGGCTGACAAGCTGCTGACGGGACCTGGCAGGGGCGCTGTCCGGACCCGGCCGTTCAAGCTGCGGATGCACCTCGCACCGGTCACACTTGAGCTGACGATTTTTCATGACCGAGAGCGATGTCGATGAGCTTCCAGCAGTTGCCGCCCCCGACCGGGCTCCCGTACCCGGGACCAGCACCGAAGTTGCCGTCCACCCAGCTCCACGACCCGCTGGCTGTTGCCGTGGGCAACGCTTCGCTGCTGGGTCTCGGCTACTTCCTGATCCGCCGCTGGATCTTCGGCGCGCTCGGCCTGCTGGGTACGATCATCCTGATCGCCCTACTGGTCACCCAACGCCAAACCGGGTACGAGTTCGGCCTGATCGCGTGGGGACTGCTCCAAGTAGTACATGGCTGGTTTCTCGCGTACCGGCAACCGCTCCGCAAGGCCGATCTCACCAAGCGGCTGATCGCCCTCGGCGTGACGGCCGGGGTGCTCGGCGGATTCGCCTTCGAGCGGTACGACACGCAGCGGATCGACAACCAGGCGGTGGCCGCACGCGACGCGGGCAACTGTGACGGCGTACGCGCGGCCCAGGCCAAGTACAACGTCGGCCACCGGCTCGGCAACGCACCGCGGACCGTACGCGTCGAGGGTGATGTCTCGGCTTGCGATCGCCTGGACACGGCTGAGTCGAAGCTGCGGATCGCGACGTCGACGGCCGATGTGAACGCATTGGACGAGCAGTTCGGCGTCCTGTCCGATGTACTGAACCAGCCGGGACAGACGCAGACCGTCGGCAAGGTGGTCGACGGGTTCGTCAGCGAGCTGCCGACGAGCGACCCCTGTCGGACGATCGAGCTGGCCGGCTGGTTGCGGGCGCGGAAGCCGAGCGGCACGGTGCTCGACCGGGCGACGACAGTGGTGCCGAAGATCGAGCCGGCCGCGCTGCTCGGGTGTGCAGACGCCTCGGCGGCCAAGGCGCTGTGGCCGGACGCGCTCCGCACGTACCAGCTCCTGCTGACTCGCTACCCGCAGGCCGAGCAGGCGGCGCGGGCGAAGGCCGGAGTCCAGAAGGCCAACTACGAGATCCTGCAAGCGCAGATTCGCCAGGAGCTGGAGCGCGTACGTGAGCTGGTCAGGTCCGGCGAGTACTGCTCGTCGCCCGCGAAGTTCAGCCCCGCGCCGCGAATCCGGGCCGGCGTGAACCGGGCGATGTTCGAGGGCTCGAGCGAGTACCCGGCCAAACTGCCGTCGCAGTGGAAGGGCACGACCGCGGACAACACCGCGCTGATCGTGTGCGTCGGCTCGAAGGGCACCGGGCCGGCGGTTCGTACCTGCCGCTACACGCCCATCGTCGGCGGTGGCAGCGCGACGAACGTGACCTTCCACAACATCACCGTCGGCGTGAAGGTGTACGAGTTGCGCACCGGCAGCCTGATCCGCACCGGCACGATTCAGATCACCGGTACGGTCTGCCCGGCGACCATCTCGTACATGACCTTCAAGGGTGTCGGCGCGCCGGATCCCGATCAGGACGTCCGGCCGACGACCGCCACGATCCAGGACGCGTTTCGCGCGCTGGTGGTGCGGTAGGGCGCGCATACTGACGGTACGCCCGGACGAGGGAGGCCGCGGATGAGTGGTTACTCCATCAAGACCTACCGGTACCTGCGGATGGCGATGGTGGCGATGATCCTGCTGCTCGCCGTCGCGCTGGTGATCGAATGGTCGAAGACCGATCCGCGCTGCCTGCAGACGTCGATCAGCGCGTACTACTACACGCCGGTGCGCGCGATCTTCGTCGGCTGCCTGATCACCATCGGGGTGTGCATGGTGGTGCTCAAGGGCAACACCGAGACCGAGGACATCCTGCTGAACGTGGCCGGCATCCTCGCGCCGGGCGTCGCGCTGGTGCCGACGCCCGGACAGGGCAGCTGTCATTCGGTACCGGTCGCGCTCGGCGACGCGGCGGCCAACGTCTCGAACAACATGCTCGCGTTGTTCATCCTCGGCGTACCGTGCCTGCTGCTGACCGCGTACTTCATCATCCGCGACCGGATGCGCCGGCCGGCCGGATGGACACCGATGTACGTCGTCGGGCTCGGCGTCGCGGCACTGATCTTCGGCGGCGGACTGGCCTGGTTCCTCGCCGATCGATCCGGCTTCATCGGGAACGCGCACTACGCGGCGGCGATCGTGATGTTCCTCTGCATCATCGTGGTGGTGCTGGTGAACGCCGTGGAGTTCCGGTACCGGCACACCGCACCGCAGTCGCTCGCGAACCGGTACTCGGTGATTGCCCTTGCGATGGTGGTCCTGCCGTTGGCGATGGTCGGCTGGCGGGCGCTCTTCGGTTGGGCACACGCCGTGCTGTGGATCGAAGGCACACTGATCGTGCTGTTCGCGGCCTTCTGGATCAGCCAGACGCAGGAGCTGTGGAACGAAGGAGTGCGTCAGGAGTTGCCGCGGTCGCCACAAGCCACGCCGTCGCCGTTGCGGTCGAGCTCGCGGGAGTAGCCGGGCTGACCTCGATACAGCGGGGCTTTGCCGGCGGCGCGGACCTCGTCGCAGTTGCGGTAGTACACGGTCGTCCGCGGTGCCGTCGGGGTGGTGCTCGCCCGCCCCGGCCCGTCGGTCGGACCCCACGTTGGTCCCCAGGTGGGACCCCGCGTCGGCGTCCACGTCCGCCCCGAAGTCGGCCCCGTCGATGGCACGCCAGTCGGCACCCCCGTCGGCGCATCAGTCGGCGCATCAGTCGGTGCACCGGTCGGCACTGCAGTCGACCCAACCGTCGACCCAACCGTCGGCGCTGATGTCGTACCACCAGTCGGTGCTCCAGTCGGTGCTCCAGTCGCAGCCTCGGTCGCTCCCGGCGTCGGGGACTGTGCCGGCACGGACGTCGCCGCACCCGCCGACGGCGAACTGCTCGGCACCTCAGTCGCCGTACCCACGGGCGTCACCACACCTGGCGGAGCCACAGCCGGCCCGCCCGTTCGCCTAGCCGACGCGCTCGGCACAAACTCCGGCGCTGTCCCAGTGCTCTCCCCACCACTAAAGGGATTCAGCACCACCAACGCCATCAACCCCACCGGCAGCGCGACGATCCCCAGCGCGGCCACCCGCGGCGGCCCGCCGTACCTTCCGATCGGTCCCCGAACCGCCCGCCCATGCTTGTCCACCCAGAACGCCCACCCAGCCGGTGCGGCCGGCCAGTTCTCCGGCGGCTGCCAGCGCCGAGGTGGTCGCCAGCCTCGCCGCGGCGGCTCCGGCCATTCCGGTGGTGTATTGAATTGCCTCACTCGAACCCTCCCCGCCGGGCAGCCTAGCGATCCCGGCACGAACACGCCCGGGCACCCGCCGAATGCGGCCTAAGTCTCGTTGACAGACTCAGCCGGTGGGTGTGAGGCTCAGGACATGACGGAGACTCAGGTGGATCGGAGCCGGACCTTCAGCTGGTCGGATCCGGCCGAGACGGCGGCGCTGATCGGCAGCTCGACCGGACTCGAGACGTTGCGGGCGATGCAGGACGGCCGGTTGCCGGCGCCGCCGATTCTGCGGCTGGTCGGCGCGACCGGGTTCGAGGCGGAGGAGGGCAAGGTCACCGTGTTCATGCCGGCGGCCGAGTTCCACTACAACCCGCTCGGGTCGGTGCACGGCGGCGTGATCGCGACCCTGCTCGACACCGCCGCCGGCTGCACGGTGCATTCGACGCTGCCGGCCGGTTTCGGGTACACGTCGCTCGACCTGATGACCCGGTTCGTCAAGCCGGTCACGGTCGCGTCCGGTGTGCTCCGCTGCGAGGGCGGCATCATCAGCCGCGGCCGTCGGACCGCGGTAGCGGAATCACACCTGTACGACGAGCGCGGCAAGCTGCTCGCCCACGCGACCTCGACCTGCCTGATCTTCGAGCTGCCGAGCCATCAAACCGTCTGATCCGCCAGCAGCTTCTCGGTGGCGACCAGCCGGACGCAGGTGGCCAGGCCGGTGATCGCGGCCTCGACCTCGGGCAGTTCCGGGTACGTCGGCGCGATCCGGATCACCTGGTCGGTCGGGTCATCGCCGTACGGGTGCGTCGCGCCGGCCGGGGTGATCGCGATCCCGGCCGCCTTCGCCTTCGCGACCACCTCGCGGGCGCAGCCCTCCGGCACCTGCAAGCTGATGAAGTACCCACCGGCCGGCGCGGTCCACGAAGCTAGTCCGGTGCCGCCGAGCTCAGTCGTCAGCACCTTGTCGACCACGTCGAACTTCGGCCGGATCAGCCCCGCCAAGGTGCGCATGTGCGTACGCAGCCCGTCCGCGTCGCGGAGGAACTGTACGTGCCGCAGCTGGTTGATCTTGTCCGGACCGATGCTGCGCTTGACGGTGTGGCTCAGCCACCACTCGATGTTCGCGGGCGACGACCCGAAGAACGCGACGCCCGATCCGGCGAAGGTGATCTTCGAGCTGGAGCCGAACACGAACGCGCGATCCGGGTGCCCGTTCTCGGCGCAGAGGGCGAGCACGTCCGCGAGCTCGACCGGTGAGTCGGTCAGGTGGTGTACGGCGTACGCGTTGTCCCAGAAGATGCGGAAGTCCGGTGCGGCGGTGTTCATCGCGGCCAGCCGCCGGACGGTCTCGTCCGAGTACACCGTGCCGTCCGGGTTGCTGTACTTCGGTACGCACCAGATGCCCTTGATGCCGGCGTCCTCGGCGACCAGCCGCTCGACCACGTCCATGTCCGGGCCGTCGGTGGTCATCGGGACCGGGATCATCTTGATGCCGTACCGCTCGCAGATGCCGAAGTGCCGGTCGTAGCCGGGCACCGGGCAGAGGAACGAGAGTCCGTCGACGTCGGCCCAGCGCCGCTCCGCGCCCGGCACCTTCCCGAGCAGCGCGAACACGATCGCGTCGTGCATCAGCTCGAGGCTCGAGTTGCCCGCGGCCAGGAGCTGGTCGACCGGCACCTGCAGGTCCGCGGCGAAGATCTCCCGGACCTCGCGCAGGCCCTGCAGACCGCCGTAGTTGCGCAGGTCGGTGCCGTCCGCGGCGACCGGGTCACCGGCCAGCCCGAGCACGCCGTTGGCGGCGTCGAGCTGTTTCGGCGACGGCTTGCCCCGGGTCAGATCGAGCTTCAGGCCCTTCGCCACCAGCGCCTCGTAGTCCTGGCGCGCACGCTCGGCCTGGGCAGTCAGCTCTTCGACACTCACGGGGGAGTCCTTTCACAAGTACCGGTCTTCGAGGACCAGCGTAGTGACTCCCACCCGGCGAGTTACGCCGGGGGGAAGCTCACCTGCCCCGCTTGCATCTCGGGAACCTCGGATCCGTGGGCGGGCAGTTCGGGATCGTCGGTGGTTTGATCGTCGGCGGCGGGACCGGTGGGGTGACCGGCGGCGTCACTGGCGGTGTCACCGGCGGCGGCGTTTTGGCCTTGCTGCCGTTCGAGATGATCAGCGTGACGATCGCGCCTTCCGGAGCGCCGTCCTCCTGCCGCGGGGTGGTCCAGGCGACCGTGCCGTTCGGCGCGTCGGAGTCGACCCGGTCGCCGTGCGACATGACCGGCTTGAAGCCCATCTGCAGCAGCTTCGCCGCGGCGTCGGCCGGCGTCATGCCCTTCAGGTACGGCAGGTCCTTCACGTTGCCGCGGATGATCTTGTCGTCGGCCTTGACGAACTTGGTCGACGGCAGGCCCTGCAGCGCCTGCTGCATCGCGGTCTCCCAGACCGGCCCGGCGGTGCCGGAACCCGACGCGTCGCGAAGCTTCTTGCCGTTGAAGACCTGGCCGATGATGTCCTTTGCAGGCGGATCGGCGTCGCCGACGACGGCCGCGCCGGCCAGCTTGGACGAGTACCCGGCGAACCAGACGGCGTGGTTCTCGTTGATCGTTCCGGTCTTGCCGGCCAGGTCGCTGCTGCCGAACCGCACCTTGGCGCCGGTGCCGCCGCTCTGCATCACCTGGTTCAGGACGTAGTTGACACCGTCCGCGACCCCCGGCGAGAGCACCCGGTGGCAGTTCGGCCCCGGCGTCGGGATGTTCTTCTTCGTCTTCAGCGAGGTGATCGAGGTGACGACCACCGGCGTGCAGTACATCCCGCGGGCGGCGAAGGTCGCGTACGCGTTCGACAGCATCACCGGGGTGATCAGACCGACCGAGCCGAGCGTGAAGGACGGCACCTGCTGGAGCGGCTTCATCGTCTGCGCGTCGTACATCCCGAGGTCGGCCGCGACCCTGGCGATCGGGCAGAGACCGATCTGCTGGGACAGCTGCAGGAAGTAGGTGTTGGTCGAGGCCCTCGCGGCGTCGACCATGGACGGGTCGGCGATCGTCTTGGTCGAGTTCTTCGGCGTGTAGTTCGGATCGGAAACGGTCCCGGTGCAGGTGCTGAACGCCTTGCCGCTCAGGTCGATCGTCTGCGGCGAGTTGATCCGGTACGTGGTCGGGATCTGCTTCTTGATCGCGGCGGCGATGGTGAACGCCTTCATCGTCGACCCGTTCTGGAAGCCGCCGAAACCACCGGGGTAGGACTTCTCGACGTTGTAGTTGTACGCCGTCTGCCCCTTCTTCGCGCCGTACGGCCGGCTCTGCGCCATCGCCCGGACCAGCCCGGTGCCGGGCTCGACCAGGGTGACCGCGGCGACGGCCTGGTCGCCGGCCTTCGAGTGCTGCTTGATCGAGTTCTCGGCGGCGGTCTGCATCTTCGGGTCGAGCGAGGTCCGGATCACCAGGCCGGCCGTCTCGATGTAGTTCTCGGCCTCGTCCGGCGTCTTGCCGAAGGCCGGGTTCGCCTTCAGCTTGGCGACCACGTACTCGCAGTAGAACGGGTACCGCGAGTTCGCGCAGCCGCTCGGCACCACCCGGACCTTGGCCGGATCGATCACCGGCGTCTTGATCGCGTCCTGGGCCTGCTTGGCGGTGATGATGTTCAGCTCGTTCATCCGGCGCAGCACCACGTCGCGGCGGTCCTTGGCCCGCTTCGGGCTGTCGATCGGGTCGTAGCCCTTCGGGTTCTTCACCAGGCCGGCCAGCATCGCGGCCTGCGGCAGGTTCAGCTTGGCGGCGTGCACGCCGAAGTAGTGCATCGCGGCGGCGTCGATCCCGTACGAGCGGTCGCCGAAGAAGGCCAGGTTCAGGTACCGGGTCAGGATCTCGTCCTTGCTGAGTTCCTTCTCGACCGCGATCGCGTACCGCAGCTCGGCGATCTTGCGCTCGTACGTGTCGTTGGTGGCCAGCTTCACCTCTTCGGGCGTCCGGGCCTTGTTGACCAGGCTCAGTTTCACGTACTGCTGGGTGATGCTCGATCCACCCTGCTGTACGCCCCCGGAGGACTGGTTGCGCAGCAGCGCCCGCAATGTGCCCTTCGCGTCCAGCGCGCCGTGCTGGTAGAACCGGTCGTCCTCGATCGCGACGATCGCCTTCAGCATGATCGGGCTGATCTGCTTCAGCGTCACCGGCGTCCGGTTCTGCTGGTACAGCGTCGCGATCGTGCTGCCGTCGGCGGCCAGGATCGTGGTCCGCTCCGCCAGCGGCGCGGTCTTCAGGTCCTGCGGCAGGTACTGGACGCTGTCGTGCGCCGCTGCCGTCGTCACCCCGGCCAGCCCGGCGAACGGAAGGGCCAGGCCGGCCGCCAGCGCGCCCGCGAGAGCGCTGACCAGGAGAAACACGAACACCGACCCCACGACGTTGGGCCGGCCGGCTCGCCGCTCGCCTCTGTGCATGGTTGGGCAGATTACGTCAGGTCAGGCACTTCCGGGAGTCTCCTCGTTACAGAATTTACGCATTTGCCCATCGATTTCACCCTCCGTGACCAAATCTTCACCGTCGAGCGACAATCAGCGGCTGAATCCGGCGGTCAGGCCGCTGAGCAGCTGGCGGCGGCTGACGGCGTACAGGATGACGATCGGCAGGGTGGTGAGGACGACCGAGGCGAGCACCGCCGGTACGTTCACGCTGTACTGACCCTGGAAGGTCCACAACGCGAGCGGAAGCGTGCGCTTGTCGGGGCTCTGGGTCAGGATCAGCGGGAGCAGGAAGCCGTTCCAGACCGCGAGGCCGTTGTAGATGCTGACCGTGACCAGCGCCGGTCGCGTCAGCGGGAACGCCAGCCCGCGGAGCATGCCCCACTCGGTGGCGCCGTCGACGCGCATGGACTCGAACAGTTCCTTCGGTACGTCGCGGATGAAGTTCGACAGCACCAGCACGGACAGCGGGATCGAAAACGCGATCGACGGCAGGATCAGGGCCAGCAAACTGTCGTACAGGCGCATCCGGATGATCAGCAGGTACACCGGGATGATCGTGGCCTGCAACGGAATCGCCAGGCCCATCAGGAACAGGCCGTTGACCCCGGCAAGGAACTTGCTGCCCGCGCCGCGGATGATGGCGTACGCGGCCATGAACGAGATCCCGACCGCCGGAACGATGGTGCCGATGGTGACGATCACGCTGTTCAGGAAGTAGCGCGGGAAGTCGGACTGGATCACCAGCTGGTAGTTGGTCATCGTCGGTGCCGACGGCAGCGCGAACGGGTTCTGGGTGAAGTAGGCGCTCTGGTCCTTGAAGCTGGTGACGACGATCCAGTACAGCGGGATCAGTACGATCAGCAGCCACACCCAGCCGCCCAGCCCGCCGAACCAGTTGAGCTGCAGCAGCTTGCGGACCCGGACGTCACGATCCATCTCAGGCACCTTCCTGCTGGCTTGCCGTCGTGCTGCCGCCGAGCCGCCGCAGCAGCAGGGCCAGCGCCAGACCGAGCAGCACGATCAGCGCGGCGATCACGCTGGCCGGACCCATCTGGTTCGACATGAAGCCACGTTTGTACATGTCCAGGGCGAGGACGCGGGTCGCGTCACCGGGACCACCCGCGGTGAGGACGAAGATCAGGTCGAAGAAGGTCAGCGACCCGACCACCATCAGCGTCGACGAGGTGATGATCGTGTACTTGAGCTGCGGAATCGTGATGCTGAAGAACTGCCGGACCCGGCCGGCGCCGTCGATCGACGCGGCCTCGTACATCGTGGTCGGGATCTGCCGGACGCCGCCTTGGTAGATCAGCGAGTGGAACGGGATGAACTGCCAGGACACGATGAAGATCACCACGCCGATTGCGAGGTTGCTCTGGCCGAGCCAGTCCTGGGTCAGGAAGCCGATGTGCAGTCCGGCGCCGAGCCCGAAGTTCGGGTCGAGCAGCGCCTTGTAGGTGATCGCGATCGCGGCCGAGCTCAGCAGCAGCGGAACGAAGTACAGCACCGCGAGGAACGCCCGGTACCGCTGCCGCCCGGCCAGGAACGTACCGAGCAGCAGACTCATCGGGGTCTGCACGGCCCAGGACAGGATCATGATCTCGAAGGTCACCAGGATGCTGTGCGGCAACTGGGGATCGGAGAGCACGGACTTCCAGTTCGAGAACCCGGCGGCGTGAATCGCGCCGAGGCCGTCCCACTGGGTGAAGCTCAGCACCAGGACGCCGGCCAGCGGTACGACCCCGAACACGACGAACAGCAACAGCGCGGGCAGCACCATCCAAGCCACCGGCCCGCTCCGCCCAGCAGCGGACGCCCCGGCGCGCGACGCGGCCGTACTGCCCGCTGTTGGTGCTACGGGCGGAGCGGTAGCAGTCACTGGCCGATCACCGCGTTCATGTTCGACGCGAACTGCTGGGGGGAGATGGAGAGCTGGAAGAGTTTGGCGATGTTGTCGAGGAGGGTTTCGGCCTGGGTGGGGCTGAGCGCCTGGTCCCAGGACTGGGCGAAGTTCTTCGCGTTCGCCGACGTGTCGTAGACGAAGTTCAGCCACTCCGAGTCGTTCTTGTCGGTGATCGCGGACAGCTTGTCCTTCGAGCTCTTCGCGACCGCGATGTTGCCGGACTTCACCCACGCCTCGACCGACGCGTCGTCAAGGGTGTTGTTGGCAAGGAACTTCTTCGCGGTCTCCTTGTCGGCAGCACTCGCCTTGGACGAGATCGACAGGTACTGACCCGGGTTGCCGACCGTGTCGGTCGGATCGCCCTTGCCGCCGTCCACCGGCGGGAAGTTCATGTACCCGAGGTGCCCGCCCGTGACGAAGTCGCCACCAGAGGACTTCATGTTCCCGTACGTCCAGGCACCGTGCAGCATCATCGCCGCCTTGCCGGTGAAGAGCAGCGCCTGATCCGCGTTCGAGTCGGCGGTGATCGACGAGAAGCCCTTGATGAAACCGTTCGCCTTGATCAGCTTCTGCATCTCGTCCAGTGCCTTCAGCGCGGACGGATCCGACCAGCTGTTCGCCTTGCCGTCGTAGATGTTCTGGAAGACTTCCTTGCCGCCGATCCGGTCGAACAGGAACTCCAGCCACATCATGTTGGTCCAGCGCGACTGCCCGCCGAGCGAGAACGGCGCGATGCCCTTCGCGTTGAACTTCGGCACCAGGTCCATGATGTCGCCCCACGACTTGGGCGGTTCGGCGCCGATCTTCTCGAACTGGCGCTTGTCGTAGAACAGCACGATCGGGGTCACGGTCTCGACCGGCATCGCGTACGCCTTGCCGTTCACCGTCGCGGCGCCGAACGCGGACGGGAAGATCGAGTCCTTCAGCTTCGCGTTCTGGCTGAAGAAGTCGGTCAGATCCTCGACCTGGTTGGCTTCCACGTAGCTCTTCAGGCCGCCGCCGCCCCAGCCCCAGATCAGCGTCGGTCCCTGGCCGGCGCCGATGGCGGTCTTGATCTTCTGCTTGAACGCGTCGTTCTGGAACTCGGTGGTCTTCAGCTGCGAGCCCGAGTTCGCGTCGTTGAACCGTTTGACCTGCGCCTCGCGGATGGCCTGCTGCGGCTGTCCGGTGAGGAACCAGTAGGTGGCGCCGCTGCCGGCCGCGGCGCCGGTGGTGGAACCGGGTGTGCTCTTCGGGCCGGAGCTGCCGCAGGCCGCGAGACCGGCGGCCAGCGCGCCACCACCCACGAGGCCTAGGAACGTACGCCGGGAACTAGTCATGGGATCCACTGTGATCTCCTTGCGGAAGCACCTGCCATGATGACTTGTTTTCGAAACATAGATTTCGTGGATACGACTGTCAAGACTTGAACTAAGGGCACTTCAGGGTCACAGTGAGGTCACATAAGCCCTGGTGGCACAGGTGATCCACAGTTTTCGCGGTATCACCCAAGAGTTTCGAAATGTTTTCGAAACTTGCTCACGGCCGTGGTCGATGATCAAGGGAGATTTTTTGTGTCCAGTTCGATTGACCGGCCCTGGCGGGACCCCGCTCGGCCCGCCGCGGAGCGGGTCGCGTTGCTGCTCGCGGCGATGACTCCGGCGGAGAAGGTCGCGCAACTGGGCAGCCGCTGGGCCGGCAACGACATGGCGGACGCCGAGCTTCCCGCGGACGAGACCATCAACGTGGCACCGATGGAGGACATGTTCGCGACCAGTGGCTCGCTGTCGCTGGAGGACGCCAGCAGGGACGGGCTCGGTCACCTCACCCGGGTCTGGGGCAGCTACCCGCAGACGATCGAGCAGGGAGTGGCCGAGGTGCTCCGGCAGCACGAAGTGGTGCTGAAGGGATCACGGCTCGGCGTACCCGCGTTGGTCCACGAGGAATGCCTGACCGGCTTCACGACGTACGGCGCGACCGTTTACCCGGCGTCGATCGCGTGGGGCGCGACGTTCGATCCGGAGCTGGTCGAACGCATGGCGGCCGCGATCGGGCGGGACATGGCCGCGGTCGGCGTACACCAAGGACTCTCACCGGTACTGGACGTTGTCCGCGACTACCGATGGGGTCGTGTCGAAGAAACGATGGGCGAAGACCCGTACGTGGTGGCGATGCTCGGATCGGCGTACGTCCGCGGCCTGCAGAGCGCCGGCGTACTGGCGACCCTGAAGCACTTCGCCGGGTACTCGGCATCGCGCGCCGGGCGGAACCACGGCCCGGTGTCGATGGGCAAGCGGGAGTTGCTGGACTTCATCCTGCCGACCTTCGAGACCGCGATCGCGACAGCCAACGCGGGGTCGGTGATGAGCTCGTACTCGGACCTGGACGGGCTGCCCGCGAGCGCCGATCCGTGGTTGTTCACCGACGTACTGCGCGACGAATGGGGCTTCGAGGGGACCGTCGTCTCCGACTACTGGGCGGTGCCGTTCCTCGCCTCGATGCACCGGGTCGCGGCGGATACAGCGGATGCGGGCGTACTGGCGCTGACCGCCGGGACCGACGTGGAACTACCGGACACGATCGGGTACGCGGGTCTGCTGGACAAGGTGCAGTCCGGTGAGCTGTCCGAGGAGCTGATCGACCGCGCGGTCCGGCGGGTGTTGTTGCAGAAGGTGCAGCTCGGTTTGCTCGACGAGGACTGGTCGCCCGAGGTGCACGCGGACGGTGTCGAGCTGGACTCGGCGGCGAACCGGGCGATCGCGCGCGAGCTGGCCGAGAAGTCGGTCGTGCTGCTGGACCAGGGCTCGGCGCTGCCGCTGGACCCGGGCACGGCGCTGCAGGCGGCGAAGATCGTCGTGGTCGGCCCGATCGCGGGCGATCCGCGGACGATGATGGGCTGTTACGCGTTCCCGAACCACGTCCTGCCGCGCTACCCCGAGCGTGGGTTGGGGATCGAGGTTGTCTCGCCGGTCGATGCCCTACGCAACGAGTTGCCTGCCGCGGAAATCCTTCAGGTCAAGGGATGTGAGGTGATCGGCGACGACCGGTCCGGATTCGCGGACGCGGTCGCGGCGGCGCGGGACGCGGATGTGTGCGTCGCGTACGTGGGTGATCTGTCCGGACTGTTCGGTCATGGGACGTCGGGGGAGGGGTGCGACGCCGAGGACCTGCGGTTGCCGGGAGTTCAGGGCGAGTTGCTGCACGCACTGCTCGACACCGGGAAGCCGGTGGTGGTCGTAGTCGTTTCGGGCCGTCCGTACGCGCTGGGTGAGTTCGCGGACCGGGTGGCTGGGCTGGTGCAGGCGTTCATTCCAGGGCAGGAGGGTGCGGCGGCGATCGCGGGCGTACTGAGCGGGCGGATCGTGCCGAGCGGGAAGTTGCCGGTGCAGATCCCGCGGCAGGTCGGCGGTCAGCCCGGTACGTACCTGCAGCCGGCGCTCGGCAGTGTCGAGAGCGCGGGCATCAGCGGGCTCGAGACCAGGCCCTTGTATCCGTTCGGGTACGGCGGGTCGTACACGACCTTCGACGTTGGTGAGCTGCGGTTGAGTACGGACGAGATTGCCGTCGATGGCGAGTTCACTGCGACGGTACGGGTCCGGAACACCGGTGATCGTGCGGGTGACGAGGTCGTGCAGTTGTACGTACGGGATGTGGTTGCGCGGGTGGCGCGGCCGTTGAAGCTGCTGACCGGGTTCGCACGCGTCACGCTCGCGCCGGGGCAGGCGGCCGAGGTCACGTTCCGCGTACATGCCGATCGCACCGCGTACACGGGTCCGGATCTGCGGCGGATCGTCGAGCCCGGGGAGCTGGACGTGATGGTCGGCACGTCGTCGCTGGACCTGCCGTGTCGCGCCACCGTCCGGATCACCGGGGATGTGAGGGTGGTGGGACACGACCGGGTGCTGACGACGCCGGTCACGATTCAGGATGATCCGGGCGGAGGGTGATGAGATGTCGCGGTTGAAGGGTCGCGTCACCCTGGCCACGGTGGCCGGGTCCGCGGGGGTCTCGGTTGCCACGGTGTCCAAGGTGCTCAACGGGCGGAGCGATGTCTCGGCGGTGACCCGGGCGCGGGTGCAGGAGGTGCTCGAGCGGCATGGGTACGTCGGGCGGCGTCCTGAGCCGGCGCATCGCGACACGGTCGAGCTGTTCTACCAGGGCGTCCTGAACGCGTACTCGGTCCAGGTGATCCAAGGTGTGGTCGAGGCCGGGCAGGCGGCCGGCGTGGACGTCGTACTGAACGCGCATCCGCCGCACCCGCAGACAGCCGGCAGCGGCCGAGCCGCGCGCTGGATCCGGGACCTGATCGGCAACGGCCGCCGCGCCGCGATCGGGCTGACCAGCCAGCTGTCTGCCGCGGATCTGGCCGCGCTGTCCCGGGCGCGGCTGCCACTGGTGGTCGTCGACCCGGCGAACATCCCGCAGCCGGACGTGACGAGCGTCGGCTCGACCAACTTCGCCGGTGGGATGGCCGCCGCGCAGCACCTGCTGTCACTCGGCCACCGCCGGATCGGGTACGTCGGTGGGCAGCCGACCTCGGGCTGCAACCAGGCGCGGATGAGCGGCTTCCGGAGCGCAATGGATTCGGTCGGCGCGGAGGTGCCGCCGGAGTACATCTGGCTGAGCGACTTCCTGTACGACGACGGGCTGGCCGGTGGGGCGTCGATGCTCGACCTGGCCGATCGGCCGACGGCGATCTTCGCGGGCAGCGACGAGGTGGCGCTCGGCGTACTCGAAGCGGCCCGGGCTCGTGGGCTGCGGGTGCCGGAGGATCTCAGCCTGGTCGGGTTCGACGACACCGAAGTGGCGCGGCTCGCGTCGCCGCCGCTGACCACGGTGCGGCAGCCGTTGCGCGAGATGGGCGCGGTGGCGCTGCGGACCGCGTTGCAGCTGGCAGCGGGGGAGCAGGTCGCGTCGCACCACGTCGAGTTGGCCACGTCACTGATCGTCCGCGGGTCGGCCGCACCCCACGAGATGTCGACGGTCGCCTAGTCCTTTCGACCGCGTAGTCCCTCCGGTCGGGCTAGTCCTTGCGGTCAGACAGGCCTCTGGTGGCGAAGGTGGCGGCCACCAGCAGCGCCAGCGACAAGGCGGCGAGCAACGTGAGAGGTACGGCGTTGGTGCTCGCTGCTTTCTCGTTCGACAGCACCGTCATGATCGGCCGGATCGGCGAGCTCCAGCGGACCAGCAGGACGACGAGAATCGCGGCGGCCGCAGTGAGCATCGAGATGCCGACCCGCGGAATGACCAGCCGCGAACAGAGCAGACCGATCGCGATACCGATCATCGCGGCGCCGAGTTGTGCGACCGCTCCGACAGCGAGGTCGGCCGCCCGTACATCGTGCTTGCCGGTGACGATCGGGTAGGCAAGACCGATCACGAGCAGCGGCAGGCACCACGTCACCACCACCGCGACCGTGATCGCGAGGACGCGTAAGGAACTGCCGATCATGACCAGCGTGATGGTCCGCTGGGTCGGGTCCTCATGGTTGACGATGGCAACGGTCAGCCAGGTCGTGCAGACCAGCATGGCGAGTACGCAGAACGAGTACGACGACTGGAGCGGTCCGTTGTCGGAGGTCGTACCGACTGCCATCGCGGCCAGGAAGATCAGGGTCGGCGGCAAGTACCGCTGGGAGAGCAGTGCGCTGGTGAACAGGTAGCGGTAGAAGGCGCTCATTCCGGTTTCACCTGCCGTACGGTGACGATCGACCAGCCGTGGTTCAGTGCGGTCAGCAGCGCGTCATCGTGACGTCCGGTCGGGATCATCACGATGACGCCGGCGTCGGTGTGGCGTACCTCGACGACATCGGGATGGCGCGCCCAGTCGATCGCGGCGCCGGGGATCATGACGAGTTCGGTCAGCGCCGGCTTGTGATCGACGGGTACCAGCCGGCCGCGTTTGAGCTCGCAGACTCGGGTGGCGGTGGAGCGGACGACCTCGGTCGCATGCTCGGTGAAGGCGACCGCCGCGCCCTGTTCGGCGGACTCGGTCAGCAGCTCGCGCAGCGTGCCGTGGGCGGTGGAGTCCAGGCCGGACCAAGGTTCATCCAACACCAGCAACTCGGGCGGTGTGAGCAGGGCTTGCGCGACGGCGACCTTCTGAGCGTTGCCCTTCGACAGCTTGCGCATCGGTGTGTCCGCACCGCCGGCAAGTGCGAGGCGATCGAGTAGTTCGTGCGCGCGGCTTCGTGCTGTCCTCGTATCGAGTCCGCGGATTCGCCCGAGGTGCTGCAAGTACGACGATGCCGACAGCCGATCGTGCGACGCGAACACATCGGGTACGTAGCTGACCACGCGGGCGTTGCGTTCGACCGTCCCCGCTGTGGGACGCGACAGGCCGACCATCAGGCGGAGGACAGTGGACTTCCCGGAGCCGTTCGACCCGACCAAGGCGAGCAGTTCACCCGCATTCACCTGCAGGTCGACTTCCGTCAGGATCTCCCGTCGCCCGAACCGCTTGGAGACACTCCGCAGGCCGACCATCGTCATGCGGCGAGCCTATCCAGCCGCTGGGCCGCATCACCCGGTGGAGCGGCCGGGTGAGGACGATCGACGTCAGCAGCGACGCGGCGGCGAAGACCGCAATCGCCGGTGCCGTCGCGGTCAGGTCAGCCAGCGCGCCGGCCAGGATCGCGACTACGCCGAAGGTGGTGGTCCGCAGCGCTCCCTCCAGGCCGAGGACCTGCCCGCGCAGGTCGAGCGGTGTGAGATCGACGAGTACTTCCTGCTGCGCGAGCGAGGCCGAGTACCCGCTGCTGCCGATCGCGACCAGTACGCAGAGCACCGCGATCGGCAGGTCGAACGCGAACCCGAGGAACGGTACGGCGAGCACGAAGCGAAGCCCTTGCCCGGCGATCCGGCGGCCTTCGCGGGTCAGGAACCGGCCGACGACAAGATCGCCGGTCATCATTCCGGCCGCACCGGCCGCGAGCAGCCAGCCGGCGCGCGACCCGGCGTAGGGGACGAAGAGCGCTTCGCAGCCGACGATCAACCCGTTCGGAAGCGCCAGCGCCAGCAAGAGCGGCCGCGTACGCCGCTGGGCCAGCAGGAGGCGGTTGGCCCGCCAGGTCTCGGCCAGGCTGGTACGAGCGACCCGGCGCGGCGCGCGATCGCGAAGGCCGAGGCGGATCACCGGTACGGACACAGCAGCGAATCCGGTCGCGATCCAGAGCACCGTCGAGGCGCTGACCGCCTGGAGCAGGATGCCGGCGATACCGAAGCCGGCGATCTGCATCGCGCCGACCGACAAGTTCATCGCCGACCGGCCGAGTACGAACTGATCGGTGCCGAGCACCTCGCCGAGCAGGCCCCACCGGACGCCCGAGCCGATCGACAGGCCGTACGCGAGGGCGAGCGCCAGCCCGAGGCGGACCACCGGAGACAGGTCGAAGGCGGCCTGGACGCCGACCTCGACCGCGGTCAGGACCGCGAGCAAGGTGAGAATCCGGCGCGGCCGGGCGGTGTCGGCCGCCGACATCAAGGTCGAGAGTCCGAGCACCTGGGCCAGCGACGGGCCGAACATGATCGCCGCCGCGAGCAGCGCGGACCCGGTCGCGGCGTCGACCACGATCGCCAGCGTCAGGCTGGTCATGGTCGCGGACGCGTTCCCGAGCGCGCTGCTGAGCCACAGGTTGCGGAACTCACGGTTGGCGAAGATCGCCCGGTAGGTGCTCATGGCCATGCTCATGACGGGAGCATCGACGGACGGCCCGGTACCGCCTACAGTTTCGGCTGGAGGCGAAACGTTGTCCGAGTTCCTGGTCGATGCCGACACCCTGGCGAATGCCCGGTTCGGCACGTCCCAATTCACCGAGACCGTGGCGGCGCTCAAGCTGCTGAGGGCACCGGTCGAGCCTTGGTACCGGGCGTGGCGCGATGCGCACCTGCCGGCGTACCGGAAGCAACTCGCGGCGCATCCGGTCTGGGCGGCGCTGATCGACAACGCTTTCGGTACGAGCTGGGCCGCCGACTTCCTGACCGTGCCGCCGCTCGGGCCGGACCTCACGCTGGAGGACGAGCTCGAACTGCTGCTCGCGCTGTCCGACGATCAGATCCGCGCCGACCTGAGCGTGGTGCGTACGCCGTTGCCGACCGTGCTGGTCGAGACCAGTGGACTTGCTGCCGAGGCGGCCGAGCTGCTGCGGTGGATCTGGAGCGCGACGGTCGAGCCGGACTGGCCGCGGCGCGTCCGGCTGCTGCAGGCGGACATCGTGTCGCGCACCTCACGGCTCAGCGAGCAGGGGTGGTCGGGTGTGCTGAACGGGCTCGGATCGGATGTGCGCTGGCTCGGCGACGGGCGGATCCAGGTCAACCGCTGGGATTATCCGGTGACCGATGTTCGTGGGGCGGACCTACTGTTTTTGGCCACGCACACCCAGCGGGTGAACGTGAGTTGGCGATTGCCGGATCGGTTCGCATTGGCGTACCCGGTGACTGGCATCTTCGCGACCACCGCGACCCCGGACGAGCCGCTGGTCCAACTGCTCGGGCGGAACCGGGCGCACATCTTGGTCGCGGCGGCGCGGCCGGTCAGTACGACGTTGCTGGTGGCAACGACCGGGCTGTCACTGGCGACGATCTCGGGCCACCTGCGCGCCCTCACCGACGCCGGTCTGCTCGAACGGCGTCGCTCCGGCCGGTCCGTGCTGTACTGGCAGTCCGACACCGGCCGCCGCGTGACGCGACGACCGGCGTCGAACCGCCCCGAGCCCCGTTGAGCTCGTGCAGCCGGGCAGCTAACGAACCTGCAGCTCCGTGGAGAGCGGCAGGTCCGAAACCGACGAGCCGGCTCGGATCGTGAAGGCACCGGGCTCGGTGGTCCAGCCGCCGTCCCAGTGCTCGAAGGTGTGCTCGTGCAGATTGACGGTGATCTCGCGGGCCTGACCGGCCTCGAGCCGTACGACGGCGAACCCGGCCAGCCAGCGCGCCGGCCGGTCGATCGCGCTTTCGGGGCGTTCGGCATACACCTGGACGACGTGCTTGCCGGCCCGCTCGCCGGTGTTGCGGACCGTCAGCGCGACCGACGACGGATCGTTCGCGCGCAAGTCGGACAGCTCCCACGTCGTGTACCCGAGACCGTGGCCGAACTCGTACGCCGGTTCGGTGCCGGCCTTCAACCAAGCGCGATAGCCGATGTGTACGCCCTCGTCGTACCGAACGACACCGTCCTTCGGGGTGACGTCGATGACCGGTACGTCAGCCTCTTCGCGCGGCCAGGTGGTTGGCAGCCGGCCGCCCGGTTCGGTTTGCCCGAGGAGTACGTCGGCGAGTGCGTTGCCGTACTCCTGGCCGCCGAAGTACGTGGCGAGGACGGCCTGGACGTCGTCACGCCAGGGGAGGAGCACCGGCGAGCCGGCGTTCACCACCACGACCGTCCGCGGGTTGGCGGCCGCGACCGCGCGGACGAGCTCGTCCTGGCGGCCGGGCAGCGCGAGCGAAGTGCGGTCGTAGCCTTCGGATTCGACCTTGGAGTTGGTGCCGACGACAACCACCGCCACGTCGGCGGCCCGGGCCGCGGCGACTGCCTCGTCGATCAGCGTCTGTGGGTCGTTGTCGGCGGGCTCGACCCCGACCGTGAGGCCGACGACGCCGCCCAGACCGCCCTCGGCTTTCGGTGGCTCGAGCTCGATCCGGACGTCGATCGGCTGTCCGGCGGTGACGGTCAGCGGAGCGGCGATCGACGGCGGGGAAAGCAGGGCAGCGCCCAGGTCCGTACCCACCGGGACCGCGACGTCCTCGCGGAGCAGGTCGCCGTTGGCGAAGATCCGGCCGCGGCCGACCGACGCGAACCCGAGCTGGATCGCGCCCGACTCGGCCGGCGTCCAGGTGGTGCGGAACTCCAGCACCGCGGTCTCGCCGGTCGGCGCGGTCGTGCCGAGGTACACGAGGGCGCTGGCGAAGCGGTCCTCGGCGAACAGCTCGGTGCCGTCAGCGGCGAGGAAGCGTACGCGGGCGCCGGGCTCGCCGGACTCCGGGTTTGTCATTGTGCTGAGTGGGAGCTCGGCGACGCCCTGCTGGACTACCGCGCCGAGTGAGTAGGTGATGTCCGCGTTCGGGAGTGCGGCACGGAGGCCGTCGAGCGGTGACACGACCGACTTCGGGACGACGGTCGCGCTGCCGCCGCCTTGGGTCCGGGCGTCGCGGGCGTTGTGACCGATGACTGCTACGCGTTGCAGTGCACTGGCCTGCCAAGGGAGTTCGTTTTCGTTGCGGAGCAGGACGGTGCCTTCGGCGGCAGCCGTACGCGCGAACGCGATGCCGTCGACCGGCTGGGTGGGCGGCTTCTCGTACCCTTCGAGGGCGCCGACGCGGGCGGCGAGCGCGAGGATGCGACGGACCTTGCGGTCGATCGCCTCCTCCTTCACCTCGCCGGCGCGGACCGCCTCGACCAGTGCGTCGCCCCAGGCGCCGATCGGGCCGGGCATCGCGAGATCCTGCGAGTACTTGGCGCTCTCCACACTGCGGACTGCGGTCCAGTCGCTGACCACGACGCCGTCGAAACCCCAGTCGGTGTTCAGCGGGGTCTCGAGCAGGTCGTTCTCGGAGGCGGTCGCGCCGTTGATCGAGTTGTACGCGCTCATCACCAGCCACGCCTTCGACTCGGTGACGGCCTTCTCGAACGCGAGCAGGTACACCTCGCGGAGCGTGCGCTCGCCGACCACCACGTTGGCGGTGAAGCGGTCGGTCTCGAAGTCGTTCGCCACGTAGTGCTTCGGGGTGGCGCCGACGCCGAGCTCCTGAACGCCGGCCACGTACGCGGCGGCGAGCTCGGCAGTCAGGACGGGGTCCTCGCTGAACGCCTCGAAGTGGCGGCCGCCGAGGGGAGAGCGGTGCAGGTTGATGGTCGGGCCGAGTACGACGTCGACGTTCTTCCGGCGGGCCTCCTGTGCGGAGACGACGCCGTAGCGGTGCGCCACGTCGAGGTCCCAGGACGAGGAGAGTGCGGTCGCGGACGGGAGGTTGAGCGACGGGTCGCGCTCGTCCCAGAGCGCGCCGCGGACGCCGCTCGGCCCGTCCGACAGCACCATCGAGCGGAGGCCGATCGACGGCAGCGGGTGGGTCGACCAGAAGTCCTGGCCGGTCAGAATCCGGACCTTCTCCTCGAGGGAGAGCCGGACGAGCAGGTCGTCGAAATCCGTCGCGGCGTTCATGCCGAAAACTGTACGACCGAAAACCGAGTGATGCTAGGTTTTGGGTATGACGAGTTCCCGGGGTCCGTACGCCAAGGGGGTCGCGAAGCGCGCCGAGCTGCTGCGGGCGGTGCTGGCGGTGATCGCGCGGCACGGGTACCGGAAGACGTCGACCCGTGAGCTGGCCGCCGCGGCCGGGCTGAGCGAGGCCGGGATGCTGCACTACTTCGGCTCGAAGGAGAAGCTGTTCGAGGCGGTGCTACGGGCGCGCGACGAAGCCGATCGGGAGCGGTTCGACACCGACGATTCGATCGAGGGGCTCGCTGTTGTCATCCGGCACAACCGCACAGTGCCTGGACTGGTGCAGCTCTACTCCACCTTCTCCGCCGAGGCCGGCGACCCGGAGCATCACGCCCACGACTACTTCGTGGACCGCTACGCCCACCTCCGCGCCGCCCTCGCCGACGCCGTCCGCACCCGCCAGGCCGCCGGCACCTTCACCCCCACCGCCGACCCCGAAACAATCGCCACCCTCCTGATAGCCGTCTCCGACGGCCTCCAAATCCAGTCCCAATACAACCTCACCACCAACCCCGGCGACCTCTTCGACCACCTCCTCTCCCTGTTGACCACCCCACCGAGCAATAGTTGACCCATGACCACCCCCGCCGAATCTCCCAGCCCGGCGGATGAACCGCTCCCGCCAGCCGGTGGTGCGGCGCAGTCACCTGCACCAACGGGTGCGGCCTCCCCACCTCCCACCACAGCACCTGCTGAAGCGCCACCGGCTGCTCAAGCGGATGGTGCGGTGCAGCCACCTGCCCCGCCGGCTGGGGCTGCATCGCCCTCCGCCCCGCCCGCCACGAAGGACGCCGGCACCCCACCAACTGCTCCACCGGAAGGTCCTGCTCTGTCCTCCGAGGCAATGGACGCCGAAGCCCGACCAGCTGTTCTAGCGGATGGTGCTGCTCCAGCTGGTGCGGCCGATGGTGTGTCCCCCGCGACGGGTGGTGCGGCGCGGTCGCCTGCTCCAGCGGGTGCCCCACGTCCCACCACAGCACCTGCTGGAGCGCCACCAGCTGTTCTAGCGGGTGCTGGCGACTCATCTGTTGTCGGCTTGTCCGCAGGGCATGGGCGGCGGGTGCTGACGCGGGAGGTCTGGTTGGTGTTGGCGTTGTCGTTGGGGGCTTCGGGGGTTGCGGCGGTTATTTCGTTTACTGGGGTGTTGACCTCGGCCAAGCCGATCAGTGGGCAGACGGCGGTGATTGTCGGGTCTCGGGCTCCGGGGCGGCCGTGGCTGGACTTGGCTTGGCAGTTGTTCGCGGTGGTGACGGCGCTGGTGCCGGTCGCGCTGGTCGGGCATTTCCTGGTTCGCGGGCAGGAGTCGTTCCGGAGCATCGGGTTCGACCTGCGGGATCGGGTCCGGGACCTCGGGCGGGGTACGGCGATCGCGGCCGTGATCGGTGGCGCCGGACTGCTCTTCTACCTCGGCGCCCACGCGACCGGTACGAACCTGACCGTCGACCCGTCCCAGCTCCCCGACTACTGGTGGCGCATCCCGATCCTGGTCCTGGTCTCGGCGCAGAACGCGATCCTCGAGGAAGTCATCGTCCTCGGCTACCTCAACCATCGTCTCGACCAACTCGGTTGGTCGGTCCGCCAAGCGACCGCCACCAGCGCGCTCCTGCGCGGCTCGTACCACCTCTACCAAGGCCTCGGCGGTTTCGCCGGCAACGTGATCATGGGCGTGATCTTCACCTACCTGTACCGCCGCTGGGGCCGGATCATGCCGCTGGTGGTCGCGCACACGCTGATCGACACCGGCGCGCTGATCGGCGCCACGTACCTGCTCGGGAAGGTTTCCTGGCTGCCAGGCTGAGAACTCCCTGAGAAAGTGTTTACATCCTGAGACGACTGACACGTAACCCATCGGCCCCGGATCGGGTTGTTGGTGTCGTGACAGTCAACGGGGAAATCACGAATCCGCCAGAAATCGACGCCGGGCTGGCCGCCGCCGCGCTGGCCGTGTTCGCGCATCGGCACGAGGTGGTCCATCTGCTGTACGCAGCCACCGACGAGCCGGACGCCCTGGCCCGGATCGGCGGCCTGCTCCGGGTCGACGAGGCGACCATCGCGCGGGTGCTCGATCAGCCGCTGCGCTGGATGCTGCCGCAGTTCCGGAGCGAGCTGGAGACGATCGCCGCCATGCCCGCTCCGCCCACCGCCGGCACCGCGCCGGCCACCGCGCCAGCCACTGAACGGGCCACCGCACCGGCCACCACATCCAGCACAGCGCAACCTGCGTCACCAGGCACCGCGCTGGACGAGACCGCCACCCCAACGTCCACCCCAGCGCCCGCCGCGATGCCCGCCCAGCCGGCGGGCGCGGCGGACGCGGCGGACAACCTGGAATCGGCGACCGCGCGGACGAGCTGACCCCAAGCGCACCTCGTATGCGACCGCTCCATTCGTTAGGTTGGAGCGGTGCATACGTATGGGCGGGACGTTCTGGACATCGCGGACGAGCTGACCACGGCGTACGTGGAAGTCTTCACCGCACCACCCTTCGAGCACCGTGATCGCGAGCAGACGCGCGCCGCGTTCCGTACGCGCCTCGAATCCGACGCCGAGCGAGACGGCTTCCACGCCTGGATCGAGCGATCGGACGACGGCCAGATCACCGGCTTCCTGACCGGCTGGACGACGCCCGCGCCGTTCCGCACCGACCGGGCGTACGGCAGTGTGCTCGACCGGATCGGCCCGGAACAGGTCGAGGAACTCCTGATCGGCGCCTTCGAAGTCGACGAACTCGGCGTACTCCCGCAGGCCCGCGGCACCGGGCTCGCGCGCCGCCTGCTCGAAACCGCCACCCGCGACCGCTCCCGCGCCTGGCTGCTCGCCTGGAACCAGAACCACGACGCGATCGCGTTCTACCGCCACCTCGGCTGGCACGAGCCCGAGGTCCGCGGCCCCGAACACGACATCCTCGTCTTCACCACCACCTGACCCGCTTTCCGGAACAAAACTGTCACCAGGCGGCCTTTTCTTACCGCGAAGACGCTCAGACCCCGAAGAGGGCCTCCGCGTTCCGGTGCATGATCGCCTCGCGCTCCACCTCGCTCAGCTCGGCCGCCTCGAACGCCCCCAGCGCAACCGAAGGATCAATCAGCGTCGCGTCAGTACCGAACATCAACCGATCCGACCCGATCTGATCCAGCACCCACCGAATCCGGTTCGCCTCCGGTGCCGACCAGCACGGCTCGAACCAGATCCGGTCCGACCGCTCCGCCGCCTCCGGCACCCGCGGCCAGCCCGACGCGCCCATGTGACCGGCAAGCACCCGAGCCCCCTGCACCCGCGCAGCAACATCGGCAAGGTCGACGACGGTGTCACCCCAGGTGTGTACGAGCGTCGGCAGACCGTACTCCGTGGTCAGCTCGACCGCCGCCTGCATCGCCGGCGAACTGATCGGGGTCCGGCTGTATTCGCTGTGGATCTTCGCCCCGACCCACCGCGATCGCCCGTCGCCCGCGAGCAGCTCGTCGAGATCCGCACGGGCCGCGTCCAACCGCCGCGGATCCACTACGAGCATGCCCCGCAGCCGCGGGTCCGCGGGCAGTTGTTCGGCGAGCGAACGGTTGCCGGCCGGCGCGTCGTACACGATGCCCTCGATCGAGGAGACGAGCTGCAGGTCGATGCCGAACCGGTCCATCCCGTCGATGTTGACGTCGATGCTCGCGACGTCCATCGAGAAGAACCACGGACCCCAGTGGGCGTGAACGTCGATCAGCATGACGGCTCCAGGAGAGAGGTGAGGCTGCGGCTGCCGACTTGGGCGATCTCGTCCGGGCTGAGCTTGGCGGACAGCAGCCGGCGGAGCACCGAGCGGGTCTCGTGGAACGGCGTCCGGCACCCGAGTACGAGCCGCTCGGCACCGACCTCGCCGGCCACGATCTCCAGCGAGTCCGGACCGGTCAGCATCCGGGTTGAGGTGTGGAAGCCGGGCTCCGACCGCGCCATCACGACGAAGTCGCCGAGGTAGTAGAAGTGCGTGTCCAGGAACACCACCCGCGCGCCGAGACCGCGCAACGCGGGCCCGATCGTCCGGACGTCGCCCTCGGTGAAGATCGTCAGCCCGGCCTCGACGAGCAGCTGCACAACATGCCCGAACGCCGGGTACCTCGGCTCGACGTGCTGCGCGCTCGGCGCGAGCCGGACCGCGCGCGGCGGCGCGTCACTGGCCAGCTGCCGCTCCAGCTCCTTCTCCGCGCCGAGCGGGTCGCGCAGGTCGAGCACCGGGCACGCGGTCCACCCGTTGCCGTCAGCAACTTTGGCCGCCTCGTCGTTCCCGGACGGTACGTCGAAGTGCACCGCCCGCAAGGACGACACGACCCCACCGGAGATCCCGCCCGCGGCGAACACCTCCTGTACGCGCTCCGGCTCGCTCCACCGTCCGGTCGTCACGTCATGCCCGATCAGGATGTCGCAATCGAGCAGCACCGGTTCCGTGCTCATGACGCCTCCAACGCGCGATGGACTTTCCGGATCGCGGCGACGATGTCGTCGACGTCGCGATCGGTGTAGTTCTCGTTCCAGGGCAGGACGAGGAGGCGGTTGTTGATCAGCTCCTCGGCGTTCGGGCACAGACCAGGTGGGTACGACACGTCCTGCAGCGGGAACCCCGACTTGCCGTAGGTGACGCGCTCGCGGACGGCCGGTGCGGCGTACAGCGGACTGGTCAGGTAGCCACCGTTCGCCGGAATGCCCTCGGCGGTCAGCGCGGCAGCCCACTCGCGCATATCACCGGCGGCCTCGGAAATGATCAGCGGATACTGCCAGTACACGTGATCATGTCCGTCGGGTGGCGCAGTCACACCGGCGAGGTCCGCGATCCCGGCCGTCGCTCGCAGCGCAGCGTCGCGCCGATCCTGCACCACGCCGCGGACGCGGTTCAGCTGGGCGCGCGTGACGGACGCGACCAGCTCGGTCATCCGGTAGTTCAGTGCGAGGAACAGGTACGTACGCTCATCCGTATCGCGCGGCCAGCCCTTGTCCGCGAACAGCCGCATCCGCCGGGCGTGCTGCGCGTCGTCCGTGACGGTCAGACCGCCGTCACCGGCGCTGATGTGCTTGGTCTGTTGCAGGCTGAAGCAGCCGATGTGCCCGATCCGGCCGACGTACGTGTCGCCGACCGGCGCGAGGTACGCCTGGGCGCAGTCCTCGATCAGCAGGAGGCCGTGCTGGTCGCACAGCTCGCGCAGCTCCCGTACCGCGGCCGGCTTGCCGAAGAGATGTACGACGATGACCGCCTTGGTCCGCGGCGTGATCGCGGCGGCGACCGTCTCGGGCGTGAGATTGCCCGTGACCGGATCGACGTCCGCGAACACCGGCACCGCGTTCTGCATCATGATCGGGAAGACGGTGCCCATGTCGCTGATCGGCGTCGTGATGATCTCGTCACCAGGCTCCGGATTCACCGCGGCGACCGCCAAGTGCAGTGCGGCCGTACCCGAACTGCACGCGACCGCGTACCCGGCGCCGAGCAGGCTCGCGAACTCCAGCTCCAGCGCGGGCACCTCCGTACCCCAGGTGGCCGACAGCATGCCGCTCCGGAGCACCCGCTCGACCGCTTTGACCTCGTCGTCGCCGAACCGGCGCCCGCTGGCATCCATCACCGACGGCAGCGGATCGGTCCGGACCGGCGGACCGCCGTCCTTGGCGAGCTGGCTGTTGTCCATTCCGGCAATCCCTCCGATGTTTGCTGACGGCAACTGCTGGCTGCAACTGATTCCGGCTGGGCTAGGGCAGGTTGCCGATCCGGATCAGGTCGCGGCCCTTGATCGTGTACAGCGCGTCGCCGGTGTGCGATGCGGTGATCAGCGGGTAGCTGTAGATCTGCGCGCCGAGTCCCTCGACCACACTAGTGACCGCCGGTGCGCCGGTGCGCGCGGGCGTGATCTTGAAGACTCGCTTGCTGTCCGTGCCGTACAGGCCGGCGCGGGCGATCACGAGCCGGCTCTGCCCGGTACCGATGGTCGTGCTGGTGAGGGCGTCGCCGGTGCGTGGGTCGAGGACGGCGAGCCGGCCGTCGTCGGTGGTCGCGTACAGGCGGCCGCGGTACAGCACGACGTCGCTGTAGCTCTGCGCTTTCGCCAGCGGCGTGGTCTCCCAGAGCGTCTTGTTCCGGCGCAGGTCGAAGGCGACGATGGTTGCCTCCGGCAAGATCGGGTCGGTGCCGAGGCTGTTCCGGGTCGCCCCGCCGAGGTACGCGATCCCGTCGCCGGTGGTGACCGAGCGGACCGACTGTTGCGGTACGACCCCGCGGTGTACCTCGCGCTGTCCAATGCCATTCTCCGTGTCCAGGTGCTGCTCGACCAGCGTGCCGTCGAACTTGCCGTAGTCCGGCTCCGTGGAGATCAGCCAGGTACGGGAGCGGGCATCGTACGCCTCGTCGGTCGGGCGGGTCTGTTCGTTGCCGATCTGACCGAGCTCGTGCAGGTCCGAACCGTCCGGCTTCATCTGCCACAGCCGCGCCAGCGTGTACACGCCGAGGTAGACGCTGCGGCCGACCGGTGTGAGGGTCTTGGCCTCGCCGGGCAGGAACGCGCGCGTACTCGCACCGGTCGCGAGGTCGTGGACCTGGATGCCGGCCTTGCCCGTGACCAGTACGGACGTCGAGGTGGCCGCGATCGCCATCGCCTGCTCCGGTGCGGGCGGCAGCCCGGCCTGGCCGAGGTCGGTTCCGGTGAAGGTCCCGGTCGTTTCGTCGAAGTCGACGACCTGGCTGGTCAGCTCGGCGCGGATCGTCGCGCCGTCGACGAAGATCCGGTTGAAGTACGCCCCGTCGTACGGCGAACCGAGCCTGGTCAGCGCATTGTCGCGGTACCGGAACAACGAGCCGGACGGGCGCGTACCGAGATAGATGTCCGCGCCGGCGAAGGTGATCGCGGTGATGTACTGATCGCCGGCCGGCACCTGCACTTCGACCGGGTTGCTCAGGTCGCGGGTGTCGTACACGAGCATGGTGCCGGTGGGGGAGAGGCTGGCGGCGAGCTTCGTCCCGTCGAGTGCGAGCGTGGCGACGAACGTACGGTCGGCGTACTTCGCGGGCAGCACGTCGCGGCGTTCGCCGGTCGCGCGGTCGATCGCGATCAGATGCGCCTTGGTGCCGACGCCCGCGTAGATCGTGGTCGCATCGGCGGCGATGCTGCGTACGTACTGCTCACCGGCGACCGCGGCACCATACGCGCGGGTCGCGCCGGTGGCGGGGTCGTACTCGTGCACGGCGCCGTCCGGATAGGTACCGGCGACGATCTTGCCGTCGGGCGTGGCCGCGATCGACCAGATGAATGAGCCGAACCGCGCGACCTTGGTGGCGGTGCCGGTGGTGGTGTCGACCTTGTAGACATCACCGGGCGTGTACAGACCGATGTACAGGTCGGTGCCGATATGTGTCATGGCCCACGCGCCGGCGCCGGTGGGCAGCGAGAGTTTGCGGTCGACGGTCTTGGCGACCGGGTCGAAGGCGCCGACCTGAACCGGTGACACGCCGGACGTGATGGTCCAGATCCGGTCGCCGACCTGCTCGGCGACGCTGGTCGAGGTGACAGCGGAGGCTGGCCCGAGGCTGGTTACCTCCGGAGTTTCGGGCGTGGCCGGAATTGAAGCGTCGGCAGGGGTCACAACGCTCATGGTCAGGGTGAGTCCGAACAGGGCGGTGATCAGGCGTCGTGCGAATCGCTTGTCCACAAGGCCTCCCAGGGCAGCGCGCACCGAATTACGGTCATGGCTGAAATTAGCCGGGCGCGCGTTGCTGCGTCAACCGTTCGGGAAACAATCAGCTCTGAACGCGATCAGAGGTGCACGCGGTACACAACGAGCGGGCGGCCGCTGCCGGTGCCGAGCTGGGTTCCGGTCGCGTCGGCCAGGCCGGCGCGCTCCAGCCGGTTCAGGACCCGCCGGGCGGTCCGCGGCTGGATGCCCAGGTGATCAGCGACCGAGCGAGTGGTCAGGCCGTCCTCCGGGGTGGCGCGGACCAGCTCCTGGAGCCGTTCGAGGGTCGCCTTCGACAGTCCGGCCCGTTGCGCGAGCAGTTGAAGCTTCGACCGTTGCTGGGCGCGCGGCGGGGCGCCGCCGACCAGGACCAGGTCGATGTCGTTGCGCAGTGACACGACGGCGGCCGTACGCCCCGCGGTCTTCGCACGGCCCAGCGCGCGCCGGGCCAGCGCCTCGGTCTCGGTGCCGGACCCGCCGATACCGAACCCGATCCGCACTGGACCGAACTGCTCCTTCAACCGCGTCAGCATGCCCAGCTCGGTGAAGGCGGCGGTCGCCTGCTCGAGCGGGCCGCGGGTCGCGATCACGAGCCAGCGTTTGTCGTCGTACCGGATCACGCTGCCGCCGAGCGTGCCGGCCTCGCGGTGCAGCGCGGGCTCGGCGTCGGGCGAGATCTCGACAAGGCCGAGCGCGATCTGCGCATCGTCACTGCGCAGTGCGTCATGGCGGAGCAGCAGGCTGTTGACCGCCGTACGCACCGAGTGCACGGAGGGCGCCAGGCGGAGCGTGGCCTGTTCGGTGCGCAGCTTCTCGTACGCGGATCGCAGGCAGGTGATCGCGACCGTCGCCTTGGCTTCGTGGTGGAAGGCGAGGATGTCGTCCAGACTCAGACCGGGGCGGTACGGGAGTACGCGGACGCCCCGCGTCGGCAGACCGACTTCGTCGAACGTCTCGCGGACCTCGGCCTCATCGAGTACGTCGATGCTGAGCGAGGTCACGTCCCGCCCCTCGCGGAGCAGCTGCACCAGGGCGCGCATCAGCGTCGCACCGGTGTACTCCACATGGGCGGCCGGGCGGTCGAGCAAATCCTGCGCGGCGGCGATCTGGTACGGGACGACGCCCGTGAACAGCCACGCGTCGACACTGCCCGGCGCGTCGGCCATCACCTTCGGCGTGTCCGTCTCGCGCCGGTACCGCAGCGGGACGACCTCGACCCCACGCAACCCTTTGACGATCCGGCTACTGGAGGTGACCAGGTCAGCCGGCCCCACCACTCCGATCGTCGTCACCATCAGCGGCCTTCCTTCACCGGCTCAGTCTCACCAGATCACCCCACCGCCGCAACAACCCGCGCCGTCGTCGGCTACGTTCCCCTCATGGACCGGGTGCACGAATGGATCGACGAAGGTACGGAGCTGTGCCGCGGCGCGCTGGCAGAGCTGGCGGGGCTCGACGGAGAATCGCTGTTGCCGGGGTGGACGCGTGGTCATGTGGCAGCGCATCTGTCGCTGAACGCGGCGGCGCTCGGCAACCTGGTGCATTGGGCCCGCACCGGCGAGGAGCGGCCGATGTACCCGTCGCGGGAGGCCCGCAACGCCGACATCGAGGCGTCGGCGGGACGCCCGGCGGACGAGCTGCGGACCTGGTTCGACGAGTCGGCGCGGGCGCTGGCGGACTCGTTCGGCGAGCTGACGGACGAGCAGTGGCAGGCACGGGTTCGGACCTCCCAGGGCGCGGTGGTGCCGGCGACGCGGATTCCGTGGATGCGGTCGCGCGAGGTGCTGATCCACGCGGTCGACCTGGGTACCGGCATCACCTTCGCCGACCTGCCTGCGGATTTCCTCGATGCCCTGTGCACGGACATCCGCCAGCAACGCGGTGACGTACCCGACCTGACCGGCCCGCTCCCAGAACTGGCCGCCTACCTGTCCGGCCGCCCCTACACCGACGTCCGCACCGCCGACGGCCACCCCGCCCCGCCCCTCCCGCCCTGGCTCTAGCGGCAAGCTCAAGTCGGACTGGCGCTAGACCTCGACGTGGGAGCCGATGATGACGGTTCGGTCGCGGGGGAGGCTGAAGGCTTCGGCGGCGTCCGCGGTGATGTGTGAGGTGGCGAGGAACAGCTGCTTGCGCCAGCCGGCCATCGTCCGTTCCTTGCCGCGCCGGAGCTCGATCTTGGACAGGAAGTACGACGCGTTGTCCAGATCGAGCGGCCCCTCGGAGTCGGCCGGATCCAGCAGCGCCAGCGCGGCCGGTACGTTCGGGCGCTCCATGTAGCCGAACCTGATCGTGACGTGGGTGATCCCGTCGTCGCCGTACCCGAGGTCGTTCACCGTCACCCGGTTCTCCTCGGCGACCCGCGGGACCGGCTCGGTGTCGATGGCAACGATCACGACGTGCTCGTGCCGGACCTCGTTGTGCCGGACGTTCGCCCGCAACGCCAGCGGGGCGCTGACGCCGCCACGGTTCAGGAAGATCGCCGTACCCGGGACGGTCCGGACCGGCAGCTTGCCGGAGCTCAACTCGTCGATGAACTCCTGCAGCGACCCCTCGACGCGTTCGCGCTCGGCGGTGACGACCTCGCGACCGCGCTGCCACGTCGTCATGACCGTGAACGCAGTGAGCGCGATCAGCAGCGGCAACCAGGCACCGTGCAGCAACTTGGTCAGGTTGGCCGCGATGAACAGCAGGTCGACCGTGAGCAGCGGCACCGCGCCGACCGCGATCAGCCATTTCGGTACGTTCCAGCGGTAGTGCGCGACATAGAAGAACAGCAGCGTGGTGATGCTGATCGTCCCGGTCACGGTCATCCCGTACGCGTACGCCAGCGCGGCCGAACTGCGGAACGCGAAGATCAGCGTCAGCACCGACACGAACAGCAGCCAGTTGACGAACGGTACGTAGATCTGGCCGATCGTGGTCGCCGAGGTGTGCGTGACCCGCAGCCGCGGCAGGTACCCGAGCCGGGCCGCCTGCGCCATCACCGAATAGGCGCCGGTGATCACTGCCTGTGACGCGATCACGGTCGCCGCCGTCGCCAGCAGCACCAGCGGCAGCCGGCCCCAGCTCGGGACCAGCAGGAAGAACGGGCCGCTGATGTTCGCGTGGTCCTTGAGGATCAGCGCGCCCTGGCCCATGTAGCTGAGCGTGCAGGCCGGCAGGACCAGGAACAGCCAGCCGCGGCTGATCGCCTGGCGGCCGAAGTGGCCCATGTCGGCGTACAGCGCCTCGGCGCCGGTGATCGACAGCACGATCGCCGCGAGCGCGAAGAACGCGATGTGGAAGTGCCCGGCCAGGAACCCGATCGCGTACGTGGGGGAGAGTGCTTTGAGGATCGCGGCGTGCGTGAGGATGCCGCCGATTCCGGCCACGCCGATGACCGTGAACCAGGCGATCATCACCGGCCCGAAGACCCGGCCGACCGACTCCGTACCGCGGCGCTGGACCATGAACAGCACGGTGATGATCACCGCGGTGATCGGGATGACGTACTCGCCGAGTGACGGCTGCACGAGCTTGAGTCCCTCGACCGCGGACAGTACCGAGATCGCCGGGGTGATCATGCCGTCGCCGAAGAACAGCGACGCGCCGAACAGGCCGACCGTCGCCAGCACCGCGGCCGCCCGCCGGCCCGGGTGGGTGGAGCGCCATTTGCGCAGCAGCGTGATGAGCGCCATCACGCCGCCCTCGCCGTCGTTGTCGGCGCGCATCGTGAGCAGGATGTACGTGACGGTGACGACGATCATCACCGACCAGAAGATCAGCGACACCACGCCGTACACGTTGTTGTCGCTGACCGGAACCGGGTGCGGGTCGGCCGGGTTGAACACCGTCTGCAGGGTGTAGATCGGGCTGGTGCCGATGTCGCCGAACACGACCCCGAGGGCGCCGACCATCACCGCCAGCTTGGCCGTGTCGCGCGCCTGGCTGCCGTGGGAGCCGGCCGGAGGCTCCGCGGTCGTGGCTGCGGAGTCCTGTCCGGCAGGCTCTTGCTGATCCGTCACATCCTCGGACGATACCCGCCCGGGGAGCTACTGGGACGCATGTCGAGGTCACCGCCCCGGCTCCGACGTTTCCGGTGACTGCGGAGGAGGTGCCGGATGACACCGGAGCGGGTGCTGAGGACGTACCTGACGCTGTGCCTGGTTGCGACCGGCGCGTCGTCGATGATCTGGGGCGTGAACACGCTGTTCCTGCTGAACGCCGGTCTCAGCGTCGGCCAGGCGTTCGCCGCGAACGCGTTCTTCACCGCCGGGATGGTCCTGTTCGAGGTCCCGACCGGTGTCGTCGCGGACACCATCGGGCGGCGTACGTCGTACCTGCTCGGGACCGTCTGTCTGATCGGGACGACGCTGCTCTATCTGTTGCTGTGGCGGGTGCACGCGCCGTTCGTGCTGTGGGCGCTGGTGTCGATGTTGCTCGGTCTCGGGTTCACGTTCTTCAGTGGCGCGACCGATGCCTGGCTGGTCGACGGGTTGCGTGCGACGGGGTACGAGGGGTCGCTGGATGCCGCGTTCGCGAAAGGGCAGGTGGCGAACGGCGTGGCGATGATGGCCGGGTCGATCGGCGGCGGCGTACTGGCGCAGGTCACGAACCTCGGGGTGCCGTACGCCGTGCGCGCACTGTTGCTGGTGGCCACCTTCGTGGTCGCGTGGCGGTCCATGCACGACCTCGGGTTCACGCCGAAAGCGCGGGTGTCGGTGCGCGCGGAGATGGGTTCGATCGTGCGCGCGTCCGTACAGAACGGTCTGGTGAATCGCCGGGTCCGCTGGGTGATGCTGGCCGGGCCGTTCACTGCTGGGGTGAGCGTGTACGGGTTCTACGCCGCGCAGCCGTATTTGCTGGAGTTGTACGGTCGCACCGACTCGTACGCGATCGCTGGTCTGTCCGCGGGGATCGTTGCCGGGGCGCAGATCGCGGGCGGGTTGTCGGCGGCGCGGTTGTCGCGGGTCTTCCGGGATCGGATCGTGTTGCTGATCGGGGCGGTGGTGGTGTCCGGTGCGGCGATCGCGCTGCTGGGGCTGGTGACGTCGTTCTGGGCGGCGCTGGTTCTGCTGATCGTGTGGGGGTCGGTGTTCGCCGGGATGACGCCGGTGCGTCAGGCGTACCTGAACTCGTACATCCCGTCGGAGCAGCGCGCGACCGTACTGTCCTTCGACAACCTGCTCGCGTCGGGCGGCGGGGTCGTGGCGCAGCCGGCGCTTGGCCGCGCGGCGGACGTTTGGGGGTACGGGACGGCGTACTTGTTCACGGCCGGCGTTCAGTTGCTGGCGGTGCCGTTCCTGGCGATCGCGCACCGGACCAGTGAGCCGAAAAGTGCTCGCGCTGCGGCCGGCGCCTGCGGTTAATCTTGCGCGGTGACTGCTCGATTGATCATCGTCAACGGTGGGTCCAGCTCGGGGAAGACCGGGATCGTCCGGTGCCTCCAGGCCGTACTGGACGAGCCGTGGCTGGCGTTCAGCGTGGACGATTTCGTGGCCGCGCTGCCGGCCGGGATGGAGGGCTCGGCGGACGGGATCGTGATCGGGCCGGACGGTGCGGTGACGGTCGGGCCTGGGTTCCGCCGGCTGGATGCGGCCTGGCTCGCGGGCATCGTGGCGATGTGCCGGGCCGGTGGGCGGGTGATCGTCGACGACGTGTTCCTCGGCGGACCGTCCTCGCAGCAGCGGTGGAAGGACGCGATCGGCGACGTGGAGACGGTCTGGGCCGGCGTACGCTGCGATCCCGCCATCGCCGCCGGCCGGGAGATCGCCCGCGGCGACCGCGCGCGTGGCATGGCCGAGCAGCAGGCGGTCGTGGTGCATGAGGGTGTCAAGTACGACGTGGAGGTCGACACGTCCCACACCGAGTCGATCGACTGCGCGCGGGCGATCGCCGCGTACGTACAGGGTTAGATCCGGTCGATCGCGCCGAGTACGCGGATGATGCGCGCTCGGTGGTCGGCGGCGACGACGGTCTCGGCTTCGCCGGACAGGATCCGGTGCAGCGACTCCAGGTGCACGGCGCGGTAGCCGGCGACCGTTAGTGCGGCGGTCAGGCGCGGCTCGGGTACGCCGGTCTGCTCCATCGCGTCGGCGATCGCCCGCTCGATCTGTCCGAGCAGTTCCCGGGCGCGGGCCTGGAGCGTACGCGACTCGGCGACCACCTCCCAGAAACGGCTGAACTGGCTGCGCATCGCGGCCAACGGGTCGCCCTCGTCGGCCAGCCGGACCAGCAGCCCGGACAGCGCGGCGACCGCCGACGTACCGTCCGGGCGATCGTTGACGGCGGCAACGACCAGCGCCTCGGCCTCCGGGTAGCGGTCGAAGAGCAGGTCTTCCTTGCGCGGGAAGTGCGCGAACACCGTCGGCCGCGCGACATCCGCCGCCTCGGCCACCTCGGTCACCGAGACCGCGTCGAACCCGCGCGCCAGGAACAGCCCGGTCGCGACCGTCGAGATCCGGTCCCGCAGCTCCGCCTTCTTCCGCTCCCGCCGCCCTGGCTGCTCCACGGCTGAACCATACTCGATAAAAACATGTACTGAGTATGAGTTTACTTGTACGCTGCTGGTCATGCGTTCGATCGGGGTGAACTACGACACCGGCCTGCAGTACGACGGCCGTAGTACGCGCGACCGCTTCGACCCGGCGGCCGTCCGGTACGACTTCGAGGTGATCGCTCGGGAGCTGCATGCGCCTGCGGTTCGTGTGGTCGGTACCGATCCGGACCGCCTCGTGGTCGCCGGCGAGGCCGCGCTGGCGGCGGGCCTCGATCTGTGGTTCTCCCCGATGCCGATGGATCTGGAGCCGTCGGAGTACATCGCCTTCCTGGCTGCTTGTGCCGCTCGTGCGGAGGGCTTGCGGCAATCCGGTCGCGGTGAGGTTGTGCTCGTGCTGGGCTGCGAGCTGTCCGTGTTCTGCAAGGGGCTTGTCCCCGGTGAGAGCTCGGGGGAGCGGCTCGCGTTCATGGGCGATCCCGCGACCTGGACGGATCCGGACAAGCTCGCCCAGTTGCAGGCGGGGCTCTCGCGCTGGGGCGACGTGCAGCGGAAGCTGGTGGCCGCCGCACGGGACGTTTTCGCCGGGCGGATCACGTACGCCGCCGGGATGTGGGAGGACGTGAACTGGGACTTGTACGACATCGTCGCCGTCGACGCGTACCGGGACGCCGGCAACGCTGCGACCTTTGCGGACGAGTTGGCGGCGCGGGCGAAGTGGGGGAAGCCGGTTGTTGCCACCGAGTTCGGGTGTTGTGCGTACCGGGGCGCGGGCGCGCGTGGTGGTGCGGGGTGGATGATCGTCGACCGAAGTGCCGACCCGCCCGTCATCAAGGGGACTTTCGAGCGGGACGAGGAGGAACAAGTGGAGTATCTGCTCGGGCTTGTCGAGGAGTTCGACCGGATCGAGCTGGCGGCGGCGTTCTGGTTCAGTTTCGCCGGGTTCGGTTTGCCGCATCGGCCGGAGGATCCGCGGCACGATCTCGACCTCTCGTCGTACGGGCTGGTCGCTGTTGACGACGACGGCAGTTGGCGACGCAAAGAGGTCTTCGGCAAGCTCGCGGAGCTGAACGCGAACCGGTGATTCAGGTGGCTGTGTAGCCGCCGTCGACGGGGAGGACGGCGCCGGTGACGTATGCGGCGGCCGGGGCGGCGAGGAACGCGTACGGGGCGGCGATTTCGTCGACGGTGGCGCGGCGGCCGAGTGGGGTGAAGGTGCTGATCCGCTGATCCGAGGCGGGGTCGTCGTGGGCGGTGACGCTGTCCATGATGTTGGCGACATACCCGGGCGCGACCGCGTTCACCCGGATGCCGTGCGAGGCCCACTCCGCGGCGAGGGTGCGGACGAGCTGGTTGATCCCGCCTTTGCTGGCCGCGTACGGCGCGAGCGTCGGGATGCCGATCTGGCCGGCGATGGACGAGGTCATCGTCACCGAACCTTGGCGCTCGTGGGCGATCCAATAGCGCGCGGCTGCTTGCGCGGGGAGGAAGGCGCCGCGCAGGTTGACCGCGAGGATGCGGTCCCATTCGTCAGGCGTGTATTCGACTGCCGGCTTGATGACGTCGATGCCGGCGTTGCAGACCAGATGATCCAGCCCACCGAACTCGCGTACGGCCGCTGCCACTAGCCCTTCGGCAACCTCGGGGTCGGTGATGTCGCCCGGCCTCCCGACGACGCGCCCGGGGAATTCACCGGACAGTTCGGCGACCGTCGCCGCGGTCTCATCCGCCGGGTGCCCGTTGACCACCACGGAGGCGCCTTGCCCCAGCAACGCCCGCGCGATGCCCAACCCAATCCCCCGACTGGACCCGGTCACCACCGCCACCACACCTGACAGATCGAACAGTCCACTCATACGGCTCACGCTAACGCCCCGATTGCGTACCGAAGGACAGGTAGTGCACTGGCGAGACGGTGTACGCACGGCGGTCTGCACGCTCAGGTGCACTAGGTGGTCTGCGACTACCTCCTGTTCTTCGGTGCCTGGGTCGGCTGGGAGACATGCCTGAGGGGCGGCGGTGGGATGGTTGGGCGTGGAAGGATTCGGGGGTGCGGCTTTCCGGAGAGCAGCGGGAATTGCTGGAGTGGTTGGCGGAAGTTGTTGTGCCGGCGGATGAGAGTCCGTCGGCAGCCGGCGGGGTGGTGGAGTTCGTCGAACGCGTCCTGACGACGGACCGCCCGGACTGGCTCCCACGAGTACAACGCGCCCTCACCGCAGCCGCGAACGCCCGCACCGACGCTGGCGCTGACGCCCGCACCGACGCCCGCTCCGACGCTGACGCTCGCACCGACGATGGCGCTGACGCCCGCGCCCGCACCGACGCCCACGCCGACGCTGCAGGTGGTGTGGAGGGCGGTGGTGCTGTGGGTGGTGGTCCTGCTGCGGGGGCGGGGGTGCTGGGTGGGGCTTTGGCTGGTGGGGATGGTGGGTGGTTGGTGTGGTTGGTGGCGCAGGGGTATTACTCGGGCGCGGCGGGCTGGGAGTCGGCGGGTTGGGCGCCTGTGGGGTGGCGGTCGGGGGAGTTTGAGAGCGCGGGGACGCGACTGACGGTGACGGCTCCAGACGCGCTGGGGGAGCGGTATGACTGCGTGGTGATCGGCTCCGGCGCAGGTGGAGGCGCGGCGGCGCAGGTGCTCGCCGAGTCGGGGCGGTCGGTGCTGGTCGTGGAGCTGGGGAGTTATCCGTCGACCGCGGAGCTGGCCCGCGACCACCTGCGGAACCCACGGTCCGTCGCCGGACTACCTGCGCCCACCGACCCCGACCCCCAAGGACGCCCGCGGATCTCGGTGGTGGACGGCGTACGGACCCACGTGCTTCCACCGGACGGTGGTTGGGGCAACAACGCCTTCACAGTCGGCGGCGGTACGCGGGTGTACGGCGCGCAGGCCTGGCGTTTCGTACCACTGGACTTCCGGATGGCCTCCACCTACGGCGTACCCGACGGCAGCGCCCTTTCCGACTGGCCGATCTCGTACGAAGACCTCGCGCCGTACTACACCCTCGCCGAACACCGCTTCGGGGTCAGCGGCGCCGGCACCGACCCGTGGCACGAACCGCGCACTCTGCCCATGCCCGCACTCCCGCACACCGGCCCCACGCACCGGTTGGCGGACGCGGCCGGGCGGCTCGGTTGGGGCACGCTCGACGTACCGCTGCTGATCAACTCGACCGAATACCAAGGACGCTCCGCGTGCGTACGTTGCGCGCAGTGCGTCGGCTTCGCCTGCCCGGTCGAGGCGAAGGGCGGTACGCACAACACCGCTCTTCCGGCCGCGCTCGCCACCGGCAACTGCACTCTCGTCACCGAAACAACCGCCGAACGGCTGATCACGGATTCATCCGGCCGGGTTGTCGGCGTCGCGCTGGTGGGCACGGACGCGTACGGGCACATCTGGCGACGCACTGTTTCCTGCGCGGAGGTGGTCGTGGCCGCGGGTGCTTCCGAGACGCCGCGGTTGTTGCTGAACAGCGCGCACGACGGCGAGCCGTACGGGATCGGCAACAACCACGATCAGGTCGGGCGGCACCTGCAGGCTCATGTGTACGCGGGTGCGGTCGGACTGTTCGACGATGAGGTGACCGATTTCGCCGGGCCGGGGGCGTCGATCGCGACGTGTGATTTCCGGCATGGGAACGACGGGATCGTCGGGGGTGGGATGCTCGCGAACGAGTTCGTGCCGACACCTGCCGCTACCTATGACTACCTGACGAGTGCCGGGTTGATCCCGCGGGCCGGGCTGGCGAGCAAGCAGGCGATGCGACGGGAACTCAGGCGGATGGTGCGCGTGGTCGGGCCGATCCAGGAGATGTCGTCGGCGGAGTCGCGGGTCCGGGTCGATCCTTCGGTGGTCGACCGGTTCGGGAATCCGGTGGTGGTGACGAGCGGGTCGATCCATCCCGAGGATGTTCGCGCGCACGCCTTCATGAGCGCGAAGGCTGCCGCATGGTTGGAGGAAGCCGGTGCCGCACGAACCGCCGTCGGCACTGTCGGCACCCGAGCTCAGGCCAGCACCGGCCAGCACCAGGCCGGCACCTGCCGAATGGGCACCGACCCAGCCCACTCGGTCACCGACCCCAACGGCCGCATCTGGGGCCACCCCAACGTCTGGATCACCGACGCCTCCCTCCACGTCACCAACGGAGGCGTAAACCCAGTCCTCACCGTCCTGGCCAACGCCCTCCGCATCACCACCCACCTCACCCACACCTAACCCACCCCAGAACCACCCACCTGACCTGCAGCTAACCCGCCCCAGAACCACCCACCTGACCTGCAGCTCGCGCGCCCCGGGACCACGCACGTCACCCACAGCTGACCCGCCCCAGAACCACCCAGCTGACCCGCAGATGAGGTGCCCCGGAAGCACCTGCCTGACCTGTTGTTCCACCCGCCGAGTCAGCTCGCTCGCGCATCAGTGAGCGGGTCATCCGCTGAGGACCTACAGCGCCCGCGTCAGCTGATCGGCGAGCGGATCATCCGCGGTGGACCTGACCTGCACCCGTCGTGTCAGCTCGCTCGCGCAGCGGCGAGCGGAGCATCTGTGGTGGAAGTTTCAGGCGGTGGTGCGGGAGATGCCTACTCCGCTGTGGGTTTCGCGGCCGTACTTGGTGATTTCGGACTGGAGGTCCAGGCGGGTGATGCCGGTTTTGTTGCGGTCCTCGGCGGTGAGGAGGGCGGCGGGGATGATCCAGACGATCTCGAACTCCAGCCCGTCGGGGTCTTTCCCGTACAGCGACTTGGTGGTGCCGTGGTCGGAGGCGCCGACCAGTGCGCCGTGTGCGCCGAGCGCCGCGGCCAGGTCCTCCAGGTCACCGAGGGTGTCCACCTCCCAGGCGAGGTGGTACAGCCCGACCGACGTCCGCCCGGCACCCGACGGCGCCGCCTGTGAACCGATCTGGAACAGCCCGAGGTCGTGGTCGTTGCTGGACCCCGGCGCCCGCAGGAACGCCGCGCCGGGGATGGCGTCACCGGTCTCGGTGTACCCGAAGCCGAGGACGTCTCGGTAGAACGCGACGCTCGCCGCGACGTCGCGTACGTACAGGACCGCGTGGTTCAACCGGAAGATCGCCATACCGCCATAGTAGTTGAAGACTCAACCGAATTCTAGCGACGCCGCTTCTTCCCCCGCGCACTGCCCGCTTTGGCACCCTTCCGAGGCCCCGCAGCACCTTTCCGAGGCGCCGCAGCACCCTTCCCGGCCCCACCATCCTTCCGACCAGCAGCACCCTTCCGACCAGCGCCGTCCTTCCGGCCTCCGCCGTCGTTCTGCCCGGCGCCGTCCTTCCGGGGCGCGGTCTTCTGCGGTTCAGCGGGCGCGGTTCCGCGGCTGCTGTTCACCGTCCGCCCGCGCACGATCCCGATCAGCTGCTCGACCAACTCGGAAGCCGATTCCTCCGGCCAACTCAGCGCCACCTGCGACTCCGGCACCCCCACCACCGGCCGGTACGTCAGGTCCTTCCGGTGATGCAGCCGCGCCAGCGATTGCGGTACGACCAGCACGCCGGTGCCCATGGCAACCAGCTCGATCGCCTCCCCGGTCCGTACCGGCCGCTCCGCGATCACCCGCCCGGGCGGCCGATCCCACTCGAGTACGTCATCCAACGGGTGCAGCACGAGCTCGTCGGCGAGATCGTCCACCGTGACTTCGTCCGCCGCGGTGATCAGATGGTCTTTGGGTACGACAACCACCGACTGCTCCACGTACAGCGGAATCGCGTGCAGGCCGGTGCGGTCGATCGGCAACCGCAGCAGCGCCGCCTCGACCTCCGCACCACGGATCGAACCGGGCGCCTCCGCCGCCGTGACCTGGACGAGCTCGAGCGGAACGCGCGGCAGCCGCTCGCCCCAGATCCGGGCCCATTTGGCGGGTGTCACGCCGGGAACGTAGCCCAGCCGGAATCCGGTCACGGTGCTGAGGTTACCGGGCGTTACGCTGCTGCCATGACGGCGCGCAATACTCCCCGGAAATCCACGCAGACGATGAAGCCTGCCACCGCGGCGAAGAAACTCGAGGTGTACCTGCCGGCGACGCCCGCGGAGTTCCAGGACGGGGTGGTTTCGCGCGACGAACTGGACGCGCTGCAGGCGGACCCGCCGGAGTGGCTGCGGGAGCTCCGGCGCGACGGTCCGCACCCTCGGTCGGTGGTCGCGGCGAAGCTCGGGGTGTCGATCAGCGGCCTGGCCCGGGCCGGGGTGACGGACGCGCTGACGACGGCCGAGATCGAGGAGATCAAGGCGGCCGATCCGGACTGGCTCCGGCACGAGCGCGAGACCCAGGCGGACGTCCGCCGGCTGGCCGCCGAGCAGAAGCGCGCCGAGCAGGACAAGGCCGAGCAGAAGATGGCCGAGCAGAAGCAGGCCGGGCAGCGGCGCACCGAGCCGAAGCGGCCTGGCCGCCGGTAACCAGTCGGCGTCGGCTCGTCACCAGGGGTTGACGCCGGCCCACAGACCCGCTGTAGTTTCGGTCATGGCCGAAAAAGAGCAGCGGGAGGTCGGATGCGCCGCAACCGGTTCGTGAGTCTGGTGACCGTCGCCGCCATCGCCTTGACGGCGGCAGCTTGCCAGGGAAAGACCGCGGCCAAACCGGCCGTCACCGTCTGGATGTACCCGGTCATCGCCGACGAGCAGAAGTCGACGGCGTACTGGGGATCGATCGAGAAGGACTTCGAGACGGCGAACCCGGACATCGACCTGCGGATCGAGCAGCAACCGTGGGCGAACCGGGATCAGAAACTGGCGACCGCGTTCTCCGGCGGCAAAGGCCCGGACGTGCTGCTGCTCGGTCCGGATCAGATCCCGCAGTTCGTCACCGGTGGTTCGCTGTCGCCGGTCGACAAGGTGCTGGAGAAGGACAAGGACAAGTTCCTGTCCGGTGCACTCGACGCGCTGACCGTCGACGGCAAGCTGTACGCGGTCCCGATCTATCACACGGTCACCACGACGATCTACAACAAGAAGCTGCTCGACAAGGCCGGGATCAGCAAGCCGCCGGACACCTGGGACGAGATCAAGGCCGCCGCGCCGAAGCTCAAGCGGGCCGGAGTCGCGACGCTCGACTACTCCGCCTCGCCGGAGACCTCGCTGAACCTGAGCTTCTACCCGCTGCTCTGGCAGGCCGGCGGTTCGGTGTTCGCTGCGGACGGCAAGAAGGTCGCGTTCGACCAGGCGCCGGGCGTCGAGGCGCTGACGTTCCTGAAGGGCCTGTATGACGAGGGCGCCATCCCGAAGAGCGCGTTGAGCAACACCAACCTGGTCGCCGACCAAGCGCTCGGCCGCGGCCAGGCAGCGATGGGTTTCACGAACACGCTGACGGACGTACAGACGGTGGCGCCGAGCTGGGGTGCCGCGAACGTGATCGTCGGTGTGCCGCTGCAGAACAAGAAGCGCGTCGGTTTCGGCCTGCCCGGGGGACTGGCGGTGAACGCGGGATCGAAGAACGTCGACGCCGCCGAAAAGTTCCTGAGCTTCATGACGCAGCCGAAGCAAGAGATCAGCATGGCGACCGCGTCGAACTTCCTGTCCCCGCGGACCGATGCGCCCGTACCGGCAAGCGATGCACGGTCGAAGAAGTTCGATGACGCCTTGCAGTACGCGTACTCGGGTGAGGTGAATCCGGCCGCGCGACAGATCATGGCCCTGGTGGCGGTGCAGATCCAGGCCGTACTGACCGGGAAGAAGACGCCGCAGCAAGGCCTCGACGATGCCGCGAAGCAGGCGAACGACCTGCTCGCCCGGCAGCGCTGATGCGGGTCGTCGACGTCAATCGCATCATCGGACCCATCACCACGGACGACGTACCGAGCAAGGACGCGCCGGGACTGCTGGCCGAGCTCGACCGGATAGCGATTGACGCGGCCTGTGTCGTGCACTCGCATGACCTGTACTACGACCCAACCACGGCGGCTGAGCTTCCGGTCGATCCACGGTTGATCCGCGTACCGGTCGTGGTGCCCGGTCCGCTCGGCTGCACGGCGCCGGCGGACGCACGGATCGTACGGTTATGTCCTTCGGAGCATCGGTTCTTGCTGACCGGATCGCACGGTCTCGCGACGGCGCGGGAGCTGGCCGAGCGTGACGTGACCGTACTTCTCGCGTTGGAGAGCGCGGGTTCGGTGCATCAACTGGCAACGTCGGTGCCGGCGCTGCGGATCGTGCTGATCAACACCGGCTACCGCGCGTTGCGTGAGCTCGCGGATCTGATGGACGTACATCCTCAGCTCCGCGTCGACACCGCGACCTTGTGCGGGCATTTGTCGGTCGAGTGGATGGTCCGGAGGTACGGTGCGCAGCGCGTCCTGTTCGGCACGGGCGCACCGATCACCGACGATGCGGGTCCGCGGTACCAGCTCGATCACCTTGAACTCCCTGCCGACCAGATCGAGCTGATTGCCGGCGGCAACATCTTGGAGCTGATCGGATGATCATCGACGCGCACGGGCATCTCGGCTCCTGGTACGCGTTCGCGATCCCGGACAGCTCGACCGCGAGCCTGGTCCGGGTGATGGACCAGTGCGGCGTCAGCACGATGTGCGTCTCCCATCTGCTCGCCATCGGCCCCGACGCCGCCGCCGGTAACGCGTTGCTCCTCAAGGAGCTCGACCGCTATCCCGGACGCTTCCTCGGGTACGCCGTCTTCGACCCGCACGCTCCGGACGCGCGCGCCCGAACCGCCGACCTGCTCACCCGCCCCGGCATCGTCGGCCTGAAGCTCCATCCGGACACCCACGAGTACGCCCTGGACGGTCCCGCGTACGCCGCCGCCTTCGAACTCGCCGCCGAACACGACCGCATCGTCCTGTCCCACGGCATGTTCGGCTCCCCGTGGTGCGCCCCCGCGCACTTCGCTACAGTCGCCGCCCGGTACCCGTCAGTCGAACTCCTGATGGGCCACGCCGGCCTGTTCCCCGCCGGCTTCCCAGCCGCCGCCGAGGTCACCAACCAGCACCCCAACGTCACCCTGGAGCTCTGCGGTTCCCGCACCACCGCCCGCCACGTAGCCCGCCTCGTAGCCGAGGTAGGCGCCCACCGAATGGCCTTCGGCTCCGACGCCCTCTTCCTCGACCTCCGAGTCGGCCTGGGCCGAGTACAACTAGCCCCCATCACCCAGCCCGACCGCGATCAACTGCTGGCCGGCACGATGACCCGCTTACTCAAGCGTTGACCGGGCCGTACGGGAAGACGCGGTTGGGGTCGTAGGTGGTGCGGAGTTCGGCTAGGCGGGTGAAGGTGTTGGTGGGCCAGGAGGCTTTGTAGGAGCCGGGGAGGGTGAAGGCGCCGGCGAAGTTGACGGTGGTTTCGGGGTTGATCCATGGTTTGAGGGCGGTGAGGACGGCGTCGGCGGCGGCCGGGAGGGCCGTGTCGAAGAGGGCCGGGTCGGGGACGCCGATCATGGCCAGGGTCGCGGCGCCGGTGCGGCCGCCGACGGCGGTGGTTTCGGGGAGGTCGCGGGTGGTGGCGCCGCCGAGGTGGCGGAGTTCGACCGCGATCATCGGGAGTTGCTGGTCGGGGCCGGCCACCTGGAGGAACGTGCTGACGAAGTCGGCGTCGAGTTCGGAGAGCAGCAGGCCGCGGTCCCAGGACGGGGTCGGGTCCTTCGGGTCGTTGTGGATCAGCGGGAGGTCGCTGCCGGGCATCTCGCCGACGGCGTCGATCAGCGGCGTCCCGGCGGCGCGGATCGGCTCGAACAGGCGCTGACCTTCGGCGGCGTCACCGACGTACGCGAACCGGACGCTCGCGACGGTCTTGCCGCGCAATGGTGCAGGGATGAACTCGAGCGGTGGGAGGCGGAGGATCACCACCGAGGAGTTCGCGGTTTCGGGGAGCGACTTGGTCCAGTCGGCCCAGGTGCCGAGGACGGCCGGGATGTGCTCGGCGTCGAAGAACACCGATCCGCCGTACAGGGTGCGCAGCTCGACGAGTTCGAAGTCCATCGCGGTGACGATGCCGAAGCCGCCCTTGCCGCCGCGGAGGGCCCAGAACAGGTCCGGGTTCTCGGTCGCGTTCACGTTCAGTACGTCGCCGGTCGCGGTGACGAGCCGGAAACCGCGGGCCCAGTCGGACGAGAAGCCGTAGGTGCGGGCGAGCGGGCCGAGGCCGCCGCCGAGGGTGTACCCGATGCAGCCGACCTGGTCGGACGCGCCGGCCACCGGTACCAGACCGTGCGGCGTGCCGGCGGCGATGACCTCTTCCCACCGGCTGCCGGCGGAGATGTGCGCGATCTTCGTCGCGGCGTCGACGGTCACGCCGGTCATCCGGGTCGTGGTCACCACGATGCCGTCCTGGATCGGCACGGGGATGCCGTGGCCGGTGGCGAGCACGCGCACCGGTGTGCCGCTCGCGGCGGCGGCGCGGACGACCGCTGACGCGTCGGCTTCGGACGTCAGCCCGACGACCACGTCCGGCGTGTGCGTCACCGCGAGGTTGAATCCGGACAGTTCCGCGGCGTACCCGTCGTCGCCGCGGGCCAGCACCGGACCGGCGACCGCGTCCCGCAACTGATTGATCAAGTCGTTCATTCTTTCTTTCCCTCCCTGAGTCCCACCCTGAGCTGAAGTCTTTCCTTCGGGAGGGTCACAGCGCACGCGGTTTTTCGACGCCGATCGAAAAGGTCGCGGAGCGCAACAAGCTGCATCACCCTGTGATCACCGCCTCCCTAGGAGACCCGATGACCGCCCAATCGGATCGTTCCCAGGTGCGCAGCGGCCGCCCTGTCCTGCGTCGGAGCCTGCGCACAACCGTCTCTCTCGTCCTCGGCCTGTCCCTGCTGGCCGGGAATCAGCAGCAAGGATTCACCGCGACCGCCGGTGCGCCGAAACCGGACCCGAAGATCGTGCTTCGCAAGGACAAGTCCGTCCCCGGGGTCGAAGCGCAACCGGCCCGGCAGGGCGCTGATCCGGCGATGGCCGATGCGGCCCAGGCCCGTACGCGGCAGGTCAGCTGGCCGTCGGCCGGTTCGGCGGAGGTCGCCGTGCCGCAACCGGGTGACGGTACGAAGCTCGGCCGGTGGAACGCGCTGCTGTCCGGCGCACCCGCCGAAACCAAGCAGAAGGCCGCCGGGTTGCCGATCTGGATCGGTCCCGGAACGGAAGCCACCCGCACGTGGATGTCTACTGGTACGGCCGGCGGCCCGGCGAAGGTCCGGGTCTCGATGTCGGGCCGGCAAGGTGACGCCCTGACGGTGAAGGTCCAGCGCGCGGATGGTGTCGCGACCGCGGGCAAGGTCCGGCTGACGCTGGACTATTCCGCGTTCCAGGACACCTACGGCGGCGGCTGGTCGAACCGGTTGCGGCTGTCCGCCGCCGGCAAGTCCGTTGCTACCAGCAACAAAGGTGACGGAACCTTGCAAGCCGAGGTGCCGACCGGGACCACGCTGACGATGGCCGCGGCCGATTCCGGTGGAGGCGGTGATTACAGCAAGGGTGAGCTGTCCGGTGGCGCGGCGAAGTGGACGATCGGTGGACCGTCCGGTGCGTTCGAGTGGTCGTTGCCGATCGACGCCCCGCCCGGGATCGGCGGCCCGCAACCAGCCGTCGCGCTCCAGTACTCGTCCTCGTCCCTCGACGGCCTGACCTCCTCCTCGAACAACCAGGTGTCCGCGGCCGGCCAGGGTTTTGACATCGGTGGCGGTGGTGCGATCGAGCGCAAGTTCAAGAGCTGCTCGAAGGACGCCGGCAACAACGGTACGAAGATCACCGGCGACATGTGCTTTGCCACCGAGAACGCCAGCCTGGGGATGACCGGCAAGTCCGGCGACCTGTTCCTGGTGGCCAAGACCAGCACCTCGGAGACCTGGCGGCTGCGCGGTGACGACGGCACCGTGATCGAGAAGCTCTGGGGTACGGCGAACGGCGACGACGGGATCGCGGCGAACGAGAAGGGTGAGTACTGGCGCGTCACCACCAAGGAGGGTACGAAGTTCTACTTCGGCCTGAACCGCCTTCCTGGCTGGACCGCCGGCAATCCCGAGACCGGTTCGGCGATGACGATGCCGGTGTTCGGCAACAACGCGGGGGAGCAGTGCAACCGAAGCGCCTTCGCGGACTCGTGGTGCCAGCAGGCGTTCCGCTGGAACCTCGACTACGTCGTCGACCGGCACGGCAACACGATGAGCCTGTTCTACGACAACGAGACCAACAACTACGCCCGGACCGCCACGGCGACCACAGTGAGTTCGTACGTGCGAGCCGCCAACCTGAAGCGGATCGAGTACGGCCAGCGCGACGGCCAGGTGTACACGCAGAACGCTGTCGGCAGGGTGCTGTTCACCATGGCCGAGCGGTGTGAGGGTACGAACTGCGGCCCGACGCAGCCGGCGACCTACCCGGACACTCCGTTCGACCTGGCGTGTACTAGCGCGACAAAGTGCGACAACCACTACACACCGACGTTCTGGACGCAGAAGCGGTTGGCCCAGGTCACTACGCAGGTCTGGCGGCCCAGTGGGTTCAATGACGTGCAGACGTGGACCCTGCGGCACGAGTACACCAATGGTGCCGGTACGGGCCGGGCGCTCTGGCTGGAAGCGGTGTCGACGACCGGCAAGGTCGGTGGTGATCTGCAGATGCCGGAGACCAACTTCGACGGCATCGGGCTCGACAACCGCGTTGACCCGGCCAACCCGAACCTGCCGAACATGGTGTGGTTCCGGGTCCAGGCCATTCACTACGGGACCGGTGGTGACCTGGCGGTCAAGTACTCCGACAAGCAGTGCACCGCGGCGAACCTGCCCGATCCGGCCAACAACGACAAGCTGTGCCATCCGCAACGCTGGACACCACCGGATCAGGCCGAGCGACAAGACTGGTTCCACAAGTACGTCGTGACCGAGGCAAACGAGGTGGACCGGAGTGCGACGAGCAGCGTGCCCGCCGCACCCGTCCCGGTGACCAGCAAGGTCGAGTACGTCGGTACGCCTGCCTGGCACTACGACGAACAGGACGGTCTGGCTGACACGACCACGCACACCTGGAACCAGTGGCGCGGCTACGAGCGGGTGCGGCTGGTCAAGGGCGCTGCTGCTGAGCCGCAGTCAGTGACGGACACGCTGTACTACCGGGGCATGAACGGCGACCGGAAGGCCGACGGCTCAGCACGCGTAGTGAAGCTGACTGACTCCACTGGGACAGCAGTCGACGACTCTGATGAGTTCTCTGGCCAAGTACGTGAGCAGATCACGTACGCGGGTTCCACTGTGGTGAACAAGACCATCAACGACTACTGGCGTTCGCCACAGCCCACTGCGGTCGAGTCACGGCCATGGGGGACTCGGTACGCCTATCTGACTGGTCAGAAGGGCGTCACGCAGTACCAGGCGGTGGACGGTGGCGTACTGCAGGTGGCGAACCGGCATGAGTACGACGCCAAGGGCCGGCTGCTGTCGAAGCAGCTGGCCAATGACGCCAGTACGCCGGATGACGACACCTGCACGCGCTATGAGTACCTGGATAACGCTGCGACCGGTCTGCAAGAGCTGTTGTCCCGTGAGCAGACGGTGTCTGTCGGGTGCGATCAGCCGTGGACGAAGGACCAGGTACTGAGCGATGAGCGGGTCTACTACGACGACAACACCTCACTGACCGCCACACCGACCCGTGGTGTTCCGACCAAGGGCGAGCGGCTGTCCGGGTTCGACAGCAGCGGCAACCCGAAGTACGAGACTGTGTTCACCGCGACGTACGACCCGTACGGGCGGCGCACCAGTCTGACCAACGCGCTTGGGAAGACGTCGCGGACCAGTTTCAGCCCGGAGTACGGTCCGACCACCAAGGTCATCCAGTACGCGCCGAACGGGCTGCAGTCGTCGGAGGAGTTCGAGCCGGCCTTCGGTGAACAGATCGCGGCGACTTCACCGGACGGGAAGCGCGCCGAGGTGACACTCGACCCGCTCGGCCGGACGTCGAAGGTGTGGCATCCGGGGCATGCCCGGTCCAGCAGTCAGGCGGACGTGGAGTACGAGTACCTGCTGCGCGGTGACGCGTCGTCCGCGATCATCACCAAGGCCCGGCTCGGCGACAACCGGTACGACGTCACGTACGACCTGTACGACGGACTGCAGCGGCTTCGCCAGACGCAGGAGGGTACGCCCGCTGGTGGCCGGTTGATCACGGACTACCGGTACGACAGTCGCGGCAAGCAGAGCATCGTCTCCGGTGCGTACTACAACGAGGCACTGCCGAGTACGGAGATCCTGTACGTCGACGACGCGGTTGTACCGAAGCAGGAGGTGACTGTCTGGGACGGTGCGGACCGGCCGTCGGCGCAGATCTACAAGTCGGAGGGTCAGGAGAAGTACCGCACCAGCCACCAGTTCACCGCGACCCGGCAGAGCGTCGACCCACCGCAGGGACAGGCACCGACGACGCGGATCACCGATGCACGCGGCCGGCTCACGGAGTTGCGCCAGTACCAGGGCGACACGTGGAGCGGTGCGTACGACAGCACCAAGTACACGTACACGCCGCTCGGCCAGCTGCAGACGATCACTGATGCCGCGGGCAACGTGTGGCGGTACCAGTACGACATCCAGGGCCGGCGCATCTCGGAGTCCGATCCGGATCGCGGTACGACGACGTACACCTTCAACGCGGCGGACCAGATCGTTTCCAGTACTGACGCGCGACAGGTGACGACGGCGTTCACGTACGACGACATCGGGCGGAAGACGTCGCAGCGCAGCGGATCGGTGACCGGACCGGTGCAGATCGCGTGGACGTACGACACACTCGCCGCGGGGCGACCGACCTCCACTACGCGGTACGTGGGCGGCAACGCGTACACGACGGCGTTTACCGGGTACGACGACGCTGGACGACCTACTGGGCAGTCGGTGACGCTGCCGCAGGCGGAAGGGGCGCTGGCCGGCACGTATGCGGTGTCGCAAAGCTATACAGCCGACGGCAAGCTGGCGAGCCGTACGTTGCCTGCCGTTGGTGATCTGGCCGGTGAAACGCTCTCGGTGAACTACAACGACCAGAGCCTGCCGACGTCGATGAGTAGCGAGCTGGGGACCTACGTACGGCGCAGCAGCTACACGCCGTTCGAAGAGACCGACACGCTGACGCTGGGCACCGCGAACGGGCGCTGGGTGCAGCAGCGGTTCGAGTACGAGTACGGGACGCGCCGGGTGAGCCGGGTGGTGACGGACCGCGAACTGTCGCCGCGGCGGATCTCCGACACCGAGTACAACTACGACCCGGCCGGCAACATCACCAAGATCTCCGACACCCCGTCCACTGCGAGTGGCGAGGCTACTGACACGCAGTGCTTCAACTACGACTACCTGCGGCGGCTGACGCAGGCATGGACACCTGGTTCGGGTGACTGTGCCACATCACCCACTGCTGCGGGTCTGGGCGGTCCGGCGCCGTACTGGCAGAGCTGGACGTTCGACAAGGCCGGCAACCGGCAGACCGAGAAGAAGGTGCTACCTACTGGCGCCACCACGACCAGCACCTACACGTACGGCGTCGGTACCCAACCGAACGCGTTGAAGAGCGTCACCACGACCGGACCGGCTGGTACGACGACCAACAGCTACGGGTACGACCAGACCGGCAACTTGACCACCCGTACGCAAGGCAGTGCGACCGAGACGCTGAGCTGGACCGAGGACGGCAAGCTATCGGCGTCCAGCAAGGGCTCGTCGTTCGTGTACGACGGTGACGGCAACCGGATCCTGCGCCGCGACTCCAGCGGTACCACGCTGTACTTCGGTGAAACGGAGGTGCAGCTCGACAAGGACGGGAAGCTGCACGGCACCCGGTACTACACGTTCGGCGACGACGTTGTCGCGGTACGGGCCGACGGCAAACTGAGCTGGCTGCTGGCCGACATCCACGGCACACCGAATATCGCGGTCGATGCCACCAGCCAGGCGGTTCAGCGGCGGCGCACCACTCCGTACGGGGAAACCCGGGGGACCGCACCGAGTGAGTGGCCGGGGCAGCGCGGTTTCCACAAAGGGGTGACCGATCCGGATACCGGGTTCGTGCATCTCGGTGCGCGCGAGTACGACCCGGTGACCGGGCGGTTCATCTCGGTCGATCCGGAGATCGATGCGCAGGAACCGCAACAGCTGAACGGGTACGCGTACGCGAACAACAACCCGGCGACCTTCGAGGACTCCGACGGCCGGTTCGCGATCGTCGCGATCCCGGTGGTGATTCCGGTCATCCTGATCGCGGTCGTGGTGGTGGTCGCGGTGTTCCTGCTGTACGAGATCGTCAAGATCCTCGTCCAGGTGGTCGAGTGGGTGGTGGAGAAGGTCTGGAACTTCCTCCGCTGGCTGTGGGAGAAGGTCACCCATCAGGTCACCCGCTGGGTCGAACAGTTCCGGACCGTGATCAAAGTGATCGAGCAACGGATCACCCAGTTCGTGATCAAGGTGATCAACAAGATCAAGTGGATCTACAAGAAGATCGCGGACAAGATCCGGAAGCCACCGCGGAAGCCGCCGGACGTGGTCAAACCGAAGCCCAACACGCCGCGGCCGCCGCCGAAACCGCAGACGCCCAAACCCGGCGGCAGGCCGAACGGTCCGCGGCCGCCGAACAAACCGGAGAAGCCGAACCGCGGGAACGTCGGCGAGCGGATCAAGCAGGAGCGGGCCCAGCAGCGCGCCGAACAGAAGCGCCGGTGGGAAGACATCCAGGAGCAGATCCGCGAACAGGTCGGCAACCCGAAACGGGAGGACTGGAAGGCGGAGACGGTCGAGGAGGTCAACCCGCACCCGACCAAGTACCCCGACGGCACCCCGAAGTGGAAGAACAACTACGACAGCAAGGACTTCGAGTCGATGTCAGGAACCAGTACCGGATGGAAGGGTTTCCTCAGCGGAGACCTCCTGCGCCGAGTCCTCGACGTAGTCAAGTGGTGGGACGGCCTCGGTGGCTAGCCGCCGCGGTCTGGTTGCCGGTTGTGTGGCGCTGCTCCTGCTGACACCGGCAACCACACCCGCCAATGCCGCCCAGCCAACCGCCGCGCCGGCGCCTGCTGCGCAGCCGCGGGTGGAGCTGACCGAGAGTACTGAGGTTTCGGTTGACTCTTCTGGGATGCACACGCTGGTGGCGCATCCGGCGCCGGTGCGGGTGCGGCGGGGGGACGGGTGGGTGCCGGTCGACACCACCTTGCGGGTGGGAGCGGACGGGAAGGTGCGTCCGCAGGCCGCGGTTGCGGACGTGGTGCTGTCGGGTGGTGGTGATCGGGGGCTGGTGTCAGTAGCCGAGGGCAACAACCGGCTCGGCCTCAGCTGGCCGACGACTCTGCCGGCACCACAACTCGACGGCCCGACCGCCACCTACCAAGAAGTCCTCCCCGGCATCGACCTCAAGATCCGCGCCGAGGTAGACGGATTTGCGCAGGTACTAGTGGTGAAGAACCGCCAAGCCGCCACCGCCCTCCGCACGCTCGACTTCGGCCTCACCACCAGCGGAGTCCACGTCAAACCGGCAACCAACGGCGCAACAGTCGCCGTGGACAACAAGAACCGCCCGATCTTCGCCGCGGACAAAGCAGTCATGTGGGACAGTGCCGACGGGGCAGCCCACCACACCACCATGCCCACCACCCGAACCCGCTCCGGCCTTTCCGTCGTACCGGACCGCGCCCTCCTCACCTCCCCAACCACCAAGTATCCCGTGTACGTAGACCCGTCCTGGACCACCGGCGCCCAGCTCTGGACGCACGTCAACCAAATGGCCCCCGACGAGTCGTACTGGAACTACGACCGAGCCGAAGGCGCCAAGGTCGGTCTCTCCTGGGACCTGGCCGTCAGGTACCGCTCGTTCTTCCGCTTCGACACCACCGCCCTGGCCGGCTCCCGGGTCGTCTCTGCGGCCTTCGACATCGTCCTGGACCACTCGCCCTCCGGCAGCCCAACCCCGGCCGCCCTCTGGCGTACCGCGCGCATCGACGCCAACCAGCCACTCACCTGGAACAACTCGACCAACCACTGGCAACAGGAACTGGCCCAGGCCAGCGGCAACGCCTGGACCGGCCACCAACCCGACATGAGCATGCGCTTCACCAGCGACGCGGTGAAAAGCACCGTGCAGGACGTCGCCAGCACCCGTACCTCAACCGCCACCTTCGGCCTGCGCGCACCGGACGAGGGCAACAAGTACCAGTGGAAGAAGTTCCGCCCAGACACCGCCGCCTTGGTCGTCCGCTACAACAACGCACCGCGCCCGCCGGACAAGGTGAACTTCTCCCGCCCGCGCCCCTGCGGCCCCGCCTCCACCCCAACCGTGGTCAGCGGCCTCGTCCCACCGTCCTTCTCAGCAGTGGCAAGCGATCCCGACAACGACAACCTGGTCACCAAACTGTCGATCCGCCGCGCAGACAACAACGCAGTTGCCTACGAGTCCACCTCCAGCACAACCACTTCCGGCGCCGCGTTCGCCTGGCCGCAGCTCCCGTCCGGTGCACTGGCGCCCGGCGTACCGTACTACTACGTTGCCAGCAGCAACGACAACGTCGCGGACGACGGCATCGAGTACGGTGCCGAGAGCCCACGCTGCTACTTCGTACTGGACGCGCAGCCACCGGCCGTACCGCAACTGGCCTCAACCGACTTCCCGCCCGACGGTGAGGAAGGCATCCCAGCGCGTACGACCGGTGTGGTGACGCTCCGCCCGGCCGCAGCCGACACGGACGTGGCCGAATACATGTACGGCTTCCAGCAGGACCGGGTGCTCTCCCGCATCAAAGCCGGACCGGACGGTACGGTGCAGCTGCCCGTGACAGTCTGGCCGGATCCACAAACCGGCATCCCGCAGCGGCGGCTGTACGTCCGCGCGGTCGACCGGGCCGGCAATGTCAGCGCGGTCACCCGTGCGTACGACTTGGTCGCGTCCGCGAACACCACCCAGATCCCCAGGGTCCGTGGTGACATCAACGGCGACGGCCGTGCGGATGTCAGTGCGGTGCTGGACCACGGCTGGGGCCGGACCGCGGTCTGGAACGTGTTCGCCAAGCCAGGAGGTCTGCAGACCGGGACACTGGCCTGGGACTCGGGTGAGAACGGTGGGTTCGCGCTGTACCGCACCCGACCGGTGCAGGGCGACTTCGACGGTGATCAGCGAGCCGACATCATGCTGTTCCGCGAGGAGGCCGGCCGGCGCGTCGCGGCGTACCTGTTGAAGTCGGACGGCAACCGGTACGACGCTCCGTCCAACCCGGTCTGGTACTCCGGTTCGGCCGGCTGGCCGCTCAGCGGCGCCCGGATCATCTCCGGTGACGTGAACGGCGACGGCAAGGACGACGTAGCCGTACAGCTGGACAACGGCAACGGCGGCTGGCGGATCATGCTGTTCCCCGGCGGCAACCTCGGTACTCCGGTGCAGTGGGTGAGTACGACGGGGGACTGGTCCCGTAGCGCACCACTGCTTGCTGACGTGGACGGTGACGGCCGCGACGACTTGGTTGACATGACCAACCTCGGCGCCTGCCGTACGCAAGTCACAGTGCGCAAGTCAACCGGCACGTCCTTCAGCGCCACGCCCACCACGCTGTACGAAGGTGACTACTGCTGGGACAAGAGCAAGCCGGTCGTAGCGGATGTCAACGGTGACGGCAAGGACGACCTCGTCGCGATGTACGAGTACGGACAGAACGACCTTGCACTGCGGGCGTTCGTCTCCAGCGGTACCGCGATGACCGAGGCGCAGTGGTACCGCGGTGCACTCGACCCGGCGAAGGCGGCGCTCAGTGCGGGCGACTACACCGCCGACGGCAAGGACGATGTCGCACTGGTGTACGCGTTGGACAACGGTGGACGGGACGTCTCGATCCTGGCGTCGACCGGATCAGCCTTCGGAGCACCGGCGTCCGGCTGGCGCGAGGCCACAGTCGGTGCGACCACCGGACCGAAGTTCGACATCGACAACCGGGCGTACGAGCTGGTCGCACGGCACAGCAGCAAGTGCCTGGACGTACCGGGCGCGAGTCAGACGGACGCTGCGCCGATCCAGCAGTACGAGTGCAATGGCAACATCCAGCAGCGCTTCCGACTGGCGCAGATCGCCGGTACGGATCAGTTCGAGGTGCACACCGTGCATGGGAACGGTGGGAAGGACGACGGCAAGCCACGGTGCTTCGACGTCGAGGACATGCGCCAGGACGACAACGCCCCGCTGCTGCAGTGGCCCTGCTCCGGGACTGGCAATCAGCAGCTGACTGTGGAGTACCTCGAAGGGAGTAGCTACGACACAGTTGTCAGACTGCGCTTCGCACACAGTAGTAAGTGCGCTGCGGTACCGGACAGCTCGCTCGGTAACGCAGTCACCGTCGTCCAGCAGACCTGTACCGCACAGGCGAACCAGCAGTGGCTGCTGCGTCCGGTGTTCACCGGTCAGACGCTGGACGGCCGGTACAAGCTGGCAGCTGTGCGCGGCGGCAAGGTACTGGACATCCAGGACTGCGGAACAGTTCCGACCAGTAGCGAGATCCGGATGTGGGACTGGGTGCCGGGCAGCCCGTGCCAGCGCTGGCAGCTCAAGCCGATGGGTGACGACGTCTACCAGATCTACGACCCGAACTCACAGCGGAACGTCGACGTCCAGGGGTGCCCGGGCAGCAACGCGTCGCCAGTGCTTCCGGTGACTCCGAGTGACAGCGCGCAGTGCCAGTTGTGGCGGATAGAACCGGCGATCGACGGCTCGTGGAGCATCCTGCAGAACACGTCCGGCCGATCGATGGATGTGGCCGGCTGCAGCGATCAGGCCGGCGCCGACGTGATCACCTGGCCGTACTGGAACGGGCAGTGTCAACGCTGGAATCTGACCCCGATGAACTGACTAGCAGCACCCGGAACACGCCTGAGAGGGGGGCCGACTCGACGGTAACGCCGACATGCTGAAACCCTGTGCCAGCGGCAGCGGTCTCCTGCGATCCAGGGGAGCGCACGGGCCGCGAAGCTCAGGGTGAGACACGGAGGCGGTCGATGTTCAAGCGTATCGCAATAGTGAACCGGGGAGAAGCCGCGATGCGGCTGATCAACGCGGTCCGAGAAGTCAACGCCGAGGGCGGTGACCCGATCGAAACCGTGGCCTTGTTCACCGAGAGCGAGCGCACCGCGACCTTCGCCCGGGAGGCCGACCTGGCCTACCCGCTGGGCCCGGCGGCCGCGCGGCCGTACCTGGACCTGGCGGTGCTGGAGCGGGCGTTGCGGGAGACGAAGGCGGACGCCGCCTGGGTCGGCTGGGGATTCGTTGCCGAGGACCCGGCGTTCGCGGAGCTGTGCGACCGGATCGGTGTCACCTTCATCGGCCCCTCGGCCGAAGCGATGCGCAAGCTCGGCGACAAGATCGGCTCCAAGCTGATCGCCGAGGAGGTCGGCGTCCCGGTGGCGCCGTGGAGCCGCGGGGCGGTCGAGTCGCTGGACGCGGCGCTCGCGGCGGCCGAGCGGATCGGTTACCCGTTGATGCTGAAGGCAACGGCCGGCGGTGGTGGCCGCGGCATCCGGGTGGTCCGGTCGGCCGACGAGCTCTCCGACGCGTACGCGCGAACCAGCGACGAGGCGGCCCGCGCTTTCGGTAGCGGTGTCGTGTTCCTGGAGCGCCTGGTCACCGGCGCCCGGCATGTCGAGGTGCAGGTGATCGCGGACGGTCAGGGCACCGCGTGGGCGCTCGGCGTCCGGGACTGCTCGGTCCAGCGCCGGAACCAGAAGGTGATCGAGGAGTCCGCGTCGCCGCTGCTGGCCGCGTCCCAGGTCGAGGAGCTGAAGGCGTCGGCCGAGCGGCTCGCGCTCGCGGTCGGCTACCGGGGCGCCGCGACGGTCGAGTTCCTGTACCACCCGGGGGAGAAGAGCTTCGCGTTCCTCGAGGTGAACACCCGGCTCCAGGTCGAGCACCCGATCACCGAGCTGACCACCGGGTTCGACCTGGTCAAGGCCCAGCTGCACGTCGCGTCGGGTGGCCGGCTGGAAGGCAGCAAGCCGCTGGAGAGCGGGCACGCGGTCGAGGCCCGGCTGAACGCCGAGGACCCGGACCGCGACTTCGCGCCGTCGCCGGGCCGGATCGCCGTCCTGGACCTCCCGGCCGGACCGGGCATCCGGGTCGACACCGGGGTCAGCGCGGGCGACAGCATCCCGGCCGACTTCGACTCGATGATCGCGAAGATCATCGGGTACGGGCGGACCCGCGACGAGGCGCTGGCGCGGTTGCGGCGAGCGATGTCCGCGACCACGGTGCTGATCGAGGGCGGTGCGACGAACAAGAGCTTCGTCCTGGATCTGCTGGACCAGCCCGAGGTGATCGACGGCAGCGCCGACACCGGCTGGATCGACCGGGTTCGTGCCGAGGGCCGCCTGGTCTCGCACCGGCACTCCGGTATCGCCCTGGTCGCGGCGGCGATCGAGGGATACGAGGACGCCGAGCAGGTCGAACGTACGCGGCTGCTGGAGACCGCGCACGGTGGCCGTCCGCAGGTGCAGCACGAGGTCGGCCGGGCGATCGACCTGAAGCTGCGCGGCGCGAGCTACCGGGTGACGGTGGCGCGGATCGGTCCGGAGCGGTTCCGGGTCGGCGTGGGGAACGGCAACGATCACCTGAAGGTGGTGGACGCGGAGCTGGAGCGGCTGGACGAGTACACCAGCCGGCTGGTCGTCGGCGGGCAGCGGTTCCGCCTGGTGACGGCGACGCACGGTCCGGTGCACCTGGTTGAGGTCGATGGTGTGACGCACCGCGTCAGCCGCGACGAGGGTGGCGTACTGCGTTCGCCCGCGCCTGCTCTTGTGGTGGCGACGCCAGTGCAGACCGGTACCGAGGTCGAGTCCGGTGCGCCGGTGCTCGTGCTGGAGAGCATGAAGATGGAGACGGTGCTGTACGCGCCGTTCAAGGCGATCGTGAAGGAGCTGCTCGTCTCGACGGGCAGCCAGGTGGAGACCGGCGCGCCGCTGCTCCGGCTGGAGCCGGTGGCGGACGAAGCGGCCGAAGAGGCCGCTCCGGTGCAGAATGGCGTCGAGCTGGACCTGCCGAACGGGACCGGCGAAAAGTCCGCGGCCGAGCGGGTGGAGCGTGGGCTGGACGACCTGCGGAGCATGCTGCTCGGGTTCGACATCGACCCGCGGGACGAGGGTGGCATGCTCGCCGACTACCTCGCCGCCCGCTCCGAGCTGGCCGCGCAGGACGGTCCTCCGATCGGTGCGGAGATCGAGCTGATGACGGTGTTCGCCGACTTCGTCGAGCTGAGCCGGAACCGGCCGGCCGGTACGGACACCACCATCGAGAACCGGGTGCACAGTCCGCGCGAGTACTTCTACACGTACCTGCAGAGTCTCGACCCGGATCGTGGCGGGTTGCCGGCCGAATTCCAGGCGCGGCTGACGCGGGTGATGAGCAACTACGGCGTGACTGGTCTGGAGCGGAGCCCCGAGCTGGAGGAGGCGGTCTTCCGGATCTTCCTGGCGCAGCTGCGGTCCACTCCGGATGTACTGCTGGTGACGTCCGTGCTGCAGCGGTGGATCGCCGAGCCGCTGCCGGCCGCACCGCTCGACGAGTCCGTCCATGAGCTGCTGGACCGCCTGGTGCTGGCCACGCAGCTGCGCTTCCCGGTGGTCGGTGACCTGGCGCGGAGCGTGCGGTTCCGCTGGTTCGACCAGCCGCAGGTGGACGCCGAGCGTGCCTCCGTCATCGCGGGCGTGAGTGACGAGATCGCCGAGCTGGCCGCGCGTCCGGACGCGCCGAACCGGCAGGAGCGGATCGACGCGCTGGCCGCGATCCCGGAGCCGATCGTCCGGTTCCTCGCGCAGCGGCTCGAGGGCGGCTGGAGCGAGCGGGAGCCGATGCTCGAGGTGCTCGTCCGGCGGCACTACCGCGAGTACGAGCTGCACGACCTGCGCGACTTCGCGGTCGACGGCCGGCCGTTCGCGACCGCCGACTACACGATCGACGACCGCCCGAGCCACCTGGTCACAACGGTCGGTACGGTCGCGGAGCTGGCCGACCCGGGCAGTGTGCTGTCGCAGGCGCTGACCGCGCGGATCGACGCTCGCCCCGCGGGTCATGAGGCCGTTGTCGAGCTCTATCTGTACGGGCCGGATCTGCCCGAGTCGCAGCAGGACGCCGCGGATCAGTACCTCCGGATGGTCGCCGACCTGCCGATCGCCCAGCGCGTACGCCGGATCTCGGTCGCGGTCGCGCCGGGCAAGGGCGGTCCGGTCTCGTACTTCACCTATCGCCCGGCCGGCGGGTCGATGATCGAGGACGACAACGTTCGCGGCGTACACCCGATGGTCGGCCGCCGCCTGAACTTGTGGCGGCTGCGGGACTTCCGGATCACCCGGCTGGACGCGCCGGAGGACGTGCTGCTGTATTACTGCGTCGCCCGCGACAACGAAGCCGACCGGCGGCTGGTCGCGCTCGCCCAGGTGCGCCAGTTCGCGGTCGCCCGGGACGAGGACGGCCAGGTCACGTCGCTGCCGCACGCGGAGCGCGCGATCTCGAACTGCCTGGAGGCGATCCGCCGGGCCCGGACGGCGCGCGGCGCGGCCGGCGCGAAGCTCGACATGAACCACGTCTGGGTGCAGATCTGGCCGGTCGTCGACGTCCAGCTCGACGAGGTGACCGCGCTGCAGCGCAACATCGCCCCGATGACCGCGGGCGCCGGGATCGAAGAAGTGCTGGTCCAGGGCGACGTCGCGGCGCCGGACGGTTCGATCAACCCGGTCGCCGCGCGGTTCTACTACCAGCACGGCGCCGGGGTCGTGACCTCGATCGAGCAGCCGCCGACCGGCCGGCTGCTGCCGCTCGACGACTACGCCCAGAAGGTGCAGCGGTCGAAGCGCCGGAACACCATTTACCCGTACGAGGTCAGCGGCATGGTCGCGGGCCAGGGCGGTACGTTCGTCGAGCACGACCTGGACGACAGCGGCAACCTGGTACCGGTCGACCGGGCGAAGGGCCTGAACAAGGCGGGCGTCATTCTCGGCCTCGTCACCACGCCGACCGAGCGGTACCCCGAAGGCGTCACCCGGGTGGCGCTCAGCGGTGACCCGACCAAGGCACTCGGCGCGGTCGCCGAGGCGGAGTGCTCGCGGATCATCGCCGCGCTCGACCTGGCCGAGCGGATGCGGGTGCCGGTCGAGTGGTACTCGCTGTCCGCCGGCGCCCGGATCTCGATGGACTCCGGCACCGAGAACATGGACTGGGTCGCGAAGGCGCTGAAGCGGATCGTCGAGTTCACCCAGGACGGTGGCGAGATCAACGTCGTGGTCGCGGGCATCAACGTCGGCGCGCAACCGTACTGGAACGCCGAAGCGACCATGCTGATGCACACCAAGGGCATCCTGGTGATGACGCCGGACAGCGCGATGGTGCTGACCGGCAAGCAGACGCTGGACTTCTCCGGCAGCGTGTCGGCCGAGGACAACTTCGGCATCGGCGGGTACGACCGGGTGATGGGACCGAACGGCCAGGCGCAGTACTGGGCGCCGGACCTGAAGGGCGCCCGCGACGTACTGATGACGCACTACGACCACACGTACGTCGTGCCGGGGGAGCACGGCCCGCGCCGGGCGCCGACCTCCGACCCGATCGATCGCGATGTCACGCCGTACCCGCACGAGGCGGCCGGGAGCGACTTCAAGACCATCGGCGAGATCTTCTCCGCGGCCACCAACCCGGACCGGAAGAAGGCGTTCGACATCCGCACGCTGATGCGGGCGGTCACCGACCAGGACCACCCGGTGCTGGAGCGCTGGGCCGGGATGGCCGACGCGGACACCGCGGTCGTCCAGGACGCCCGGCTCGGCGGGTACCCGGTCTGCCTGGTCGGGATCGAGTCCAAGTCGGTGCCGCGGCGCGGCTTCCCGCCCACCGACGGCCCGGACACGTACACCGCGGGCACGCTGTTCCCGCGGTCGTCGAAGAAGGTCGCGCGGGCGATCAACTCGGCCAGCGGCAACCGGCCGCTGGTGGTGCTGGCGAACCTGTCCGGCTTCGACGGCTCGCCGGACTCGATGCGGAACCTGCAGCTCGAGTACGGCGCCGAGATCGGCCGGGCGATCGTGAACTTCCGCGGCCCGATCGTGTTCTGCGTCGTCTCCCGGTACCACGGCGGCGCGTTCGTGGTGTTCTCGAAGTCGCTGAACCCGTCGATGACCGTGCTCGCGGTCGAGGGATCGTTCGCCTCGGTGCTCGGCGGCGCGCCGGCCGCGGCGGTCGTTTTCGCGGCCGAGGTGGACGCCCGGACCGCCGCCGACCCGCGGGTCGCGGCGCTGGCCGAGCGGGTCGGCGACGCGTCCGGCGCGGAGCGGGCGGCGCTCGCGACCGAGCTCGCGGACGTCCGGATCGTTGTCAGGGCAGAGAAACTGGGCGAGGTCGCGACCGAGTTCGACCGGGTGCACAGCATCGAGCGGGCCCGCGAGGTGGGCTCGGTCGACGCGGTGATCAGCGCCCGCGAACTGCGGCCACAGTTGATCGAGGCAATCAAATCCGGGGTACCCGGAGAGTGATCGGTGGTCTAGCCTGGAGTAATGCGTGCCGACAGGGGCGGTCGCAGGTGGGCTCGCTCGATGATCATGTTCATCGTGGTGAGTGTGTTGTCCGGTGCGCTGGCGGCCGGGCTGGCGGTCCCGTTCGCGGGCTTCGCCGGTCGCGGCACGGCGAGTGTCGCGGACACCGTCCAAAGCCTGCCCAAGGAGTTCCAGAGCAATCCGTTGGCCGTCCGCAGCCGGATTCTGGCCGCGGACAGCAGCCTGATCGCGACCTTGTACGAGCAGAACCGGTTACCGGTCAAGCTCACCCAGGTCGCGCCGATCATGCGCAAGGCGATGGTCGCGATCGAGGACTCCCGGTTCTACGAGCACGGCGCGCTTGACCTCAAGGGCACGCTCCGGGCGATGCTGCGCAACCAGTCCGGCGGGTCGGTGCAGCAGGGCGGATCGAGCATCACCCAGCAGTACGTGAAGATGAGCCTGGTCGAGAAGGCGCGGACCGCCGAACAGCGGGCGAAGGCGACCGAGGTCTCGTACGAGCGGAAGCTGGCCGAACTGCGCTACGCGATCGCGGTCGAGCGGGAGCTGTCCAAGAACGAGATCCTCGAGCGGTACCTGAACCTGGCGAACTTCGGCGCCGGCACGTACGGGGTCCAGGCCGCCGCGCAGCACTACTTCCGGACCAGCGCCGCCGAGCTCACCCTTCCGCAGGCGGCGCTGCTGGCCGGCATCGTGAAGAACCCGACCGGCTACAACCCGGTGAACAACCTGTCCCGGGGCACCGCGCGCCGGAACGTCGTGATCAAACGAATGCTCGAGCTCGGCGTGATCACGGTCGCGCAGGCGAACCAGGCGCTGCGTACGCCGATCGACCTGGCCAAGGTCGAGCCGGTGCCGAACGGGTGCGCCAACTCGCGGTACCCGTTCTTCTGCGAGTACGCGGTCTCCAAACTGCTCGCCAACCCGGCGCTCGGCGCGACCGTCAAGGAGCGCGATCACTACCTGAAGACCGGTGGACTGCTGATCCGTACCTCGCTCGACCCCAAGATGCAGGCGGCCGCGCAGGCTTCGATCGCCAAGCACACCAAGCCCCGGGACACGGCGGTGGCCGCGATCACGGTGGTCGAGCCGGGCACCGGCCTGGTCAAGGCGATGGTGCAGAGCAAGCCGTACGGGAACGGGCGGTACCACACCAACTACAACTACAACGTCGAGAAGTCGTACGCCGGTGGGTACGGTGGTTTCCAGAACGGCTCGACGATGAAGGCGTTCACGATCGCGGCGGCACTGTCCAAGGGCATCCCGATGGACTACCGGATCAACTCACCGGAGCAGATCGACCTGCGGAACCAGCGGTTCCGGACCTGTTCCGGCTGGACCCGCGACCCGACGTACCAGCCGAAGAACTCGACCCACAGCGGTGACCTGACGATGGTCGAAGCAGCGCGGTACTCGACGAACACGTACTTCCTGCAACTGTCCCAGCGGACCGGGCTGTGCTCGATCGCGCGGATCGCCTCACACCTCGGGATGTACGACGCGCAGTCGATCAAGCCGCTCGACCAGGTGGTGTCGATGACACTGGGCGTCGGGTACGTGACGCCGCTGATGCTGTCGAACGCGTACGCGACCTTCGCGGCGCGCGGGAAGTACTGCAAGCCGCTGGTCGTCACCTCGGTCCGGGACAAGGCCGGGCGGCCGGTTCCGGGGCCTGGGTTCGACTGCAAGCAGGTGCTGCCGCGGCAGGTCGCCGATGGGGTGAACCGGGTGCTGAGCGCGGTGATGATGCCGGGCGGTACCGGTGGCAAGCTGCGGTTCGGGACCAGGGACATGGGCGGCAAGACCGGAACGATCCAGCAGAACCTGGCTGTTTGGTTCGCCGGGTACACGCCGAACCTGGCGGCGGCCGCGGTGGTCGCGGACGCCAGCCTGCCGTACACGAACCTGATGTACGGGCACACGCTGAACGGCCGCGACATCGCCGACCCGACCGGTTCGGGAACCGCCGGACCGCTCTGGGAGACGGCCATGCAGGGCGCGGTCCGCGGCCTGCCGAACGCACGCTTCGTCGCACCGCCCCGCAAGATGATCGGTGACCCGAACCCGAAGCCGCCGGCATCCGACAAACCAGGGACCAAGCCGAACCGCTGAGCCTCGGCTCGGTGACAGGGGAGGGCGTATGACGCTGCACACGGACATACCCGCACGGACCGAGCTGGAACGGCTGATCGGGGCGCGGGATCCGCTCAGCGTCTCGATCTATCTGCCGACCAGCCCGGTCACCCAGGAGGCGCAAGCGGACCGGATCGAGCTGAAGAACCTGGCCACGGAGGCGTCCCGGCAGTTCGAGGCGGCTGGTGCGGACCGGCGTACGGCCGAGGAGATCCGGGAGTCGCTGGACGAACTCGTCGAGGACAACCGGTTCTGGGCCGAGCAGGCGCGCAGTCTGGCCGTGTTCGCGTGGCCGGGCGGCCTCACCACGTACCGGCTGCCGAACCAGCTGACCAGCCTGGTCGAGGTGGGGGACCGGTTCTATCTGAAGCCGCTGCTGCGGGCGGTGACTTTTCCACAGGCCGCGTTCGTGCTCGCGCTGGCCGGTGGCGCTGTGCGGCTCGTCGAGGTGACGCGGGACGGTCCGCCGTTCACGGTCGAGGTCCCTGGGCTGCCGAAGGACGCGGCGTCGGCGGCCGGCAAGTCGTCGATCGCCGACCGGGCGCCGGTGGGCCGGATCCAGGGCTCCGAGGGCCAGAAGGTGCGGTTGCGCCAGTACGCTCGGAAGATCGACCAGGCGCTGCGCGGCGTACTGACCGGGCTGGAACTGCCCTTGATCATTGCCGCCACCGAGCCGCTGGACGCGATCTACCGGTCGGTCAACACGTATCCACATCTGGCTGCCCCGCGTATCGCGGGCAGTCCGGAAGAGGCCACCGACGCGGACCTCGCGGCGGCGGCACGGCCGGTACTGGACCAGATCTACGCCCAGCAGCTGGCCGAAGTGGGCGAACTGTACGACCAGCGCTTCGCCCAAGGCCGCGCTTCCACCGACCTCGCCACCATCGCCCGGGCCGCCACCTTCGGCGCCGTCGGCACGCTGATCGTCGACATCGACGACAAGTTCCCCGGCCAGGTGGACGAGGAAACCGGCGTGATCACGCCGGCCGCCGACGATGCCACCAGCTACGGCGTCATCGACGAACTCGCCCGCCGAACCCTGCAGTCCGGCGGGCGGGTCCTGGCCGTCCGTACCGACGAAGTCCCCGAGAAGGCGGCGGCCGCCGCGATCTTCCGCTACCCGGTCTAGGTCTTGGCGCGGGATCAGAGCGGTCTGAGGTCCGCGCCCGGGACCTCAGAGCGGTCGGAGGTCCGCGCCCGGGACCCAGACGACGTTGCCGTCCTGGTCCCGGAAGCGGCCGATCCACTCGCCGTGCTCGCGGACCCAGACGTCCAGCTCACCGTCCGACCAACTGGCCCGCTGCACCCGCAGGGCGGGTTCGACGTGCCGCACCGCGTCGGCCGCCCGCGGCCCGTGCGCGTCGTATTGAACATCAAGATCGGAGGCCAGCTCCCGCGCCTTCCCTTCGTCGTCGATTCCTGTCGCACGCCACCCGTTGACCGCACCGTCCCAGACGCCGAACCTGTTGGTTCCGTCGTCGGACGGGCGAACCGTGAACCGACCAAACATGTTTTCAGATTAACGCCTGATCGAACACATGTTCTAGTCTTGATCGGGACGGGAGGTGTGTGGGATGGGCGACAACGGTTCGGCTCAGGTTGACGGTTCGGCTCGGATCGGTGGTTCGGCTCAGTTGCGGTAGCGGAAGACGATCCGGCCCCGGTTCAGGTCGTAGGGGCTGAGCTCCACCAGGACGCGGTCCTCGGGGAGGATCTTGATGTAGTTCTTCCGGATCTTGCCGCTGATGTGGGCGAGCACCTTGTGGCCGTTGCTGAGTTCGACCCGGAAGTTGGCGTTGCGGAGGCATTCGACGACGATGCCCTCGACTTCGATGGCCGTGCTGGAAGATTTCATGACGTAGCTCCTTCGGAAGTACCGGCTTCTTCAGGTACTCCCGACGACACCTACGTCAATCGCCCGCCCGTGACCACGAGTGGGGGAGTACCGACCGCTCTGCAGCGTTCATCGGGCCTCACCTCCAACTGTGATGTCACGGACTCCAGCAAGCTAACAGCGCACCTGCCGGTGTAGGCAACTGGTTTAGAGCTCGGAGCCACGGATGGTTTTGGTCGCGGCGGTTGCGGCTGCGAGCAGGCAGACCAGCGCGCAGCCGGCGAAGAAGGTCCCGGTTCCCCAGGCAGCCGCGACCACACCGGCGATCGGGTAGAGCAGTGGGCTCAGGCCCAACGTACACAGGGAAGTCACTGAACCTACTCGGCCGAGGTACTGCGGTTCGGTCTTGTGCTGGAGCAGGGCGTTGCCGATCGCCGACGCCGCGCCACTGGTCACACCCAGCACGGCGGAACCGGCGATGAGTGCGCCGGCCGTCGTGACCTGTCCCAGGGCGCCGACCAGAACGGCGGTGATCAGCAGGGAGCATGCGAGTGCGACACCGGCCCGCGGGACGCGTGTCAGGGCGGTGAGCAGCACCCCGGCGACGGCACCGCCGATGCTGAACGCGCTGAGGGTCCACCCGAGGACGGCGGCGCTCCAGTGCCGTTCGGCGGTCAGCAGGACCAGGCCGACGCCGACCGGACCGCTGAAGCACAGTTCGCCAAGCCCGACCACGACAGCCAGCCGGGCCAGCTGCCGGTTTCGGCGTAGGTGCCGCAGTCCGTCCTGGAGATCGCCCCAAGGTGAGTTTGCTGCTCGTACGCTGTTGGGCTGGATGCGGTTCAGGCGGACCATCAGCAGCAGGCCGACGGACAAGCTGAACAGTAGGCCGGCCAGGCCGAACCCGGCGGCGACTCCTGCGGCGGTCAGTACGAGTGCCGCGATCATCGGGCCGACCGCGTTGCTGAGCCGGACTGCCAGCATGCGCAGTCCCTGCACGCGGCCGAGCTGGCCCGGGTCGGTGAGCCGCCCCGCCAGCGCGCCGACCGCAGGCATGAACAGTGCGTCGATCACGCCGAAGACGAGTGCGATGGCGAACAACATCCACAGTCCGGCTCCGGCGAACTGCATCAGCGCGGCGGCGCCGAACACGACCAGACAGCGGGCGAGGTCGCTGCTTAGTACCACTCGGCGTGGTCCGTACCGGTCGGCGATCACTCCGCCGAGCAGCATCAGCACCGCCCGGGGGATGGCTCCGACGGCGAGCACCGCGCCGACCTCGGCAGGCCCGGCCATCCGGGTCACTGCCCAGGACAGGGTCAGGAAGAAGACGACGTCGCCGCCGACAGATGCGGTGTAGGCCGCTGCCCAGCGCAGGACGTTGCCGTCGCGGTAGGCGACGGCGGGCGTGGCGGTGCCGTCAAGCGTCATCGGTCGGCTCTGGATCGGTTGGCTTTGGATCGGTTGGCTCTGGATCGGTTGGCTCTGGGGTGTTCGGCTCTGGGTCGTTCGGTTCCAGCAGTGGGAACGCGTGCAGTTGGAGGGCGACCGGTACGCCCGTCGTGGTGTCTCGGTCGCGGTACTTCTTGATCACCGCGGCCAGCTCGGCCTTTGCTTCGTTCAGTTCTTCCGGTGTCAGTCGCAGCGTGTAGTTGCTGAACACTGACGCTTCGTACCAGTCGTCCGGCAGCAGTGGTGCCGTGTAGGCCAGTCGGCGTAGCTGTTCGCTGTATGCGAGCAGGACCGCGTTCAGGTACGCCCGGCTGTCCTGCCGCTCAGCGGGATCGCTGTCGGCCGGCTGGTGCACCGACGAACGATGTCGAGCCCGCCACCAGCGGTCGCGCCGGGTGCCGCGCTCGTGGTCCTCCTCGATCAGGCCTCCGTCGGACAGCCGCCGCAGGTGGTAGCTCGCCGCGCCGGAGTCGATCTCGTAGTACGCCGCGAGTTGTCGCGCTGTCGCCGGGCCGCGCTGGCGCAGGTGCTCAAGCAGGGTCAGCCGCATGGGATGCGCCAGCACTCGCAGGGTGGCGGCGTCCAGGACGATGTCGCCCGGGGGTTCGCTCATGGCCTCAGTCTAAACCCAGAAGAGTTCTTCGCGAAGAGTTCTTCTGGGTTTCCGATTGGCGTTTGCTCGAACAGGTGTTCTATTCTTGGCGTCGACGGGAGGTGTTGAGGATGGGGTACGACAATCCGCCGATCAAGTGGTCGGAGCTGGAGCGGAAGCTGTCGGATCGGTCGCGGCCGGGGAGTCATGGTGGGCGGCCGGTGACGGGCGACGGCGGGGACAGTCCGGCCTGGTCCCAGCATCGCGGGCCGTACGTACCGGACCTGGTCCGTCGCCCGGAGCATTCGGTGCCGTACGCGGAGCTGCACGTGCACTCGAACTTCTCCTTTCTGGACGGTGCTTCCCAGCCGGAGGACCTGGTCGAGACCGCGGTCCGGCTGGGGCTGCACGCGCTGGCGCTGACCGATCACGACGGGTTCTACGGCGCGGCCCGGTTCGCCGAGGCCGCGGCGGCGTACGCGTTGCCGACCGTCTTCGGGGCGGAGCTGTCGCTCGACCTGACCGGTCCGCAGAACGGGGTGCCCGACCCGGAGGGCAGTCACCTGTTGGTGCTCGCCGAAGGACAGGAGGGGTATCACCGGCTCGCCGGTGAAATCACCGAGGCGCAGCTCGCCGGTGGGGAGAAGGGGAAGCCGGTCTACTCGCTGGAGCGGCTGGCGGCGAAGGGCGCCGGTCACTGGGTGATCCTGACCGGCTGCCGGAAGGGTCTGGTCCGGCAGGCGCTCGAGCTCGGCGGCCATGCCAACGGGCCGGCAGCGGCCGGGTGGGAGCTGGACCGGCTGACTGCCCTGTTCGGCAAGGACCGGGTGGTGGTCGAGCTGATCGACCACCACCTGCCCACGGACACCACCCGGAACCAGGTGCTGGCCGCCCTGGCCGCCGACCGCGGCCTCCCGGTCGTTGCCACGAACAACGTTCATTACGCGGCCCCCAGTGAGCACAAGCTGGCGGCCGCGCTGGCGGCGGTCCGGGCCCGCCGCGACCTGGACGAAATGGACGGCTGGCTGCCGCCGAGCGGGGCGGCGTTCCTTCGGTCCGGCGCGGAGATGACCGCCCGCTTCCACCGGTACAAGGGTGCGGTGGCGCGTTCGGTGACGCTGGCCGAGCAGCTCGCGTTCGACCTCGCCCGGGCGAAACCGAAGCTGCCGCTGCGCGACGTGCCCGAGGGTCATGACCCGATGTCGTGGTTGCGGGAGCTGACCTTCCGGGGCGCCGCCCAGAGATACGGGACCCGTGCGCAACGACCGGATGCGTACGAGCGGCTGGAGCGTGAGCTCGACGTCATCGAGGAGAAGGGATTCCCGGGGTACTTCCTGATCGTCGAGGACATCGTCCGGTTCGCGCACGACAACGGAATCCTCTGCCAGGGCAGGGGATCGGCGGCGAACTCGGCGGTCTGCTACGCGCTCGGCATCACCGCGGTGGACAGCATCCTGTACAACCTTCCGTTCGAGCGGTTCCTGGCCACTACCCGGGCCGAGGAGCCGGATATCGACGTCGACTTCGACTCGGGGCGCCGGGAGGAGGTGATCCAGCACGTCTACACGAAGTACGGCCGGCGCAACGCGGCGCAGGTGGCGAATGTGATCTCCTACCGCCCGAAGTCGGCGGTCCGCGACATGGCCAAAGCACTCGGGTACTCGGTCGGTCAGCAGGACGCGTGGTCGAAACAGGTGGACGGCTGGAGCCCGGAGATCACCTCGACCCAGCACGACATCCCGCCGCAGGTGGTGGCGATGGCGACCGAGCTGCTGAAGTTCCCACGGCACCTGGGCATCCACTCCGGCGGGATGGTGCTGACCGAGCGGCCGGTCGGCGAGGTGGTGCCGATCGAGCACGCCCGGATGGAGAACCGCACGGTTCTGCAGTGGGACAAGGACGACTGCGCCTGGATGGGGCTGGTGAAGTTCGACCTGCTCGGGCTCGGCATGCTCGCCGCGCTGCGGTACTGCCTGGACATGGTCAAAGAGCAGATCGGCGAGGGGTGGGAGCTGCACACGATCCCGCGCGAGGAAGCCGGGGTGTACGACCAGCTCTGCCGGGCGGACTCGGTGGGTGTCTTCCAGGTCGAGTCCCGGGCCCAGATGGCGACGCTGCCACGGTTGAAACCACGCCGGTTCTACGACCTGGTCACCGAGATCGCGCTGATCCGGCCGGGGCCGATCCAGGGCGGTGCGGTGCACCCGTACATCCGCCGCCGGACCGGGGAGGAGCCGATCACCTACCTGCATCCGAAGCTGCGGCCGGTGCTGGAGCGGACGATGGGGGTGCCGCTGTTCCAGGAGCAGCTGATGCAGATGGCGATGGCGGTCGGTGAGATCGACGGTGACGAGGCCGACCTGCTCCGCCGGGCGATGGGTTCGAAACGCGGCATCGAGAAGATCTCGTCGCTGAAGGACAAGCTGTACGCGGGGATGGCGGGCAACGGGATCAGCGGCGAGCTGGCCGACGAGATCTACGCCAAGATCGAAGCGTTCGCGAACTTCGGTTTCGCCGAGTCACACTCGATCAGCTTCGCCTTGCTCGTCTACTCCAGCACGTGGCTGCGGCTGCACTATCCGGCCGCGTTCCTGGCCGCGCTGTTGCGGGCTCAGCCGATGGGGTTCTACTCGCCGCAGTCGCTGGTCGCGGATGCGCGCCGGCACGGGGTCGAGATCCGGCGACCGGAGCTGCACCGGTCCGGGGTGGACGCCGGGCTGGAGCTGCTGGTCGACGGGCAGGAGCTGACCGGGCCGACCGGGATGGACGCGTGCCTGGCCGACCCGCAGCCGCCGGTCGGTGATTTCGATCCGGATGCTCCCTTCGACACCACGGCGCACCGGCGGGACGGTGCGTTCGCGGTCCGGCTCGGGCTGGCCGAGGTGCGGACGATCGGGGAGAAGGGCGCGAAGCTGATCGTCGAGGAGCGGGAACGCGGCGGGCCGTTCACCGAGATGGCCGACCTGGTCCGCCGGACCGGGATCACCGCCGCGCAGGTCGAGGCGCTCGCGACCGCGGGGGCGTTCGAGGGTTTCGGGCTCGACCGGCGGCAGGCGCTGTGGGAAGCGGGCCGGGCCGCCGAGGAACGTCCCGGGCAGCTGGCCGGCGTCACCGCGGCCGGGCCACCGCCGACCCTGCCCGGGATGAGCGACGTCGAGGCCGACATGGCCGACCTGTGGTCCACGTCGATCACCACCAGCAGCCATCCGATGCAACGCGTCCGCGACCAGCTCCGCGCCGAGGGCATCCTGTCCGCGGCCCAGCTCAAGGAAGTGCCGAACGGTACCCGCGTCCGCGTCGCCGGCGTCGTCACCCACCGCCAGCGCCCCGCCACCGCCTCCGGCGTCACCTTCATGAACCTCGAAGACGAGACCGGCATGGCCAACATCATCATCACCGTCGGCTGCTGGCACCACCACGCCGCCGTCGCCCGCAACGCCGCCGCCCTGATCATCCGCGGCCGCGTCGAACGCGCCGGCGCAGTCACCAACCTCTCCGCCGAACACCTCCAACGCCTCCCCCTAGCCACCCGCACCAAATCCCGCGACTTCCGCTAACCACCCCAGCCGACCCCCACCCGCCCTCCGCCACACCCCTCCAGAACCACCGGACCACCCGCAACCCAAGGCACCACCCACCCACCTGCACCACCCACCCGTGACGCATCAGGTGCGCGCGGCCGCCGGTCGCGTCGGCCGCCAGAGCGGGGTTGCGCCGAACCAGCAGCTTCACCCGGGCCGCCGAGCGCTGCTGGTGGTTGGGGTGAGGTGCTTGCTGGGGGCTACATTCGAGTTATGGCAGTCGACGTGCTGACGGAGCTTGTCATCGACCGGCCGGTGGAGGTTGTCGCGGCGTACGCGGGTGATCCGTCCAACGCTCCGGAGTGGTACGCGAACATCGAGTCGGTGGTGTGGCAGTCGGAGCCGCCGGTCGCGGTCGGGTCGCGGATGGATTTCGTCGCGCATTTCCTGGGACGGCGGCTCACGTACACGTACGAGGTGGTCGAGCTGGTGCCCGGTCAGCGGCTGGTGATGCGGACGGCGCAAGGACCGTTCCCGATGGAGACCAGCTACGAGTGGATTCCGGCCGGCGTGGGTACCACCCGGATGACCTTGCGGAACCGCGGCGAGCCAAGTGGATTCGCCGGCATCGCCGCACCGCTGATGGCAGCGTCGATGCGCCGCGCGAACACCAAGGACCTGGCCCGCCTGAAGGAACTGCTCGAGTCGCGCTAGCCGGCTCAAGGAGTTTCGCCGGCTCAAGGAGTTCGGCTGGAGCAAGGAGTTCGGTTGGTTGGGCGGTTTGGTCCGGGGTTGAAGCCATAACCGAAGGAGCGGAAAGCATGACGCACGTCAGCATCATCGGTACCGGGAACATGGGGCAGGCGATCTCGTCGGTGGTCGCCAAAGGCGGTAACACCGTGGAGCTGTTCGGCTCGGGGGACAAGGACAAGGCGGTGACTGGCGAGGTTGTGATTCTGGCGGTGCCGTACCCGGCGCTTGCCCAGGTGGTTGCTGATCGTGCTGAGCAGCTGGCCGGCAAGGTCGTCGTCGACATCACCAACCCGTTGAACTTCGAGACGTTTGACTCGCTGGTTGTTCCGGCGGACGGGTCTGCTGCCGGCGAGCTGGCCGGGAAGTTGCCGGGAGCCAAGGTGCTGAAGGCGTTCAACACCACGTTCGCGGCCACGGTCGCGTCGGGCAAGGCCGGAGAGCTGCCCACCTGCGTGCTGATCGCCGGTGACGACGCCGACGCCAAGGCGCTGCTCGCGGGGATCATCTCCGCCGGCGGTCTGCGCGCCGTCGACGCCGGCGGCCTCAAGCGAGCACGCGAACTAGAGGCCCTGGGCTTCCTCCAACTAACCCTCGCCGCAGCCGAAAAAATCCCCTGGACCGGCGGCTTCACCCTCGCCTGACCCGCACCTCCTCCACCCACCCCAACCCACCCGCACCACACGGCACCGGCACCACGCGGCACCACACGGCACCACGCCGCCGCCCGCACCCCGCCGCCCGCCGTCTCAGGGGCTGGCCCCTGAGACGGCGGGGTGGCCCCCCAGAATCTCACCGCC
>NZ_BAAAPH010000025.1:0-130836 GCF_039531045.1 Kribbella hippodromi | reverse complement strand
GGAGTTGGTCGTGGTGTGGTGGGGGCGGTTGTTGTGGGGGTTTTGGGGGCGGTGCTTACGGGGTGTGGGGTGGGCTCGGGGGATGGGGAGCCGGGGGCGGTGTCGAGTGTTCGGGGTGGTGGGGCGGCGCGGTCGGTTGTGACGCCGGGGGTTGCGGGGTCTGTTGCGCCGGGGAGTGCGGCGGTGTCCACGCCGGAGAGTGGGGTGGCGTCCGTGCCGGGGAGTGCGGGCTTGTCTACGGCGGCGAGTCCGGTGGTGAGTGTGCCGGTGGGGTCGGTGTCGGTGGCGGCTCCGGTGACCACTGCGGTTGAGGAGCCGGTCACGACCGTTAAGGAGGTCGTGGAGGTTCGGGTTATTCGGTTCAAGACGAAGATGGTTACGGATAGCTCGTTGGCCAATGGGGTGAAGCGGGTTCGGACGGTGGGGGTGGATGGGGCTCGGCGGCTGACGTATCGGGTTACGTATGTGGATGGGGTGCAGACGTCGAAGAAGCTGGTGCGGCAGGAGGTTGCGAAGGAGCCTCGTAGTCAGGTGAATGTGGTGGGGACGAAGGTGGAGGAGCCGGAGAGCTCGTCGGGGTGCGATCCGAACTACAGCGGGTGTGTGCCGATTGCCAGTGATGTGGATTGTGCGGGTGGGAGCGGTAACGGGCCGGAGTATGTGCAGGGGCCGATTCGGGTGATCGGGTCGGATGTCTACCGGCTGGATGCGGACCACGATGGGATTGCCTGCGAGTAGCACCACACCTCCCGCACACCCACACCTCCACACCTCCGCACACCCACACACCCACACCTCCGCGCACCCACACCTCCCGCACACCACGTCTCGGAGATACTGCGGGGGTGATGGGGTCTTTCGGGTGTTGACGTATGTGGTGGGGGCTCGGGATCTGGCGGAGGTTCGGTTTGCGGTTTCGCCGGTGGCGGAGGTGGTGGTGTCGTTGCGGGCGCTGCGGGAGCCGGGGCGGTTTCCGTTGCAGTTGGGGTGGGTTCGGGCGGTGCAGCCGCGGGTACGGGAGTTGGACTGGGACGTACTGCGGTGGCTGGTCAACGACACGATGGGGAGTCCGGACTTTCTGACGCCGCGGCCCAGTTCGCCGTTGACGCAGTTCGCGGATGAGCTGCAGGTGATTGGGGCAGTTGACCAAGAGACGTTCGAGCGGCAGCTGACCGCGGTGCATGGAGAACTGCCGGAAGGGATCAGCGTCGACAAGGTCGTGGATGCGCTCCAGCAGTACTGGGAGGCGGTGATCCAGCCATACTGGAGCCGCATGCGGACGCTCCTGTCGGCCGACATCAGCTATCGCGGGCATGTGCTCACTCAGCACGGTACGGGTGCCATGCTCAACGGACTCGGGCCTGCCATCACGTACGCGGACGGGCTGCTCAAGGTCGATCGTGTCAGCGAGCCCAGCCGTACTGAACGGATCGACGGACGCGGACTGGTCCTTCAGCCGACACTGTTCGGTCCGCATGCTGTGATCCCGTTCGACGTAGGCGCACCGCCCTTGCTGGGCTATCCGCCACGTGGTCAAGCGCACCTGTGGTCTGTGGTGGAGCCGCCGTCGCAGCAGGACCTGGCGCAGTTGATCGGGGCGCCGCGTACGCGCATCTTGCAGCTACTCACCTACCCGCGTTCCACGACCGACCTGGCCGGCGAGCTGAAGGTGACGCCCTCCGCGGTCAGCCAGCACCTGCAGTTGCTCCGGCGTACGGGACTGGTCGAGCCGCAGCGTACGGGCAAGCAGGTGCTGTACCGCACGACCGAACTGGCCGCGTTGCTGACCGGAACCCAAGTCGACTGACCTGTTGACACCCCGTCACCCCGCGGCAATAGTACGAAAGCGCTTTCGCAACTCGCACCAGCAAGCGCGAACAACAACGCACGAACAACGTCGTGGCAGCCGACGTCCCATGACCCGCCCGCACCCTGAATCAGGAGTCGGCATGCGACGTACTCTTGCGCTCGTCCTAGGAATCCTCCTCCTAGCCTTCGGAACCACCACGCCCGCCCACGCGGCGACGCTCGCCCTCACCCCCATCACCCTCGGCAACGTCTTCACCGACGGCCAGCCAGTGAAGATCGGTCTGAACACCGACGCCGCCTCCGTGACCTGGTCAGCCGCCGACGTCAACGGCACCGTGGTCGCCACCGGCAGCCAGGCCGCCGCCAGCACTCTGCAGGTCTCGGTCACCAACCGCGGCTGGTACAAGCTGACAGTCCAGGCCGGCACTCTGACCGCCCAGACCACGTTCGCCATCCTCAGCCCGCTCAGCACGGCTCCTGTCACCGGACTCACCAGCACCCGCGTCGGCGACTTCGAGAACGCTGCGGAGGGCTGGAGCTTCTACCCAGGCAGTGAGTTCCCCGGGGCGACCGGTGGCTTCGCACTGGACACCACCGACAACCACTCCGGTACGCACGCCGGCAAGCTGTCCGGTGACTTCAGTGCCGGCGGGGCGTACGTGAGTGTGAACCGCCCTTTGCCGGCAGTGTCCGCGAACAGCGTCAGCTTCTGGGCCAAAACGCCCAACCTGTCGTTCCTGACCTTCCGGTTGACTGATGCGACCGGACAGGTCCACCAGCAGCGACTGACCTTGTCCGGCGGGACGGACTGGCAACCGCTGACTGTTACGCGCTTCGACGGCGGCAAGCAGTACGTGCACTTCGGTGGCGCTAATGACGGCGTTTGGCACGGTCCGGCCAAGCAGATCGAGGTAGTACTCGACAAGGGCGCTATCAGCGGCGCGACCAGCAGCAGCGTGAGTCTGGACGACCTGACCCTCAACTCCCCCGCGCCTGCACCTACTACTCCACTGGGCGACTACGAGAGCGCCGCTGAGGGCTGGTCGTTCTACCCGGGCAGTGAGTTCCCCGGAGCTACCGGCAGCCTCACGTACGACACGGCGTCTCCACAGAGCGGTACGCAGTCGGCGAAGCTCACTGGTGACTTCACCGGCGGCGGCAACTACGTGGCGCTGCAGCGTACGTTCGTACCGGTCAACCTGACTGCACTGAGCTTGTGGGTAAAGACGAGTCAGCTGACAGCACTCGGCCTACGGTTGACCGATGCGACCGGTCAGGTCCACCAGCAACGTCTGGACCTCTCCAAAGCAACGGACTGGCAACAGCTGAGTGTTACGAGGTTCGACGCTGGCACTGGCTACTTGCACTTCGGTGGCGCCGACGACGGCATCTGGCACGGTCCAGCCACCGCGATCACGCTGACCCTCGACAAGAGCGCAATCAGCGGTACGACAGCGTCCGTCAACGTCGACGCAGTCGCCGCGACCACTCCGCGTTCACTGGTCGGAGCAAGCACCCACTTCGGCGGCAACTGGAGTCCGAACGCCATTCCGCTACTGGCGCAGACAGGTGCCCGTGGCGCCCGCGACGAGGCGTACTGGTCCGCCGCCGAGACCACAGCAGGTACCTACAGCTTCCCCGCCAAGGTGAACACCTACTTGCAGTCCTGGCAGTCGAACAGCCTCGACCCACTGCTGATCGCCGACTACGGCAACTGCCTGTACGACTGCCCGGACCAGCTGTTCAACGCCCCGTACACCGACGCCGGCCGCACCGCGTTCGCCAACTACGCCAACGCACTGGCGACGCAGTACCCACAGGTACACAACCTGGCTGTGTGGAACGAGTGGGATGTCAACGCGGCCGGTCCGGCGAACAAGACGCCGGACAGCTACCTGGCACTGCTCAAGGCGACGTACACCAAGGTGAAGGCGAACCACCCGGACGTCACCATTGTCGGTGGTGGTGACACCGACGTGACGCAGCAGGCGTGGTTCCAGGCGTTCTGCCAGCTCGGTGGGCTCAAGTACCTGGATGTGGTGTCGATCCACCCGTACAACTACCTGCACGCGCCGGAAGGGCTCGGTGCCGCGATCGACCAAGTACGGGCGACCATCCGCCAGTACAACGGTGGTGTGGACAAGCCGATCTGGATCACCGAAGCAGGCTGGTTCACCGGTACCGCACAGGCGTCGGTGGATGAGGCGACGCAGGCGATGTACCTGGCGCGGGCGCAGCTGAACGTACCGGGCCATGACGTCGACCGGTTCTACATGTACGACTTCAAGAACGACGGTGTCGATCCGGCTGCTCAGGAGGACAACTTCGGCCTGGTACACCACGAGGCGGATGCGCTCGGTGCGTACACCCCGAAGCCGGCGTACGTCGCGTACGCCACTGCAGCACGGCAACTACGCGGCGCGACCTTCCTGGGCAAGGAGTACCCGGGGAACGGGCTGATCGACCAGGTGTACGCCGCCAACGACGGCACGCCCTTCCGGGCCGTCTGGGCGGCCAGCGGCGCCAACTCAACAGTCACGGTCAAGGCGACCGGTCCGGTCCAGGTGACCAGCCTGTACGGCCTGTCGTACACCATGTCACCGGATGCGAACGGTCAGGTGACTGTCACGGTCGGCGTCTGGCCGACATACATCTCCGGCACCAACGTGACCTCGGTAACCGCCCCCTAGCCCCAGGAGCTCCCGCGGCCAATGAGACCACGCTCGCGCCCGATTGAAGCCGTGAGTTAGAGTCAAGTTGTCCGCGGGAGCTCGCACGGGAGTGGGCTGAGAGGGTGACCGGAAGCCGTCACCGACCGCTGGAGGGTGTCTGAGGACCGTGCGCCGTAGCGAGGAGGTGCTCGGCGTGGTAGCTCGGTGTGCGGGAGGGAAGGCGTCGATGTGGTTTCATCGTTGCCTTTCCTCCCGTGCAGCGAGGTGCCGCGCCGAGTGCCCCGCAGTAGGCGCACGGTCCTCAGACACCCTCCGAACCTGAATCGGGTAATTCCGGCGTAGGGAGGAAGCGATGGAATCCGTCTGGGTCAACGGCGAGGCGATCGAGGTGCCGGCCGGGCAGTCGGTGGCCGAGTTGATCGCCGCGTACTCGGATCGCAGCACCGGGATCGCGGTCGCGGTGAATCAGACCGTGCTGACCAAGGCCGAGTGGGCGGCGACCGCGGTGCGGGCCGGCGACCGGGTCGAGATCGTCAGCGCCACCCAGGGAGGCTGAGATGGACGATCCACTGGAGCTGGGCGGGCGGACGTACACGTCGCGCCTGATCATGGGCACCGGCGGTTCCGCCAACCTGGAAGTGATGGAGGAGGCGTTGCTTGCCTCCGGCACCCAACTGACCACGGTCGCGATGCGCCGGCTCGGGACCGGGCACGAGGGCTCGGTGCTGGACGTGCTGAAGAAGCACGACATCGCCGTGCTGCCGAACACGGCCGGCTGTCACACCGCGGCCGAGGCGGTGCTGACCGCGAAACTGGCCCGCGAGGCACTGGAAACCGACCTGATCAAGGTGGAAGTGGTCGCCGACGACCACCTGCTGCTGCCCGATCCGGTCGAGCTGCTGGACGCCGTGGACGCGCTGGTCGCCGACGGTTTCACGGTGCTCCCGTACACGAACGACGACCCGATCCTGGCGCGCCGGCTGGAGCAAGCCGGTTGCGCGGCGGTGATGCCACTGGCCGCGCCGATCGGTTCGGCGCTGGGCATCCGCAACCCGCACAACCTCGCGCTGATCGCCGAGGCGGCGAACGTCCCGGTGATCGTCGACGCGGGCATCGGTACGGCAAGCGATGCCGCACTGGCTATGGAGCTCGGCTGTTCGGCCGTGATGCTCGCGACGCCGGTCACCCGTGCGGAGAAGCCCGCGCTGATGGCGGCAGCAATGCGTGACGCCGTGTCCGCGGGCCGGGCCGCACGCCTGGCCGGACGCGTACCGCGCCGCTGGCAGTCCGCGCTGGCCTCATCGCCTACAAGCGGCCTGCCAACCTTCTAGCCTCGGCCAGGTCAACCGCCCGGTCCAGCAACAGGGCGGTGAGTGACAGCGTCAGCTCCTGGTTGGGCTGCAGTGCGAGCGGTTCATCCCAAGCGAGCGCCGGGCACGCCCCTACGTAATCCTCCGCCCGTAGGAACCACGGACGTACGTCACCTGGCTGGAGCAGCAAGAGCGTCATCTCACCCTGTACGAACGCCAGCCAGCGACTCGTTGACCCGAACGCACTGTCCAGCCCTGCACCGTCAGCACTCAGTACGGTGGTCGGCGCAAGTGGCAGCCGCCAAAAGATCCCGCCGTACGCAGCCCCCTCGCGTCCACAGGTCGCCGGACTGTCGATCCGCAGCGCGCCGTACCGTGCGGTGAGCTCGCTCCGCCAGTCCAGTCGCCATCCGTCATGTACTGGCTCGCCCTTGAGGTACCGGCGTTCTACCAGCTGCGGACGGCCCTGCTCGTCGTACCAGGTGATGTCGTCGTTGAGCGTGTGCTCGTCCTGGATGGTCACGCTACGACTGCGCTGCTGCCCGTGGTTCGTGAGTAGCGTAGGACCCTGGCCGCGTACGTACGTCCGACCGCCCCAGTGCGACGTACCGTTCACCAACGGCACTGCGAGCGAGACGCCGTAGTGATGCCGATGGTCAACCGGACTGACCTCAGTCAACGGGTGTCCCCCGAGCGTACGGACCGGGTGCAGGTACGGGCGGGGCGCATGCACTTGGGGCATCCGCCGACCGAACTCGTACCGCGCGAGCAGCCCGGCCGAACTGCCCAACTCGAAGATGTCACCCTGCTGCTGCCAACCGATCCGATCAGCCGGTGCAGCACTGTCCGACCGGGGCTCCTGCGGTACGGGACCGGTGCTGGCCCGCACGGCCAACCGCAGCTCCGGTACGGCGTCCGCATCGCCCTTCTCGGTAGAGATCGCCGCATGCAGCCGCTGCCACGCCAACTCACCTAGATCCGCCTGCGGCACCCGCACCGTAGTCAGCGACGGTACGGCGAACCGCGCCAGGCCGATGTCGTCCATCCCAGTCACCGACAGATCAGCCGGTACGGCGACGCCGACCTCGTTCAACCGCGCCAACAGACCAAAAGCGACCAGGTCATTGAACGCAACCACCGCAGTGACCTGCGACTCCAGCACCGGCTCCACCGCGGCGTACCCATCCTCGATCGACCGCCCGCACTCCAGCCGAACTAGGTCCAGCCCGGGGATCTCCTGCTCGGCTACCTCGAGTGCACGCAACCGCATGAGGTTGGACGCGCTACCGGCCGGACCGGACAGGAAGGCGAGCCGCCGATGCCCGAGCCCGACCAGGTGGTCCACCACGATCCGCACCGCGTGGCCGTAGTCGACGACCACCGACGAGACCTCCGCCGGACCTTGGCGGTTGACCAGGATCACCGGCTGCACCTGCGGCAGCAGCTCGAGCAGGGCCGTCTCGTCCATCCGCGGCGAGACCATGATCAGCGCGTCGCAGCGCCGCCGGGCCTCGATCGCGATCGAGGCCTCAGCGCCCGGGTCCTCGTCGGTCTCCGCGACCAGCACCCGGTAGCCGGCCGCGGCCGACGCGTTGGTGATGCCGCGCAGGATCTGCTGGAACAGCGGGTTGCCGAGGTCGGGGACCACCAGCGCGACCATGTTCGTCCGGCCGAGCGACAGGCTGCGGGCCAGGTCGCTGGGCCGGTAGTTCAGCCGCTCCGCCGCGGCCCGGACCCGGGTGACGATCTCCGGCGCGACGCTGAGCCGCCCGTTCATCACCCGGGACACGGTCGCTCGCGAAACCTCCGCCGCCCGCGCCACGTCGGCGATCGTGATCGAGTCCTTCGGTGTCCGTCCCACCCCCGTATCCTCTCCCGACGGAAACCGGTTTCTCAACCCTTGTTCCGGTATATGTGTCAGGACCCGACGAATTTGGAGGAGCGCGGTGAGTGAGCTCGAGTACCCGGCGGTCGACGGTGTTGCCCCAGGCAACGGTTACACCCACGTCGTGACCGGCCGGGGGCAGTGGGTGGCGATCTCGGGGCAGATCGCGCTGGACGCGGACGGGCAGCTGGTCGGGATCGGCGATCCGGCCGCGCAGGCGGAGCAGGTCTTCGCGAATCTGGAGCGTTGCCTGACAGCCGCCGGCGCAACCTTCGCGAACGTGGTGAAGCTGACCTTCTTCGTCACCGACGTCGCCCATATGCCCGCGATTCGCCAAGTGCGGGACAGGTACATCCCCGGCACAAAACCAGCCGCGTCAGCAGTACAGGTAGCCGCACTGGTCAACCCCAACCTCCTACTCGAGATCGAGGCATTCGCCATCATCTAGCACCCAAGCACTCCAGCACCCCAGCACCCCAGCACCCCAGCACCCCAGCACCCAACCGCCCTGCGCACCCTCCGGTCTCGTCACAGGGGTCAGCCCCTCGGACGATGGGTTGACCCCTGAGAATCTCGGGGCCAAACCCACCAGCTCAGGGGTCAGCCCCTCAGACGACGGGCGCGCGGGGAGGCCGCTGAGGCGGAGCCGCCCTGCTACGCACCCACCGGTCTCGTCTCAGGGGTCAGCCCCTCGGACGATGGGTTGACCCCTGAGAATCTCGGGGCCAAACCCACCAACTCAGGGGTCAGCCCCTCAGACGACGGGCGCGCGGGTGGGGCGTTGGCCAGCGGGCGCGGCTAGCGGAGGAGATCGATTGCTAATCGGGCGGCTTCGCCGATTGCGGCGTCGACGCGTGGCTGGCGGAAGTCGCCGCGGGCGGTCAGCGTGTATACGGCAATCGCGTACGCCGACCCGCCCGGCAAGGTCACCACGCCCACTTCGTGCCGCAACGCACCGAACGTCCCGGTCTTCCCCGCCACCCGTACGCCGTCATGCGGAAACCCTGACGCCAACCGCTGTGTGAAGATCTGCCGATGCATGACGGCTTGCACAAACTCGGTCTGCTCGGCCGATAACAACTCCCCCGACCACAATCGACGCAACAAGTACGTCATCTCCCGAGCCGTACTGGCCGAGGCATGCGCCGCTTCGTAAACCCCCGCCGGATCAGTCTGATCATTGTCCGCAAGCACGGCGAGCGCCGCGTCCGGATTGTTTGTTCCGGTACGGCGTTGCAGATCACGCAGATTTCCCGCCGTACCGCGCCGTACCCACGTCTTCCGCAAACCGAACGATTCCAGCAAATCGGCCAGCCGGCGCAATCCGACAATGTCCAGCAAGGCATCCGCCGACGCGTTGTCGGAGGTCGTCATCATCGACAACGCCAGGTCCCGCAGCGACGCGGTCACCGGATCCGCGAACAACGACAACCCGGTCGGCCCAGCAGTCTTCGAAGCCGGATCGAGCGTGAGCTGCGCCCGCGGGTCCACCGAACCAAGATCCACGAGCCGGCAAAACCCGGCCAGCAGCGGCAGCTTGTACACCGACGCCAGCGGCACTATCCCGTCCGCGTCAACCTCGACCGTCGACTCCGGGTCGTCCAGCGAGACCGCATGCAGCCACCCGCGGGCGCCGACGTCCTCGAACACCGCGCGAATCCGGGCGTTCACGACGCCACCAGCGCTTCCGTGAGCTGCGCCATCACATCGTCCGGCCGCAGGAAGGGCGTCCGCGTACGCGACCACACGAGCCGCAACCGAAGCGGAAGTGGATCATCCACCAGCCGGTGCCGGGTCACCCCGGGCGCACCCAACAGCGGATCGGCAGTCACGACAGCCGCCTGACCCGCCGCGGCCATCGCCAGCCCGGCGCGCTCATCCGTCACCACGACGGTCCCGCCGCGCGGGCGGTGCAGCGCAAGCGTGTCCAGGAAAAGATCGCGCGCCGCCGGTGCTTCCGTACGCGGCCGAACCGCGACCGGCAGCTCGCCGAGCTCACGCAATCCGACCACCTCCGCCGAGGCAACACCCGCAGGCAGGAGCAGCCAGGTCGGCAGCAGCGCGACCGGGCCGGCTTCGAGTCCGTCGAGTACGGTCGGATGCGCCACGATCGCGAGCGTCAATCGCCCGGTACTGACCTGGTTGACCAGCGAACTCGTTGGTGCGGTCGAAACCGTCACCCTGCTGCCCGCGATCGCCTCGCCACACGCGGCCGCAACAGCGGCGCCGGCGGACGGCGGCACCTCGGGCGCGACGCCGAGCCGGATCTCCGGGCCTTCCGGTTCGCGCTCGACGGCGGCCTGGTGCAGTTCCTCGATCGAAGACAGCGCGCGCCGGGCGTACGGCAGCAGGGCGATGCCCGCGGGGGTCAGCTCGACCTGCCCCGCGCCGCGCTCGAACAGCTTCGCGCCAACCAGCGCCTCGAGCCGCCGGAGGCCCTGGGACAGCGGCGGCTGGGTGATGCCGACGACCCGCGCCGCGTCCCCGAAGTGCTGTTCCTCGGCCAGCGCGACGAAAATCTGCAGATGCCGTTCAGTGAGCATGACCCTGCTGACCTGCGGTGATATCTCCAGCCAATCGGCGCATGCTTGAGAGCATATTCGACACGCAAGCTCCACGAAGCCTTGACTGGGGTTCCAGGACGAGCAGAGGAGAGAGCGTGAAGGTGAGTCGCAGAGGCATGCTGACCGGTGCCGCCGCGGTCGGAGCGGCCGGCGTCATCGGGTTCGAAGCCCAGAGCGAGGCAGCCCCGAAGCCCCAGACAGAGCCAGAGCGCGAGCCAAAGCGGGAGCCGGTCGAGCTGACCTGGTTCGGTACGCACGCCTGGCAGATCCGCCACGGCAAACACGTCGTACTGACCGACCCCTGGCTGACCCGCTTCAAAACCGGGACGTTCACGCCGGCGGGCGCCGACCCGAAGACCAAGCTGGTGATCAACTCCGAGGTGATCGATCGCCATCTGACCACGGCGGACGCGATCCTGGTGCATCACGGCCACTACGACCACATGGCCGATGTCCCGTACGTCGCCCGCAAGACCCAGGCGACCGTCCTCTGCACCGAAACGCACGCCAACCTGCTGCGCGCGATGAAGACGCCGGACGACCTGCTCTCACCGGTCCGCGGCGGCGAGTACCTGCCGTTCGACGGCTTCACGATCGAGGTCTTCCCATCCCTGCACTCGTGCGGCGGCAAGCGTCACACGTACGCCTATCCGGGCTACCGGTACGAAGTGCCGCCACGCCCGCGAGTCATCGAGGATCTTGTCGAAGGCGGAACGCTCGCGTTCGTGATCACCATCGGCGGTGTCCGCATCCTCAGCCTGAGCACGGCGAACTTCGATCCGAACGCGCTCCGCGGTCTGGAGGTGGACGTGATCTTCGCGGCGCCCGGCGGCGAACCGGGAATCACCGACCGGCTGCTCCGAACCATCAAGCCGGTCAAAAAGGTCATCGCCACCCACTGGGACGACTTCGACCAGCCGCTCGACCAGCCGGGCGTCCCGTGGACCGACCTGACACCGCTGCGTACGTCCGTCGAACGCGCCGGCGCGGAACTGATCGTCCTGGATCTCCGGCAGCAGCTCACGCTTTGACGCGGCAATCACCCTTTGAAGCAGCAATCACACTTTGACGCGGTGATCACGCTTTGACGCAGAAGATCACGTTTTGACGCGGTAGTGGTACCGCGAGGCGACCTGGAAACCGAGCCGGTCGTACAGGGCGCGGGCCGGGGCGTTGCTCTCGACCACCTGCAACCAGACCCGCTCGGTCCCCAGTGTCGTTGCCTTGTGCAACAAGCCGTGGATGATCGCCTGGGCCAGCCCGAGCCGCCGGCGGTTCGGGTCGACGGCGAGGCAGTACAGCCCCGCCCAGTCGTCGACCAGCGCGAGCCGGCCGATCGCCCGCACCGGGGGGCCGGACGGGATCACCGCGTACAGCGCGCGGGACCGGTTCAGGATCTGCCGGGCCGCGGCCTGCGCGGCGGACCCGCCACGACCGTCGACCGACCACCAGAAATCCATCCAGTGATCGTCGGGCGCGGCGGATATATTCACGGTCGCGTCCGGCTCAGGAAGGTTCGCGAGGACCTCGGAGACGGTCGCGCACATCACCAACGTCGGGTTCCGGAGCTCGTACCCGCGGGTCGCCAGGTACGCGTCGAGGTCCCCCGGCTGGGCTGCCGGACCGACCTGGAAGGACGGTGCGATGTCATGCGCCGCGTACAAGTTTTCCACGTAATCCAAGGCGCGACCGAGATCGAACGGCGCACTGGACGGCAGCACCGAGTTCGCTCGCAGGGTGACTCCGGCATTGCGGCGGACCAGCCAGCCGTCCAGCTCGGTGCTGTACGCGGCGGGCCAGCCTTCGTTCATCAGGGCGTCGATCCGAGCTGCGGCGATCACTCCACCAAGACTAGAACCGCTCGGATCGAATTGCAACGAAATGCATACTTATTCACCCGCCATCCGACCGGCCGCGCGCACCGCGGCGACCGCGTCCGCCAGCAGATCGATGCCTTCGACAACATCTTTCCGCGCCACCGATCCGTACCCGAACACCAGCCCGGCCGGACCCGATCCCGCGTCCCAGTACGGCGCCAACCCGTACACCCCGAGCCCGCGCTCCAGGGCAGCCGACTGCACGGCCTGTTCATCCAAGTCGTCCGGCAGCCAAGTGAGCACGTGCAGCCCAGCCGACACCCCAACCGGTTCGAGCTCCGGCAACCGTGCGGCCAGCCGCTCGATCAGCGTGTCCCGCAGCAGCCGGTACCGCGGCCGCATCCGCCGCAGATGCCGGTCGAACTCACCGCGCGCCACAAAATCCGCGAACGCCAACTGGTCGAGCACCGGCGATCCACGGTCATCCATCAGCTTCGCGGTAGTCATTGGTTCGACCAGCCAAGACGGCAGGATCAACCAGCCGAGCCGCAGCCCCGGCGCAAGGGTCTTCGAAGCAGTCCCGGCGTACGCGACCCGCTCCGGCGCAAGGCCCTGCACAGCGCCAATCGGCTCCCGGTCGTACCGGTACTCGGCGTCGTAGTCGTCCTCGATCACCAGCCCGTCGCGCCGATTCGCCCACGCGACCAAAGCGGCTCGGGTTTCCGCCGACATGACCACACCAGTCGGGAATTGGTGCGCGGCAGTCACGAGTACGACATCCGCGCCGGACTGCTCGAGTGCGTCGACATCGATCCCGGACGGCAGCATCGGTACGCCGACCACCTCCATCCCGGCTGCCCGCGCGACGTCCTTCAAGTCGTTGTCGGACGGGTCCTCGAGCGCGAGCCGCCGGCGTCCCAACCCCACCAGGACCTGCAGCAACAGGCGCGAACCTTGCGCGAAACCGTTGCAAATCAACAGGTTCTCCGGGCGGGCCGCCGTACCCCGGACGCGATTCAGGTAGTCGGCGAGCGACGTACGCAGCTCGATCGTGCCGCGTCCGTCGAGGTACGCGAGGCTGTCGTACGGCGTCTCGTTCAGCACCCGGCGGACGGATCGCAGCCAGGCCGCGCGCGGGAACTGGGACACGTCCGGGCGGCTGTAGCGGAAGTCGATCCGCGGCGGACCACTCGCGGCCGGCGTCGCGGGCGAAGGTGCGAGAGTGGCGATGTCCGCGACCGTCGTCTGACCGCCGGCCCGGCTGACCAGATAGCCCTCCGCGACGAGTTGCTGGTACGCCTCCACGACGACGCCGCGGGACAGACCGAGGTCCTGCGCAAGCGCGCGGGTGGACGGCATCACGGTGCCGTCCCGGAGCAGGCCGGACCGGATCCGGGTCCGCAGGCCGCTCTCCAGCTGCTGGTGCAGCGGCACGCCGTTGTCCCGGTGCAGCTCGACCAGGAGTTCGCCGGAACTGGTCCTCATTCGGCTCACGGAACTGGACCTTATCGGAGTACCGCTGCGCTGTCAGGGTGGTGGACAGAACCCGATGGGAGTGAGAGCGATGATGACCTACCTGACGACCGGCGACACCGGCTACGACGAGGCCCGCAGCGTGTGGAACGCGATGGTCGACCGCCGCCCGGCGGCGATCGCGCGGTGCGCGTCCACCGAGGACGTGGTGGCGGCGGTCCAGTACGGGCGCCTCAACGGCCTGGAGATCGCGGTCCGCTGCGGCGGGCACAACATCGCCGGACTGGCCGTACCGGAGGGTGGGTTGATGATCGACCTGACCCCGATGCACGAGGTCCGCGTCGATCCGTCGCTGCGACGGGCGTGGGTGCAGGGCGGCGCATTGCTCGGCGAGCTGGACCGCGCGGCGCAGGAGTACGGCCTGGCCACGACGGCGGGGAACGTGTCGCACACCGGCGTCGGCGGGCTGACGCTCGGCGGCGGGATGGGCTGGCTGGCGCGGCGGTTCGGGCTGGCGTGCGACAACGTCATCTCGTACGAGGTGGTCACCGCGGACGGTTCGGTCGTACGGGCGAGCGCCGACGAGAACCCGGATCTGTTCTGGGGACTGCGCGGTGGCGGCGGCAACTTCGGCATCGTGACGATGTTCGAGTTCCAGCTGCATCACATCGGCACCCGGGCGTTGAGCGTCGAGTTCACGTACCCGATGGCGAAGGGGTTCGAGGTGCTACGCCGCTGGCGGGACCTGAACGCGAACGCGCCGCGCGAAGCGACGTTCACCGCCGGCCTCACCAAGGACGACCGAGGCGGTGGGGTGGGGAAGGAATCGAGCACAGTCACGGTCGGGTACGTCTGGGTCGGCGAAGGTGGGTACGACCTACTACCCGCCTTCCGCGAACTTGGTCCGATCGAGGAGAGCGTCGAGGAGACCACGTACCTGAAGCTGCAGAGCCGCGATGACAACGTCCAAGGACATCGCTACCGCCGGTACTGGAAGGGGCACTACTTCAAGTCACTGCCCGACGAGGCGATCCGCGCGCTGCTGCAAGTACCTGACGTCGGCGTGAGCCTGCAGGCGTACGGCGGCGCGATCGCGGACGTACCCGATGACGACGCCGCGTTCAGCCATCGGGACACGCAGTTCGAGTTCGTCACCGCGACCCGGTGGGAGGACCCGGCCGAGGACGAGGACCGGATCGGGGCCTTGCGCGCGTACGCGGCGACGCTGGAACCGTACGCCCATGGCGCGTACGTGAACACGCTCAACGACGACCCGATCAACCGGGCCTTCCCGCCCGCGAAGCTGGCGCGCCTGGTCGCGCTGAAGACCGTCTACGACCCGGAGAACGTGTTCCACCTGAACCAGAACATCCGCCCGCGGCGCGGCATGATGGTGGTGTGACGACAGAGTTGACCCCGGAGCTGGCCGCGACCATCGAAGCCGGATTCGCGCGCCGGGACCGGGAGAACATGGGACCGACGATCGCGTTCTTCGAGCGGTTGCTGGCCGAGCATCCGGACAATCCGTACGTGCTGTACGAGGTCGGCGGTTCGTACGACACCGCGGGCCAGGAAGCGACAGCGGTCGGGTACTACGAGCGCGCGCTCCCGGGGCTGAGCGGGGAGACGCGGCGGAAGTGCCTGCTGCAGTACGGGAGCACGCTGCGGAATCTCGGCCGGTACGAGGAATCGCTCGCCGTCTTCAAGGCGGCGTGCGCCGAGTTCCCGGAGTCGGATTCGTTGCGGGTGTTCAAGGCGCTGACGCTCCAGGCCGCGGGGATGCCGGACAAGGCGCTCGCGACGCTGCTGCTGGTGATCGCGGACAAGGTCGACACCGCGGACCTCAAGCGGTACGAAGCCGCGATCCGCGGGAACGCCGAGTACCTGAGCAGCCGCGGCTAGCGTTTGCGGGCGACCCCGCCGTAGATGGCGTCGCGGACGTCGGCCGGCGGGTCCTCGTCGACCCGGCCGCCGGGCACGTGCCAGTCGCCGAGCTTGACCACGCCCGGGTCGAGCAGCTCGAACCCGCTGAACAGCGACGTGATCTCCGCGACCGAGCGGAACGCCAGATTCGGGAAGGCGTGCCGGACCTTCTCGATCAGCTCGGTGACCAGCGCGTCCACGTCGCCGCCGTCGCCCGGGTTGCAGGCGTGTGTGATCGCCAGGAACGACCCCGGTGGCAGCGCGTCGGCGTACGTCTGCGCGATCGCCCGGGTCTCCTCGTAGTCGGAGATGTGGTGCAGCATCAGCGCCATCACCAGCGCGACCGGTTCACCTGGCGCGAGCAGTCCCGCGATCGCCGGGTCCGCCAGCACTTCCTCCGGCTTGGTCAGGTCGGCGGCGGTGAACTGCGTACGCTCGTTGTCCAAGAGCAAGGCCCGGCCGTGCGCCACCACGGACGGGTCGTTGTCGACGTACACGACCGAGGCGTCCGCGTTCACCCGCTGGGCGATCTGGTGGGTGTTGTCGGCGGTCGGCAGCCCCGACCCCGCGTCGATGAACCGCCGGACGCCGGCCTCTTCGGTCAGCCAGGTCACCACCTGGCTCAACCAGCGCCGGTTCGCCCGCGCCCAGATCGGCGTCTCCGGCGCGACCTTGAGGATCTGCCGGTACAGCTCGCGATCGGACTCGTAGTTGTCCTTGCCGCCGAGCGCGTAGTCGTACACCCGGGCGACGCTCGGGCGCGTGGTGTCGATCCCATGCGCGATCAGCCCACCGTCGTTCATCGGCTGATCGGTCACATCGTCTCCTTGCCGTCCCGGCCCTGCGTCCGGTACGAGCGTAACGCACACAGAGTCAGCCTTTCACCACGGCGAGTTCAGCCTTTGTAAAACCTCTACTTTTCAGCAGGCGCAGGGGATTCCGTGTGGGGCGGTGAGTGGGTCGGAGGGGCGGCGGTCGATGCCGGTGGCGGTTTCGATCGGGCCGCCTTCGCGGACCCAGTACTCGAAGCCGCCGATCATTTCCTTGACCGGATAGCCGAGGCGCGCGAACGCGAGCGCCGCCTGGGTCGCGGCGTTGCAGCCCGGGCCCCAGCAGTACGTCACGACCGTCACCCCGTCCGGTACGACGCTCGCCGCCCGGTCCGCGATCTCACGATGCGGCAGATGGATCGCACCTGGTACGTGGCCCTGATCCCAGCTTTCCTGGCTGCGGCTGTCGACCAGTACCCAGCCGGTCACGCCCGCGCCGATATCGGCGGCGACATCGGCCGCATCCACCTCGTACGTGAGCCGCGCGGCGAAATGCGCGACGGCAGCGTCCTGCGCGGCGGCCGGGGTACGCAGGACAGCGGAGGTTTGTCCGGTCATGGATGGCTCCTTCAAGCTCGGGAGTCACCAGCGTCGATCACCCGATTGCCGCTCACCAGTGGCAGAAATGACCTAGTTCAACAAGATTCAGCCATTGCCGATCTTCGCCCGCGCGCGAGCGACTTTGATCGCCGCCTTCAGCGTGTCCACGTCGTACGCGCCGTAATGCCGCTGACCGTTCACGAAGAACGTCGGCGTACCGGAAACGCCACTGGTGTCCGCCGACTCCACGTCCTGTGCCACCCGGGCCGCGGCGACATGCCGCTTCACCTCGTCGTGCAGCCGGTTCGCGTCCAAGCCGAGTCGCTCGGCGTACCCGACCAGGTCCTTCGGCTGCAGGTTCTCCTGGTTCGCGAGCAGCAGGTCGTGCATCTCCCAGAACGCGCCCTGCGCGGCCGCCGCCTCCGCCACCTCGGCGGCGATCTGCGCGCGCGGATGGACGTCCGACAGCGGGAGGTGGCGCCAGACGTACCGCAGGTCGTCGTCCTGGAGCAGGTCGCGAACGATCGGTTCGGCCATTCCGCAGTACGGGCACTCGAAGTCGCCGTACTCCACGAGTGTCACCGAGGCATCCGCCGGGCCGCGGATGTGGTCCCGCTCGGGGTCGACCGGATCGGTCAGGTCGACCAGCTGCTCCGCGTTCCCGAGCAGGGCGAGCGCCTTCTTCGGCGGCGACAGCAGCTTGGCCGCGCGGAACACCGCCCAGGTCAGGGCCGACGCGACAATCACCGCGGACAGCAGACCGACCTTCGCCTCGGCGAGCTGATCACCGCTGAACGCGATCGTTGCTATCAGCAAGGAGACGGTGAACCCGATGCCGGCGATCGTGCCGCTGCCCGCCACCGCCGCCCAGCCGACGCCCGGGCGGATGCGCCCGCCAGTGGCTCGCTCGACCAGCCAGGACACCGAGGTGACGGCGAGTGGTTTGCCGACCACGTACCCGACGATGATGCCGAGTGTGATCGGTGAAGTGCACGCTCGGCCGAGGAAGGCAGCGTCGATCGTGACGCCGGCGTTCGCCAGACCGAACAGCGGGACGATGAGGTAGCTGGTCCAGGGGTGGTAGAGGTACTGCAGGCGTTCGTTCGGGGAGATCGTCGTGGTCAGGCCGACGGTCGCGGAGCGGGCCAGCTCGGGTGTCGGTTGCTCGCGGAACAGGCGGAACAGTCCGGTCGCCTGCTCCAGTTCTTCACGTCCTGGGGAGTACGCCGGGGCGGTGAGTCCGATCGCGAGTCCGGCGACTACTGGGTCGACGCCGCTTTTCAGGAGGGCGGCCCACATGAGTACGCCGAGGATCACGTACGCCCAGGCTGCTCTGACTCGGAAGATGGCGAGGGTCAGGACGAGGGCGAAGGCGGCGATCGCCAGTACGAGTGGGATTGGTTTGATGTCGGCGCTGTAGACGACCGCGATGACTACGAGGGCGAGGAGGTCGTCGACCACGAAGACGGTCAGGAGGAAGACGCGGACGCGATCAGGTACGCCCCGGCCGACCAGCGCGAGCAGACCGAGCGCCAGTGCGGTGTCGGTCGACATCGCGACGCCCCAGCCGTGCGCGCCTGGTCCACCTGCGTTGAACGCGAGGTAGATCAGCACTGGCAGGCCCATCCCCGCGATGCCCGCCAGCATCGGCAGCACGAAGCGGGTGCGTTCGCGCAGGTCCCCCAGGTCGAACTCCCGGCGCGCCTCCAACCCCACCACCAGGAAGAACAGCGTCATCAGCCCGGAGTTGATCCACTCCCGCAAGTCCAGGCTGATTTCCTGGTGCCCCAACCCGATGGACAGGTCGGTCGCCCACACACCGTCGTACGCGTGTGGTGCGACGTTCGCCCACAGGAGCGCAACCACAATCGCCCCCGCGAGCACCCCCGAACTCCCCGCCTCAGTCCGCAAGAACGCCCGCAACGGCGCCGCAAACCCCCGCCGCCAATCCGTCCGCCCACTCAACAGACCGGCCAACTCCGCCATACCAACACTCTAAGCACGCGGCAGGTACCTAAGGACAGGTAGTACACCGGTGGGACGGTGTACGCACGGCATGCGTCGCGCTCAGGTGTACTAAGTGAACGGGACCACTACCTGTTCTTACGTACCGGACTGGGTAGTGCATGATGTGCGTGCCCGTTTGGTTCGTTGTGTTCTGGAGCTTGCAGTGACTGAGTCTGATCTTGCTGCTTCGGCGGACACGTTCGCGCGGTTGGCGATCGAGCTGCATGATGCGCCTGGCGTGGTCGAGACCGTGGATGCCGTGGTGCAGTTCGCGTTGCAGGCGTTGAACTGCACGTATGCGGGCGTCGCCCTGTACGCCCGCGGCTCGCAGGCGGAGATCGCGGCGGTCACGGACGAGATGGTCGCGGAAGTGTACGAACTGCAGATCGCGACCGAGCGTGGTCCGTTGATCACCGCCTTGCGGGACCGTACCTCAGTACTGATCCGCGACACCGGCACCGACGAACGCTGGCCGGAGTGGGCCGAGAAGGTGGCGGCGCTCGGCGTACGCAGCGTGCTCGACGTACCGCTGGTCACCGGTGACGCACCGCAACGAACCGTTGGCGTACTCGGGTTGTACAGCCCGGAGCCGGATGCGTTCAACGAGGACGAGGAAGGGATCGCGCACATCCTCGCGCAGCACGCCTCGGTCGCGGTGGCGTCCGCGCGGCAAGAGGAGACGATGGCGCAGGCGGTCGACGCGCGGAAGCTGGTCGGGCAGGCGATGGGGATCCTGATGGAACGGTTCGACGTGGACGGGGACCGGGCGTTCGCGATCCTCAAGCGGTACTCGCAGGACACCAACACCAAACTCCGCGACGTCGCCCAGCACCTGATCGACACCCGCAAGCTCCCGCACTGAACCTGACACCGTTGTCCAGGTCCCGGGCCGGTGAAACCGTTGCATACTGCAAGGACAGGCCAGACGCCGGGACCTGTGCGGCCAGTACGGCGGACCGGGTCAGGCCCCGGCGTTTCACCGCCCTCCGCGACCCCAGCACCTGAAGCCCTAAGCTGACCGAATGGGTGAGTGGCGGCCGTTGGCGGGTCCGTCGCGGCAGGTGGCGCTGGAGATCCTGCTGGACGGGCCACTGTCGCGTGCCGAGCTTTCCCGGCGCGTCGGCCTGTCCCCCGGCAGTCTGACCCGCCTCACCAAGCCGATGGTCGAGTCCGGCCTGCTGGTCGAAGTCGAAGGCGGCCCCACCGACGCCCGCGTCGGCCGCCCGTCCCAACCGCTCGACCTGGACGCCCACGCCCACCATTTCGTCGGCATCAAACTCACCGGCGACTCCGCGATCGGCGTACTCACCACGCTCCGGGCCGAGGTGATTGCCAGCGCCGAACGCCCGATCACCGACCCGACCCCGTCCGTGGTCGCCGACCTCGTCCTCGAACTCACCGACGACCTGGCCCTGCAGGTCCCGGCCGGCACACCGATCACCGGCCTCGGCATCTCGCTCGGCGGCCGGATCGGGGCCGGCTCCGAAGTGCGCTGGGGCCCGTACCTGAACTGGGTGGATGTCCCGTTCGGCGACATCCTGGCCGCGCACACCGACGTACCGATCGTCCTCGCCAACGACCTGACGTCGCTGACCGAGGCCACGCACTGGTTCGGCGCCGGGCGGAACGCGGACCGGTTCGTGCTGCTGACGATCGGCGCCGGCGTCGGGTACGGGCTGGTGGTGCACAACCGGATCGTCGAGAGCCCGGACGTCACGCTCGGTTTGATCGGTCACTACCCGCTACTTCCGGACGGACCGCGCTGCGACCGCGGGCACCGCGGCTGCGCGCTCAGCCTGCTCACGGTCGGCGCGATCACCGAGCAGCTGGGAGCGGCGCTCGGCCGCCCGGTCGAGTACGACGAAGCGCTGGATCTCGCCGCGAAGGACGACCCGGCCGCCCGCGAGGTGATCGGCCGGGCCGGGCGCGCGCTCGGGAAGCTGATCGCCGCGGCCGCGAACTTCACCATGCCGGAGCTGGTCGTGCTCGGCGGCGAGGGCGTACGCCTGGCGGAGGTCGCGCACCACGAACTGCTCACCGCCCTGCACGCCGACCGCCACCCGTCGGCGGCCGAGCTGCCGATGGTGCTGCAGCCCGCGGACTTCGGCGAATGGGCCCGCGGCGCCGCCGTGGTCGCGATCCAAACCTTCGTCCTCGGCACCGAGTAACTGACTAATCAGAAATAAACAGTTACACTCAACGCCATGGACCTGATGCGGCGATGGTTGGCGGGCTGGCGGTTGTGCCGTGGGCTGCCGCCGGTGATCGAGTCCGACGACGCGTACTCCGCGCTGCTCGCCCTCCCCGGACGCGAACGCGAACTGTTCGCACGCAGCGATGATCCGGCCGTCGTCGATCGACTGGCCAAGCACCTACCGCCGGACCACTGGCTGACCATCACCACCGATCACGGCGACGAGATCGCGACCCAGCTGGCGGCGGCAGGCGTACGCCCGTTCGACGAGCACAAGACCCTGATGTCCATCGATCTGACCGCTCACCCACAGAACCTGGCCGCGTACGAGAGCAACGGCCCGCTGGAGTACGTACGCGTCCAAGTCGACGGGATCATCGCCGCGCACGGGATGATGGCGATCGTCGGTACGGACGCGATCATGCACGACATCCAGACCGATCCGGCGTACCGGCGGCGCGGGCTGGGCAGTGTGGTGATGGGCGCGCTGGCGGCCCGGGCGCTCGCCCGCGGGGCGCGGACCGGGATCTTGATGGCGACCACCGACGGCTTCCACCTGTACCGCAAACTCGGCTGGCAGGCGGAGGCCACGATGATCACCGCGTCAGGCTGTCCGCGCCCGGTGAGCGGCGACCTTGGTCCGGTTCTGACAGGCCGTTGAGCAGAACCGCTGCGTCCGGTTCCGGGTCGAGTCGAGGAACAGGTCGTCGCAGCGCGCGGCCTCACACTGCCTGAGCCGTTCCTTGTCCTCACTGCCCAGCAGCATCGCGGCCGCGGTCGCGAACTCGGCCAGCCAGCCCCGCGCCTCGTCCGGGCTGCCGAAGTGCAGATGCCACGGCGTGCCCTCCCAGCGCGTCAACCGCGGCGCGGCCTGGGTGTCCGTCAGCAATTGGTTCACCAGATCGACCGCCCGATCGACGTCGGGCAAGCTGCTGAACGCGTCGTACAACATCCGGCCACCCGCCGCGTAGTCGTCGACGATCACCTCGGGCAACCGGTTGGTGGTCAGCCGGAGCACCTCGCGAATCGCCTCGACTGTTGGCGCGTTCGCCGCCCGGCCCTGCCGCATTCCGGCCCCGAACACATTGCCCAGCCCGACCGCTGCCGTCAGCGACGCCTTCAGGTGATCGGTTGCTTCCACCGGTCAAGTATCGCCCGGGCGATTTCATTCAACCGGATGAGGCCCGTCATACCACGGTCGTACGGGACCCGCGCGGACATCCGTCCGCACTCCGATGATCGGGATCGTTGCCGGAAACAACAATGACTGGCATGTACCTGGTTCAGTCCCGCCCCCGCCCGGCGACAGACGGGATCACCGGTTTGGCGGAGGCGGTCGTCGACCTGTCCGCCATCCGCGACAACGTCCGCACGTTCCGCCACCGCGTACCGCAAGAGGTCCTGGCCGTTGTCAAGGCCGACGGATTCGGGCACGGCGCCGTACCGGTCGCGCGCGCCGCCGTCGAAGCGGGCGCGACCTGGCTGGGCGTCGCGCATGCCAGCGAAGCCTTCGAACTACGCGCGGCCGGGCTGACCGTACCGATCCTGACCTGGCTGTACGACGCCGCGGAACTGATGCTGCTCAGCGACGCCGGCGTGGATGTCAGCGTCTCGACCGTTGCCGAACTCCAGCAAGTCGTCTCAGTTGTGCCCTACGTACAGCTGAAGCTGGACACCGGCCTGCACCGATCCGGCAGCGCGCCGGATCACTGGATCGAGCTCACCCGAACGGCGGCGCACTACGAGGCGCTCGGCGCCGTCACGGTCCGCGGGATCTGGTCGCATCTCTCGCACGGCGACTCCGCCGATGCCGTGCAGAGCGAACGACAGCTCCAGCTCCTGCGGACCGGGGTGAGTCTCGCCCGCCGCGCCGGTCTGCGGCCGAGCGTCGTCCACCTGGCGAATTCGGCCGGCGCGATCACGCTCGACGCACCGGACACCGACCTGGTCCGGATCGGCGCCGGCCTGTACGGGATCGACGATCTCGGGATCGGATTGCGTCCGGCGATGCGGTTGGTCAGCAAGCTGGCGCAAGTACGCCGGATCCGCGCGGGCGAAGGCGTTTCGTACGGGCATGACTTCGTCGCCGATCGCGATACCACGATCGCGCTCGTGCCGATCGGGTACGCCGACGGAATCCCCCGCGCCGCGGCCGGCCGGGCCAGCGTGCTGTGCCGGGGCGTACGGATGCCCGTGATCGGCCGGATCGCGATGGATCAGTTCGTCGTCGACGCCGGCGATCTTGGCGTCGAACCTGGTGAGCCGGTGACGATTTTCGGCGACGGTACGAGCGGCGAACCGACCGCCCGTGACTGGGCGGACTGGTCCGGCACGATCTCCCACGAGCTCTACTGCGGCCTCGGCAAGCGGGTTCCGCGACGGTACGAGGAGGGTACGCGATGAAGGTCGCGGTGGTGATGGGCGGCGCGAGCCCGGAGCGTACGGTATCACTTGCCAGTGGCAACGGAATCATCCGGGCGGTCGAACTGCTCGGTCACACGGCGATCCCGCTGGTGATCGATGCTGATGGCAACTGGGTCGACGGTCAGCACGAGGCGATCGAGATCTTGCAGGCCTGCGAGGTGACGATCCCGGCGCTGCACGGCGAAGGCGGTGAGGACGGCCGGCTGCAGGGCTTCCTCGAGCAGCTCAAGGTTCCGTACGTAGGCAGTGGGATCGCGGCCAGTGCGATCGGACTGGACAAGCATCTGACCAAGGCGCTGCTGTCCGCGCACGGCATCCCGGTGACGCCGGGCATCACGCTGCGCGGCGCGGACCTGACCGATACCGAGTCGGTGCTGCAGCAGCTCAAGGCGGCCGGACTGGAGTTTCCACTGTTCGTGAAGCCCGGGAACGGCGGCTCCAGCTTCGGGGTCACCCGGGCGATCGATCCGATGTCCTTGGAGGCCGCGATCGCAGATGCGGCGATCATCGACCGGCATGTACTGATCGAGCGGGAGATGGCCGGCCGCGAGATCGACCTCGCGGTACTGGAGTTTCCGGACGGACGAGTCGAAACCGCACCCGCGTTGGAGATTCATGCCGATCCGCGGCAGCCGTTCTTCAATGCGACCGCGAAGTACGAGAGCAGCCGGACGCGCTTCGTCGTACCCGCCTTCCTGGACGAGGATCTGGCCGAGCAATTGCGGCGTACGGCTCTCGATGCGTTCGATGTCCTTGGCTGTGCCGGACTCGCGCGGGTCGACTTCTTCGTACCGGCCGATGGCGAACCGGTGGTGAACGAGATCAACACGTTCCCCGGGTTCACGCCCGCCTCGCAGTTTCCACGGATGTTCGCGGCGGCCGGCATGTCGTACGCCGAGGTTGTCGACACCTTGATCCGGACGGCGGTGGCGCGCGGATGACCGTCTTGCTGAGCGACGAGCGGATCACCCGCATCCCGGCGATCGAGAGCGACGAACCGCTGGTCGACCTGTTCACTCGCGGCATCGCGACCACCGGGCGGCAGTTCGCGCGGGAGGGCGTGGCGGATCGGCTCGCGCTGGCGGATGCCTTCTTGCCCGCGGGCCTCCGGTTGCACGTACGCGAAGGATTGCGGCCGATCGAGAGTCAGCAGGAGATCTACGACGGGTACCGCGCCGAGCTGGAGCGGCTGCATCCGGGGATCTCCGACCGGGACGTGCACGTGCTCGCCAGCCGGTTTGTGTCACCGGTCGAGGTCGCGCCGCATGTGGCCGGTGCGGCGGTCGATCTGACGCTGGTCGGAGCCGGTGGCGAGCTGGATCTTGGTACGCCGATCGATGCGACGCCTGAGCAGAGCGACGGCGCGTGCTTCTTCGCGGCCGTCAACATCAGCCGCGAGGCGCGGACGAACCGCTCATTGCTGGCCGATGTACTAACAGCCGCCGGGCTGGTGAACTACCCGACCGAGTGGTGGCATTGGTCGTACGGCGACCGCTACTGGGCCTACCTGGAGGACCGCCCGGCCGCGATCTACGGTCCCGCACCAAGCCTGTTGGGCCTTTCGACCTGAATTGCAAGCGTTGCCGGGCCGTGGGCGGGCTGCTGTCATGCCGTCATGCCGCCCAATTCACAAAAGCACACACCTAAACTGTCCCGCCGCCTCCTACTGTCCGTTCCAGTCGCCGCAGTCGCGGTCGGCGCGACCATCCCGCTTCCGGCGCAGGCGCTGAAGAAGAAGCCTGAATGCGTCGCCGACCTGATCAGGCCGACCTGATGGCGGTCATCCCCTGGCTCGCCGACGTACTGCGGTCGGCCGGCGTCCAGGTCGTCGAGGAAGGCAACTGGCAGGGCCGCGGGGTGTCCGGGTCGTTCAATCCGTTCGGCGTGCTCTGGCACCACACGGCCGCCCGATCGAGCCCGAGCAACCCGGCACCGGCCCTGAACATCGTCATCAACGGACGCTCCGACCTGCAAGGCCCGTTGGCGCACGCGCTGGTCGACTACAACGGTGTCTTCCACATCGTCTCCGCGAACCGCTGCAATCACGCCGGCGCGGCGCGGGCGAGCGGGCCGATCCCCGCGGGCGATGGCAACACGATGATGATCGGCTGGGAGATCGACTACGACGGCGTCAATCAACAGATGACTCCGGCGCAGTACGACGCATCGTTGCGCGCTACTGCCGCCGTACTGACGCAGCTCGGGCGCGACTCCAGTTATGCGCGCGGGCATCGGGAGACCAGTACGACGGGGAAGATCGACCCGTCGTTCATCGACCTGGACGTGATGCGGTCCGATGTGGCTGCGTTGATGGCGAACGGTGGCGGGGTCGCGGGGCAGGCGTACCGGTATCTCGATCAGCAGCACGTCGCCGCGGTCGGCGCGACCGGGACGCTGACCAATCTGATGTGGTCGCCGGCCACGGACAAGGTGATTCAGGATTGGGGTAGTTCGAAGCTCGTCGGACGGCCGATCGGGTACCCGCACAACGGTCAGCAGCACGTGTTCGCGCGGAGCAGTGAGAACACGATCAGCCATTGGTGGCAGGCCGGCAGTGGCGCGCCCGTACTCGATCATTGGGGCACCGAAGGGCGGGTGCTGTCGAATCCGTCCGGGTTCTCGTACCCGCATCAGCAGCATCTGTTCTACCGGAACCCAGACGGCAATCTGGAACACAAGTTCTGGGATCAGGGCACGGATCAGATCAGTACGGGCGTGTGGGCGGGCGGGCCCTTTGTGGGGAGTCCGCATGCTTTCGTTCACCGGAATCAGCAACACATCTTCGGGCGCGGGCCGAACGGTGAATTGAAGCATTGGTACTGGATTCCAGGGCAGAACCCGGCGAACGACAACTGGGGAATCACCTCCGGGGTGGCGTCGGACCCGACCGGATTCAGTACTGGTTCGCAGCATCATGTGTTCTTCCGGAACACCGAAGGGCAGTTGCAGCACCACTTCTTCGACGACGGGTCGGGGCAGTTGCTGGGCGATGTTTGGGCGGGCGGGCCGTTCGTGGGCAATCCGCATGCGTTTACCCACAAGGGTCAGCAGCATGTGTTTGCCCGTAAGGAGAACGGCGATCTGCTGCACTACTACTGGTCGCCGACGATCGATCCGCCCGCGAATGACAACTGGGGCGCGGTCGGTGTGGTGGTGGGCGATCCTGTCGGGCTGTCCACGCCTGATGCTCATCACGTCTTCTACCGCATCGCCGACGGCTCGCTGGAGCACCGCTTCTTCATCGACACCGAGGGAAGACTCGCAACCGACAACTGGGGCGGCGCGATCGCTGTCTAACGTCAAGCGCCGGAAATCCACGCCATAAACCGCCTCGATCACGGCGCGAGCCGGGCGCCTCCCCAAACCGGTTTGGGGAGGCGCGTGACCGCCATCGGGGAGTGCTACTGCCCGATCCGGGCGGGCGATCCTCCCCGAACCGGTTTGGGGCGGATCGCCCGGCGGAGGTTCGGCGAGGCGGAACGACGGGGTTGCGGGGACAAGTGCATCCGGAACGATGCTCTGGATTGGTCAACCTCCGAGCCAGAGCAATCGGCTGGTGATAGGCAGTGTCTATCGCTTGATAGCGAGCATTGCTTTGACCGGGGCGGGGTTGGCGACGGAATGTTGTATGCATGACGAGTGAGGTCGTGGCCGCCGCCCCCGACCCGGTCCCCGGGCGCGCCCAGCGAGTGCGCGAGATCGCCCTCGCCCGGCGAGAGCTGCGCGGACCACTGATCCCGATCCTGCATGCGGTGCAGGAGGAGCTCGGGTACGTAGCGCCGGCCGATGTCGCGGTCCTCGCCGAGGTACTGAACCTTTCGGTCGCCGAGGTACATGGCGTGGTCACGTTCTACAAGGACTTCCGGCGTACGCCGGCCGGTCGTACCACCGTCACCATCTGCCAGGCCGAAGCATGCCGTTCCGTCGGCGCGGCCGCCCTCGCCGCACATGCCCAGGCCGCCACCGGCTGCACCTTCGGCGAAACCACCGCCGACAACCGCCTGACCCTCGAACAGACGTACTGCTTCGGCAACTGCGCCCTCGGCCCCGCCGTCCAAGTAGGCAACAAGCTCCACGGCCGAGTAACCCCCACCCGCCTCGACGCCCTCCTAGGAGAAGCCCGATGAGCGCCGCCGGGTCGGGGTCGGCGCACGACGACGACCGAGCAGGCCCCGCGCGGGACGACCGCCCGTCGCACCGCGAGCCGAGCACCCGCATCCCCACCACCTCACCTGAAGTCGACCCAGCCACCTCTGCGCCGGACACTCGCCTGCCTGCTCATCCGGTGACCCGGGTGTTTGTCTCCGCTGATTCGGCGGCGCGGTCAGTAGGAGCGGATGAGGTTGCCGAGCGGATCGCGGCGCAGGCGGGTGACGTGGAGGTCGTCCGCACCGGGTCGCGGGGGATGTTGTGGCTGGAGCCGTTGGTGGAGGTGGAGACACCTGAGGGACGAGTCGGTTATGGACCAGTTGCACCCGAGGACGTCGACGGCCTGATCGCCGCCGGCATGCTCACTGGCTCACCATCTATTGCAGGGTTTCTTGGGCTTGTGGATGAGTTGCCGTGGATGGCCAAGCAGCAGCGGGTGACGTTTGTGCGGGTGGGGGTGGTGGATCCGCGGTCGGCCGCCGACTATCAGGCGCACGGTGGGATGAGAGGGCTTCGGGCCGCGCTGGAAATGACACCGGCGGAAGTGGTTGAAGCAGTGGTGGAGTCCGGTCTGCGCGGACGCGGCGGCGCCGGCTTCCCCACCGGGATCAAATGGCGTACCGTCCTCGCCGCCGAAGCGGACCTGAAGTTCGTCTGCTGTAACGCCGACGAGGGCGACTCCGGCACCTTCGCCGACCGGATGCTGATCGAAGGCGACCCGTTCACCCTGATCGAAGGCATGACGATCGCCGCGTACGCCGTCGGTGCCGCCGAAGGCTACGTCTACCTCCGCTCCGAATACCCCGACGCGGTAACAACCCTGACAGCGGCAATCGACCAAGCCCGCGCGCAAGGCTGGCTGGGACCGGACATCCTCGGCTCGGGTTTCAGCTTCGACCTGCAAGTACGCGTCGGCGCCGGCGCGTACATCTGCGGCGAGGAAACCTCCATGCTCGAAAGCCTCGAAGGCAAACGCGGCATGGTTCGTTCCAAGCCTCCGATCCCAGCCCTGCAAGGACTTTTCGGCCGACCGACCGTGGTCAACAACGTGTTGTCCTTGGCAACGGTCCCGGCAATCATCGCGGACGGTCCGGCGCAGTACGCCGCGTACGGAACCGGCCGTTCCCTAGGTACCAGCGTCTTCCAGCTCGGCGGGAACATCGCCCGCGGCGGCATCGTCGAAACGGCGTTCGGCATCACCCTCGGCGAGCTCGTCAACGACTTCGGCGGCGGTACCGCGTCCGGCCGGCCGGTGCGCGCGGTCCAGGTCGGCGGCCCGCTCGGCGCGTACCTCCCGGTCGATCAGTTCGACCTCCCGATGGACTACGAGGCGTTCTCGGCGGCCGGCGCGATGGTCGGGCACGGCGGGATCGTGGTGTTCGACGACACCGTGGACATGGCCGCGATGGCCCGGTTCGCGTTCGAGTTCTGCGCGGCCGAGTCGTGCGGCAAGTGCACGCCGTGCCGCGTCGGCGCGGTCCGCGGCGCGGAGACGATCGACCGCATCCTGACCGACACCGCCGGCAGCGACCGGGCGCGGAACCTGGGCCTGCTCGAGGACCTGTGCGAACTGATGACCGACGGCTCGCTCTGCGCGATGGGCGGCCTGACCCCGATGCCGGTACGCAGTGCCGTCCGCCACTTCGGAGAGGACTTCCACGCATGACGCTGCTCAAAGAACCCGATTTCGGTACGCCGGCCCGCCCCGGTGCCGCCACCATCGAGCTGACCGTCGACGGCGTGGCAGTGCAAGTCCCACCGGGTACGTCGGTGATGCGCGCCGCGAAGGAGGCCGGTGTCGACGTACCCAAACTGTGCGCGACCGACAACCTGGAGGCGTTCGGGTCCTGCCGATTGTGCGTGGTCGAGATCGACGGCGTCCGCGGTACGCCCGCTTCCTGCACTACACCGGTCGCGGCCGGCATGGTCGTACGTACGCAGAACGAGCGGCTGGGCAAACTGCGCCGCGGCGTGATGGAGCTGTACATCTCCGACCATCCGCTCGACTGCCTGACCTGCTCGGCCAACGGCGACTGCGAGCTGCAGGACATGGCCGGCGTCACCGGACTGCGCGAAGTCCGGTACGGATCGGGTGTCGACGCCGGTGCGAATCATCTGGATCTACCGACGGATTCCTCCAACCCGTACTTCGATTTCGAGGCGTCCAAGTGCATCGCCTGCTCGCGCTGCGTCCGCGCGTGTGACGAAGTACAGGGAACGTTCGCGCTGACGATCGAAGGGCGCGGGTTCGACTCGAAGGTCGCCGCCGGTGCGGGTGGGTCGTTCCTCGACTCGGACTGCGTTTCCTGCGGCGCCTGCGTACAGGCGTGTCCGACCGCGACCTTGCAGGAGAAATCGGTCGTCGAGCTCGGCATGCCGACGCGGACAGTGCTGACGACATGCGCGTACTGCGGGGTCGGCTGTTCGTTCAAGGCCGAACTGCGCGGTGACGAGCTGGTGCGGATGGTGCCGTACAAGAACGGTGGCGCGAACGAAGGGCACTCGTGTGTGAAAGGGCGGTTCGCGTTCGGGTACGCGAGTCATCCGGACCGGGTGCTGGAGCCGATGGTGCGGGACTCGATTTCCGACCCGTGGCGGACGGTTTCGTGGCCGGAGGCGATTTCGTTCACCGCGCGGCGGCTGCGCGAGATCCAGGCAGCGCACGGGCAAGGGTCGATCGGCGCGATCACCTCGTCGCGGACGACGAACGAAGAGGTGTACGCGGTCCAGAAGATGGTGCGGGCCGTGTTCGGAAACAACAACGTCGACACCTGTGCGCGGGTTTGTCATTCACCCACCGGGTACGGCCTGAAACAGACCTTCGGGGAATCGGCCGGGACGCAGGACTTCCGTTCCGTCGACGAGTCCGATGTGATCCTGGTGATCGGTTCGAACCCGACCGACGCCCACCCCGTGTTCGGATCGCGAATGAAACAGCGCCTTCGGCAGGGCGCCAAACTGATCGTCATCGATCCGCGGCGGATCGACCTGGTGCGTACACCGCATGTCGAGGCCGCGTACCACCTCGAGCTCCGGCCGGGGACGAATGTCGCGATCGTCAACGCGTTGGCGCATGTGGTCGTGACGGAAGGGCTGGTGGACCGGGAGTTCGTCGCGAGCCGGTGCGAGGACTTCGAGGCGTGGGAGACGTTCATCGCGCAGCCGGAGCACAGTCCGGAGGCGGTCGCGGACATCTGCGGCGTACCGGCCGACAGGATCCGCGCGGCGGCACGGCTGTACGCGACCGGCGGAAACGCGGCCATCTACTACGGTCTCGGCGTCACCGAACACAGCCAGGGCTCGACCATGGTGATGGGCATGGCGAATCTCGCGATGGCGACCGGGAACATCGGCCGGCCGGGCGTCGGTGTGAACCCGATGCGCGGCCAGAACAATGTCCAGGGTTCGTGCGACATGGGTTCGTTCCCGCACGAACTGCCCGGTTATCGGCACGTTTCCGATGACAATGTGCGCGAAATCTACGAGCAGTTGTGGGGTACGCCCATTCTGAACGAACCCGGTCTGCGGATCCCGAACATGTTCGACGCGGCGATCGACGGTTCGTTCAAGGCCTTGTTCGTGCAGGGCGAGGACATCGCGCAGTCCGATCCGAACACGCAGCATGTATTCGCGGCGCTCGGTGCGCTGGAACTGCTGGTGGTGCAGGATCTTTTCGTCAACGAGACCGCGAAGTTCGCGCACGTACTGCTGCCCGGGACCTCGTTCTTGGAAAAGGACGGGACGTTCACGAACGCCGAGCGGCGGATCAACCGGGTCCGGCCGATCATGGCGCCGCGAACCGGCAAGCAGGAATGGGAGATCGTCTGCGAGCTAGCGCAGGCGATGGGATATCCGATGCAGTACGAATCGTCGGCGCAGATCATGGACGAGATCGCGTTGACCACGCCGACGTTCACCGGAGTGTCGTTCGCTCGGCTGGACGAACTCGGCTCGATCCAATGGCCTTGCGACGTGGAGCATCCGGAGGGTACGCCGATCATGCATTCGGACGAATTCACCCGCGGCAAAGGGCGGTTCATGGAGACCGTGTACGTGCCGACGTCGGAGCGGTCGACCCGGAAGTACCCGTTGATCTTGACGACGGGGCGGATCCTCTCGCAGTACAACGTCGGGGCGCAGACACGGCGGACGGCGAACGTGGCTTGGCATGCTGAGGACGTACTGGAGTTGCATCCGCATGATGCCGAAGTGCGCGGGGTGACCGATGGGGATCTGGTGGCGTTGTCCAGCCGGGTCGGGCGGACCGAACTGCGTGCGAAGATTTCCGATCGGATGCCGGTCGGGGTGTGCTACACGACCTTCCATCATCCGGTGAGCGGGGCGAATGTGGTCACCACCGACAACTCGGACTGGGCCACGAACTGCCCCGAATACAAGGTCACCGCGGTCCAGGTCGATCTCGTTCCGGCCTCCGTCCCGGCCCTTGAAACAGTTGTTGCTGGAGGCAAATGATGAGTGGTGGGATGCCGCCGTACGTTCGGCTGGCGAATGAGATCGCCGCCCAGTTCGCCCATCGTCCTGCTGCCGACGCGGCCACCGCGATCGCCAACCACCTGCGGGCGACGTGGGATCCGCGGATGAAGCGCGCGCTGATCGAGTACGCCCAGTCCGGCGCCCAGGACCTCGCTCCCGCCGCCGCCCAAGCCACCCACCACCTGCAATCCCGCCCGTGACCAGCCGGTTAGACAACCCGCGGCCGGTCAGCCACAGTGATCCCGTGGACGACGGCCCCGAACACCCGCGTCACCCCAGCCACACCCCTGCTCACTCCAGCCACCTCCCCGCGCATTCCAGCCACGTCTCGTGGGACACCGCCCGCCAACTGGCCCACGCCGTCGCTCGGCCCGGATCCGCCGTCTCCCTGGACCTGAGCGAGACCCCCGGCTGCATACTGGCCGCACCACTGATCTCCCCAGTCGCAGTCCCACCGGTGGACCGATCAGCCATGGACGGATACGCCGTCTGCGGACCCGGCCCCTGGCAGATCACCCACCACATCCCCGCCACCGCAACCACCACCACCCAGCTAACCCCCGGCCAAGCCACCACCATCGTCACCGGCGCCACAGTCCCCGCAGGCACCACAGCAGTAGTCCCCACCGAACACGCAGTCCGCACCGCCAACCACCTAACCCAAACCTTCCGTACGCCGGCGCGGGACCACATTCGGCGGGCCGGCGAGGAGTGCCAGGCTGGGGATCAGCTGCTTCCGGCGGGGGTGATTGTTGGGCCGGCGGTGCTTGGACTGGCTGCGACGGTTGGGCTTGATCGGCTCACGGTGATCCCCCAGCCGACCGTCGCCGCGCTCATCACCGGCGATGAGCTGGTCCATCAAGGCCCGTCCGGCCCAGGCCACGTACGCGACGCCATCGGCCCCATGCTGCCCACCCTCATCACCCAATCCGGCGCCCGCCTGCTCCAAGCCGCCCGGGGTGCAGCGCCTGGCGACTCAGCTGGAGTCAGGCATTTGGGGGACTCGTTGGAGGAGTTGGTTGCCGGGCTGCGGGCGAGCGAGGCTGACCTGACCTTGGTTTCGGGGTCCTCAGCAGCTGGACCGGCGGATCATTTGCGGCGGGCGTTGGCCGCGCTCGGAGCTGAGCTGATCGTCGACGGCGTCGCGTGCCGCCCAGGGCACCCGCAGGCGTTGGCTCGGATGCGCGACGGACGCTTGATCCTCGGCCTACCAGGCAACCCGTTCGCCGCACTCGTCGCCTTCCTCACCCTGGGCGTAGCAGCCCTCCAGCGCATGCGTGGTCTCCCCCTGCCCGAGCTCCCACAGATCCCCATCCCCGGCGGAGTGCACTGCCACCCAACCAACACCCGCCTGTTACCCGTACGCCTAACACCAGAAGGCGCCGTGCCGATCGGCCACGACGGCTCCGCCATGCTCCGCGGTCCCGCGACCGCCGACGCCCTGGCCGTCGTCACCCCTGGCCCCACCAAGGCGATCGCCGCCCGCCTCCTCACCGGAATGCCGCCATGGGGAGGCTGATCGCCCGCCGCCCCGTCAACCGGGTGGTGGACGGCGTCGTACGACCTCGAGCCGACTCGATCGCGGTGGAAGAACCGCTGGAACTACGCGTCAACAGCACACCCTTGGCAGTAACGATGCGTACCCCAGGCCACGACCTCGAACTGGCCCACCGGATTCCTCCACACCGAAGGCGTCATCGGCGCCCCCGACGACGTCCGGCTGGCCCGCTACTGCGATTCCTTCGACGACGCCGGCCCCAACACGTACAACGTCCTCGACCTGACCCTCGCCCCGCACGTCCCGCCACCCACGACCGGTGTAGAGCGCAACTTCTACACCACATCCTCCTGCGGCGTCTGCGGCAAAGCCTCCCTCGACGCAGTCCGCACGAAAACCCGCTACTCCCCCGCAACAGACCCCACTGCCATCGCGTACGAAGTACTCGCTGCCCTCCCGGACGCACTGCGCAAACAGCAGCAGGTGTTCGACCGCACCGGTGGATTGCACGCCGCCGGACTGTTCACCCCGAAGGGCGATCTGCTCGTCGTACGCGAGGACGTCGGCCGGCACAACGCCGTCGACAAGGTGATCGGCTGGGCGCTGCTGAACGGTCGCGTTCCTGCGCGCGGGCTGATCCTGATCGTGTCCGGCCGGACCTCGTTCGAGCTGGCGCAGAAGGCGGTGATGGCAGGAATCCCGGTCCTCGGCGCAGTGTCCGCCCCGAGCTCCCTCGCGATCGATCTCGCCGCCGAATCCGGCCTGACGCTCGCCGGTTTCATCCGCAACGGCAACCTGAACGTCTACAGCCGCCCCGACCGCGTCACGACCTGACCGTCACGACGCCTCGCTCGCCCCGTCCTGGCTGGAAGGCGTCACCCACACACACGACGCCGTCCCGTCCTCGACATGCTGCGCGTACACGGTGACCTTGTGCGTAATCACGTTCATGCACTCGGTGAGCTCCTGGATCTGCGCCGCCACGTAGTCCTGATGACTACGCAACAGCGCCAACCGATCCGCCTCGTTCCCGGGCCCCTGCCGAACCAGATCCGTGTACTGCCGAATGGTGTCCAGCGGCATCCCCGACGACCGGAACTTGATGCACATGTCCAGCCACTCGACGTCGTCCTCGGTGTAGACGCGCCGCCCGTTCGACTCGCGCCGTACCGGGTCCGCGAGCAAGCCCTCACGCTCGTAGAACCGGAGCGCGTGCACACTCAACCCGGTCCGCTCCGCCACCTGCCCGATACTCAGCCCAGCACCCATACGCGGCACCTTAACCCGGATCTAGCTTCCTGGCAGTAGTGGTTTGAGGGCGTCCAGTGCTCGGTGGACGTCGTCCTGGGTCGAATAGATGTGGAAGGACGCGCGCAGCTTCCCACCCCGGACCGCGGCCCGGATCCCGGCCGCCGCGAACGCCTCCTCGGCACCGGGCAGGTTGGTACTGACGATCGCGCTGTTCGACGGCGCCAGCCCGAGGCCGGCGCGGAACTCGTTCGCCAGCGCGAGGTTGTGCCGGTTGATCGTGCCGACGCCGAGGTGCTCGATCAGTTCGAGCGCCGGCGCCGCGCCGACGAACGAGAACCAAGCGGGCGATTGGTCGAACCGGCGCGCGCCGGGGGCAAGCTCCATCGCCGTCCCGTAGTACGACCCGTGGACGTCGCGGGCCGCGTACCAACCGGCTGCCATCGGCCGGCAGCGCTCCTGCAGCTCCGGCGACAGGTACCCGAAGGTGGCGCCGCGCGGCGACATCAACCACTTGTAACTGTGGGCGATCAGCGCGTCGACACCGTCCACCCCGATCGGATGCCAGCCGGCCGCCTGGGTCGCGTCGATCACCACCAGCGCGCCAACTTCCTTGCTCGCGGCAACAACCTCCGCCAGGTCCAGTACGGCGCCGGTCGACGACTGCACCGCGCTCACCGCGACCAGGTCGATACCCGGGCGGATCGCCGCGATCACCTCGTCACCCGGTACGGCGATCACGTCGACGCCACGATCGGCGTGCACCTGCCACGGGAAGACGTTCGACGTGAACTCGGCATCATCGGTCAGTACGCGCGCTCCGTCCGGCAGCGCGGCGGCGATCGGTACCAGCGCGGCGGAAACCGTACTTCCGACGAACACATCCGCGGCGTCCGCGCCGATCAATCGCGCAAACGCAGCCCGAGCCCGCGTGGTCGACTCGTCCCACGGCTCCCAGCTGGTCGCACCGACCCGCCACTCGGAAAGCGCGGCCTGCAACGCCTCCCACGCCACCCGCGGCGGCAACCCGTACGAAGCGGTGTTCAACCACCCCGCCTCCACATCCCACAACTCCGCCAGCTCCGCACTCTCCATCCCCCAACCCTACGGACTCCCCTTTGAGAACCCACCACGCACTTTCACACGCGGTGAGTTCTCAAAGCCGACCGAAGCCGGGGTGCGCGGGGTTATTGGACGAAGGCGGTGGCGGCGGATTGGCCCTTGGTGGTGATGTCGGTGGTGGATTCGATGGGGGACGCCTTGACGCCGGGGAAGAGGATGTACGTGACGACCGCGCCGTCGATGCCGCCGGATGACGGGTTCGGGTTGATGCCGAGTTGCTGGGCCAGCTTGTACGAGCCCTCGCCGATGATGCCGGTCGGTCCTTCGTCACCGACGACCGCGTACGCGACCTTGTCCTGGTACACGACCGCGGCGACGGTCGCACCGCCGATCCCGGCCGTGCGGTAGTCCCAGACCGAGCTCGGCAGCGGTACGACGATGAACGGCAACCCGGCCGAGTTCAGCGGCCGCCCGTCGGACTGATGGAACGACGTGTCCGGCTGGAACGAAGGATCGGTGTTCTCGCTGCACTGCGTCGTCCGCTGGCCGTCACAGTCGATGTCCAGATCGGCGGTCCAATGCACCGCATCGCCGGTTTTGCAGACCTTGACAGTCCGTGCGTCACCTTCGTCGTGGGCGTACTTCCCGTTGGACAGCTGCGCGGCGCACGTTGCCTTGGCGCGGAGCTGGTCGGCGGTCGGGGCGGCCAGCTCGCCGGCCTGCGAACTTCGGATCGGTACCACCAGGGTCAGACCGGCCAGGGCCACGGCGAGACCGAGCAGGCTGAAGCGTCGAACCATCATTACCTCCGGGGGCGCGGAACGGAATGGAAGGTTTTCGCCGGTCATGCTACACAGAGTGGTTACTATTTAACAATACGTATCGTGGGTACCGGAAACGCCTGCCCTTGGGAGGATGCGATGAGCTTCGACCGGCCCGGCCTGCCCCACCCCGGACACGAGATGGACCCGGCAGCCGACGAAACGCTGCGCGAGGAAGGCGTCGAGTTCGACCCCGACGACGAGCCGGACGTGCCGGACCACCCCGGCGCCACCTCGGCCGGCCCGCAACCCAACCCACTGCGCCGCCCACCGCACGAGCCGGCCGCACCCACTGAGCCCACCGACGACTGACCCGGTCACGCGCCGTGCACTACCGTGGCGTCCCATGAGTGGGGAACTGCCGTGGCCGTGACGATGCGCGATGTGGCGCGGGAGGCCGGCGTCTCACCGAAGACGGTCTCGAACGTGATGAACGGGTACCCGTACATCCGCGCCGAGACCCGGACCAAGGTGCTGGCCGCGATCGAGGCCCTCGGCTACCGGATGAACCTGTCCGCGCGGAACCTGAAGTCCGGGCGTACGGGCGTGATCGCGCTCGCCGTACCCGAGCTGACCAACCCGTACTTCGCCGAACTCGCCGACGCCGCCATCGCCGCCGCGGGCGATCACGGCCTGACGGTGATGATCGAAACCACCGGCGCCGACCGCGAACGCGAGCTGACCGCGCTCGCCCGGCCGCGCGGCCACCTGGTCGACGGACTGCTCTACAGCCCGCTCGGCCTCGGCCCGGAGGACGTCGACGAACTGAACACCTCGACCCCAATGGTGCTGCTCGGCGAACGGATCTTCCACGGCCCGGTCGACCACGTGATGATCGACAACGTCGAGGGGACGAAGGCGGTCGTCCGGCATCTGCTCGATCAAGGCCGGCGGCGGATCGCGGTGATCGGCGTACGCCCCGGCGAGAAGGTCGGCACCGCCGCGATCAGGTACGACGCGTACGCCGAAACGCTGACCGAGTACGGCGTCCCGGTGCCCCTCGAACTGACCGTCTCCGGCGGGAACTGGCATCGGTCGAGCGGCGCGGACGCGATCGCGGAGCTGCTCGCGACCGGGCCGGAATTCGATGCGGTGCTCGCCCTGAACGACGTCCTCGCGCTCGGTGCGATCCGGGCGCTGACCGCGCGCGGCATCCGCGTCCCGGACGATGTCGCAGTGGCCGGCTTCGACAACATCGACGAGGCCAGTTTCAGCAGCCCGACCCTGACCACGGTCGACCCGAACCGGGTGCACATCGCCCGGACCGCGGTCGACCTGCTAGTTCAGCGGATGGCCGGCGACACCTCCGAACATCGCGAGATCGTCGCCCCGTACGCGCTGCACACCCGCGAATCCACGCTCGGCGCGCACTGACCCCTTGACCCGTCCGGAACCACCCGGGCACACTTCTACACCGATGTAGTACACCGATGTAGAACAGGAGCATCCTGGTGCCCGCTGCCACTCTGACCATCGATCGCGCGTTCACCGTCGCCCCGGTGAACCGGCGGACCTTCGGTACGTTCGTCGAGCACATGGGCCGGTGCGTCTACACCGGCATCTACGAGCCCGGCCACGCGACCGCCGACGAGGACGGCTTCCGCAAGGACGTCCTGGAACTGACCCGCGAACTGGGCGTGTCCGTCGTCCGCTACCCCGGCGGGAACTTCGTCTCCGGTTACCGCTGGGAGGACGGCGTCGGTCCGCGGGACGAGCGGCCGCGGCGGCTCGACCTGGCTTGGCACAGCATCGAGACGAACGAGTTCGGGCTGGACGAGTTCAGTCGCTGGTGCGCGAAGGCCGGCGTGGAGCCGATGATGGCGATCAACCTCGGGACCAGGGGCGTGCAGGAGGCGCTCGATCTGCTCGAGTACACCAACCACCCCGGCGGTACGACGCTCTCCGACCGGCGCGAGCAGCACGGCGCGGGACCGTACGGGATCAAGCTCTGGTGCCTCGGCAACGAACTGGACGGCCCCTGGCAGGTCGGTCACAAGACACCGACCGAGTACGGGCGGCTGGCGGCCGAGACCGCGCGGGCGATGCGGATGATCGAGCCGGACCTGCAGCTCGTCGCGTGTGGTTCGTCCTCGTCGAAGATGCCGCTCTTCGGGACCTGGGAGCGGGACGTACTGCGGGAGACGTACGAGTTCGTCGAGTACATCTCCTGCCACGCGTACTACGGCAACGACGACGGCGACACCGCGTCTTTTGTCGCGTCCGCGGTGGACATGGACCATTTCATCGACGCGGTCGTCGCAACGGCTGACCACGTCGGCGCGGAGCTGAAGAGCAGCAAGAAGATCGGCATCTCGTTCGACGAGTGGAACGTCTGGTACGGAGACCGATCGCGCCGCACGGACGGTCCGGCCGATCAGTGGGAGGTCGCTCCGCGCCGGATCGAGGACCAGTACAACGCCACCGATGCCGTTGTCGTCGGCAACTTGTTGATCTCGCTGCTCCGGCACAGTGACCGCGTCGGCGTCGCGTGCCTGGCCCAGCTCGCGAATGTGATTGCCCCGATCATGACCGAGCCCGGCGGCGCGGCTTGGCGGCAGACGACGTTCCACCCGTTCGCGATCACCTCCCGGCTCGCGGGCGGTCAGGTACTGCGCGTCGAGACCGAGTCGCCGACGGTCAGCACCACACGGTACGGCGCGATCCCGGCCGTCGACGCGGTCGCTACGTACGACGCGGGCCGCCTGTCGATCTTCGCCGCGAACCGCTCCACCGAAGGCCCGGTCGAAATCACCGTGGACGTCAGCCGGAGCGGTGTCACCACAGTCGACGAGGCAGTCGTCATCCACGACGAGGATCTGACCGCGACCAACACCGCCGCCGACCCGGATCGCGTCACCGCGAAGCCGCTGGAGACCCGGCTGGCCGACGGCAAACTCACGATTACGCTACCGGCGATCAGCTGGGTCGCGGTTTCTCTGTCGACCAAGTGATCCGGGTGGTTCAGACTGTGTGGCCGTGAGCAATCAGTCCGACCTTGCCGAGACGTCCCGGCTGGAAGCGTTCAGTGACGGCGTCTTCGCGATCGCCATCACGCTGCTGGTCCTCGAGCTGCACGCACCCGTGCTGTCCGAGGGCCGGCGGCTGTGGCCCGCGCTGCTGCACGAGTGGCCGCAGTTCGCGGCGTACCTGGCCAGCTTCGCGGTGCTCGGGATCATGTGGGTCAATCACCACTCGATGTTCCGGCAGATCGAGCGGACCGATCGCGGGTTGATGTTCCTCAACCTGTTCCTGCTGTTGTGGGTGACGCTGCTGCCGTTCCCGACCAGCATGTTCGCCGAGCACCTGAAGGACGAGTCGATCAACGCGCATGTCGCGGCCGCGGTGTACAGCACGAACCTGACGCTCGCCGCGATCGCGTTCAGCCTGATCTGGTGGTACGTCCTGCGCAACCACCTGGTCGAGCATCAGCTGACCAAGGCGCAGCTGCGGAAGTCCGTCCTCCGGTACTCGCTCGGCACCTTGTTCTACGCGGCGATGATCGGGATCTCGTTCCTGTCCGCGAAGGTGACGCTGCTGATCGCGTTCCTGCTGGCGATGTACTACGCGTTCGAGCAGCTCAGGACGCGCGACTGAACTGGGTCAAGTAGACGCCAGGAGCGATCTCCAGCCGGTCGGTCGGCGTGTACCCGCGGGACGTGTACAGCGTCACCGCGGGACCGTTCGCCGTGCCGGTCGAGACCAGGCTGAACCGGCGCGGCACGAGCAGGTCCAGGTGATCGAGAAGCGCCTTGCCATGACCGCGGCGCGCGTACGCGGGGTCGACGATCAGGCGGGAGATCTCGACAGTGTCGGCATCCGGCAGTTCGTACGCGACGGCGCCGACCAGCAGTTCGTCCTCGTACCGGCCGAGCCAATGCTCCGTGGACGACATCAAGGCGGCCAGATCCTCCTGCAGCGGCGGGATGCCGTCGAAGCCGATCAGCTCGGCCTCCACCGCGTACGCGGCGTGCTGGATCTGCAGGAGCCGCTCGGCGAGCGCGCGGTCGGAGAGGTCGAGTGGCCTGATCACGCGGCCGAGCTTAGGCCAATTGCACTTGCCTGGCGGACGGCGGCTGCGTAAGTTAGCCAAGCCTAACTTGATGAAGTGGGGGACTGGTTGTGAACGCGAGGGTGTTCCGGGACACGTACGGCGTACCGCACTTGCGGGCCGGGGATCCGCTCGCGTTGGCGTACCTGCAGGGCGTGAACGCGGCGCGGGACCGGGCCTGGCAGATCGAGTTCGAGCGGCGACGGAGTCTCGGGACGACTGCCGCGTTCCTCGGCGCGGAGGCGGTCGGGTGGGACGTGTTCGCGCGACAGGCCCGGCTGGATGACACGGCGCGGCGGTGTTACGAAGCGCTCGATCCGGAGACGCGGGCGTGGGTGGCCGCGTACGTCGACGGGGTGAACCATGCGCTGCCTAGTGGGGCGACGCGGGCGCCGGAGTTCGCCGAGACCGGGTTGGCGGTGGAGCGGTGGGAGCCGTGGGCACCGCTCGGGATCTGGCTGGCGGTGCACATCCTGTTCGCGGGGTTCCCGAGCAAGCTGTGGCGTACGCATGTGGTGGAGCACCTCGGTGAGTCGGCGGTCGAACTGTTCTCGTCGGAGGGGCCGCATGGGGCGGGGAGCAATGGGTGGCTGATTCCTGGATCGCATACGGCAAGTGGACAGGCGATCTTGGCGGGTGATCCGCATCGGTACATCGAGAGTCCTGGGATCTATCAGCAGGTCCGGCTGACTTGCCCGGAGTTCGACGTACTCGGGTTGGCGGTGCCTGGGATTCCGGGGATTGCGCATTTCGGTCATGCGGGGAGCGTTGCGTGGTCGATCACGAACGCGATGGCGGATTATCAGGATCTGTTCGCGGAGCAGCTTCGGCGTACTGACGCTGCGGTTGAGGCGCTCGGACCGGACGGGTGGGCGCCGGCGCCGTCGCACACGGAGCAGGTGGAGGTCGCGGGGGCCGACCCGGTCGAAGTCGAGGTGATCGAGACCGACCGCGGCCCGGTCATCAGTTCGGCCATTGACGGCAGGGCCGCGATCTCGTTGCGGTATCCACCTCGGGTGACCGGGCGGCTGGGGTTCGAGGTGCTGCCTCGGTTGCTGCGGGCAACTTCTGTGGACGAGGTAGACGCGGCCTTCGACGATTGGGTCGAGCCGGTGAACGTGGTGATGGCCGCCGACACCTCTGGCGGCTTGCTGCATCGCACCGCGGGCGTCGTACCACGCCGGCCCCGCGAAAACATGCTCCGAGTAGTACCCGCCTGGGAATCGGCCCACCAGTGGAACGGCTGGCACGATCCGATGCCGCGCGCCGACGTACACGGTCCGGCGGTGATGGCCAACGCCCGTCAACTCGCGGCGTCGCTCGGTGTCGAGTTCGCCGCCCCGCACCGGGCCGACCGCATCCACGAGCTGGTCACCGCACGCACCGACTGGTCGGTCGAAACCATGCCCGACATCCACACCGACACGTACCTCGGCTCGGCCGGCTCTGTCCTCGACCTGCTCACCGAGCTCGACGATCTCTCCAGCCAAGCGCTTGCCCTACGCAACGAGTTGCTGACCTGGGATCGCCACATGGACGCCAGTAGCACAACAGCCTCCTCGTACGCCGCGGTGCGCAAGGCCCTCGTCTCCCGGCTCACCGACCACTTCACGGTGCTCGAAAACGCCGACGTACCAGAGCTTTTCACCGCGTGGATGGATCCGCTGACTCACGTCTCGTACGCTCTGGAGAACTTGATCGCCGCGGACCTTCCGGATGTCAACGTACGCTGGCTGGCTCGCGAGGCGCTTGAAGAAGTGGCCGCCCGCAAACCCCGGCCGCCGTGGGGCGAGACCCATCAACTCGCGCCGCTGCATGCGCTGCGCGGCCCGGTGTTTGCGCCCGGCGAGCAGCCGATCGACCTCGGTCTGTCCGGCGACCACCACTGCGTCCTGTCGACGTCGAGCCTGCCCGGCCTGACCGATGTCTGCATTCGCGCGTCCGCCGCCCGGTACGCGTTCGACCTGGCGGACCGCGCGGACAGTCAATGGGTAGTCCCGCTCGGGGCGTCCGGTGTGCTCGGCGATCCGCATCACCACGATCAGCTTCCGCTGTGGTTGCGCGGGTCACTCGCTCCGGCGGCCGGTGCGCTGACGCGGGAGGACGGCGCGTACGAGACCACGTCCGCCCTGGGCACCGTACGCATCGAGGCGGCCGATCCGGAGCGGGACCTGGACCTGATCCACGACTGGGTGACAGCGGACCGGGCGAGCTTCTGGGGCATGACCGCGCTGTCCCGCGCGGAGATCGCGGCCACCTATCGCTTCCTGGACGAAGTGCCGACGCATCACGTGTACATCATGTCGCTGGACGGTACGCCGGTCGCGCTGCTGCAGACCTATGATCCACAAGCCGATCCGGCCGGCACCGGGTACGAGATCGAGCCGGGCGATCTGGGCGTACATCTCCTGATCGCGCCCGGCACGCGCCGCCCCGGCTTCACCGGCCACCTGGTCACGGCGGTCACCGACTTCGCCTTCACCCACCTCGGCCATCCCCGCATCGTGGTCGACCCCGACGCCGAGAACACCAAGGCCATCAACCGCTTCCACCGCAGCGGCTTCACCCTCGGCCCAACCACCAAAATCCCCCAGCCGAACGGCACCACCAAAACCGCCCAACTCGCCTTCCTACCCCGCCCCTCCTGAACCCACCCGCCCGTCCACAGTTGCAAGCGCGGTCCGGCACGTAGGTGAGCGAGGAAAAGCTCCTGCAACGCTGCAGTGACGTGGTGTGCGCGCGGCGCGGGCTGGGTTGTGGGGCGGTGTGGGGCTGGGATTGTGGGGCAGGTGGACAGGAGGTGTGGGTTGGGTGGGTAGTGCACCTGAGCGTGGAGAGGCCGGGGTGTACGGCGTCTCGGGAGTGCACTACCTGTCGCGCTGCCGATTGTCCGATGCGCAGCCGACGACGGTCGCAGTTGCAGGTCGGCACCTCAAACTGCCGGCCCTGTGGACAACCGGCGGACCGTGGACAACTGCCGAACTGTGAACACTTGGTGGGGGCTGTGGATAGCTGAGCAGGTATCCGCACTCCCCACGGAGTGTTCAAGCTCCGCCGGAAGACTGGACCGCGGCTCGACGGGTTGTCCGGATACCCACTCATGGTGCGGGTACTCTCCACCGGGCGCGGTTGCCCCGGTGAGTGGGCGACTCGGGTGGGTGCGGATGCCGCGGTCGTGCCGGCGCCGGGTGGTGCGGCTGGGTGGGGGTGGGTCAGTTTTTGACGGCGAGGACGGCGGCGATCAGGCGTTGGTAGTCGGTCAGGTCGTCCGGGAGCTCGGGGCCGCGCCACTCGGCGGCGGGGGTGAGGCCGGGCTCGAGGACGGTGAAGCCTTCGCCGTAGAGGGCGAGGATCTGCTCGTCGGTACGCCAGCGACCGCGGCCGAGGGAACCTTGCAGAAGCTGCTCGAGCTCCTGGCTGCGCGGATCGTTCTCGCTGCGGAAATGACTGATGAAGACGTGGCTGCCGCTGGCGATCCGGTCGTGCCAGAAGCGGACGATCGCGGCCGGGTTCTCGTCGTCGTTCACGTGGTGCAAGGTGGCGCTGAAGATCACCGCGACCGGCTCGTCGAAGTTGATCAGCCGAAGCGTGTCCGGGTTGTCGAAGATCGCCTTCGGCTCGCGCAGATCAGCCTGGATCACGGTGGTGTAGTCGTTCTCGGCCAGCAGCGCGCGGCCGTGGGCAAGCACGATCGGGTCGTTGTCGACGTACACGACCTTGGCGTGCGGCGCGTACCGCTGCGCCACCTGGTGCACGTTGTCGGCCGTCGGCAGTCCACTGCCGAGGTCGATGAACTGCCGGACCGACGTGGTGGTGACGATCTCACGGACCGCGCGAATCAGCGCGCCCCGGTTGTCGTACGCGATCTGCCGTGAGCCCGGCAGCTCCTTGATGAACTTGTCCCCGAAGGCGCGGTCGACGGCGAAGTTGTCCTTGCCGCCGAGCAGGTAGTCGTACGTCCGCGCGATGCTCGGCTTGGTCGTGTCGAAGCCCGGGTACGGACCGCTCTCCGTCACCTGCTCGTCTGCGTCGGCCATCGCGAGGATTCCTTCCTGTCGAGACAGAAGTCACTCTATGCGACCCGGAAACCACCGCGCGCGCGGCCCCGGCCTGTCTCCGGTGGCTTCCCGGCACGGCGCAAACAAAAGCAGCTCGCAGCGACGGCCGTCGAACGGCGGCCGCTGCGAGCTGTGCGGTATCGGGTGACCAGGTCTGGCGGGCCGTGCCACCCACTGTTGCCTGTTGCTGCCCTCGCGCTGCTCAGTTCAGCGTGTGTTTGGGCATTACCTCGTGGTCGCGCTCGGGCGCCGGGCGGACCGCATGAGCCGGACGCTCAGCAGTGCGAGGGGCCGGGCAGACAGGTCCGCGGCGGATCGGTCCGCCGCCGAGTCTCCGGCTCTTCCACTGCTTTTCCTCGTAGTCGTAATAAGTGTCGACGCCTCCGACTGTCATCCCGATCCTCCCGTCGAACCCCCCGTCCCCTGCTGGCTCATCCACAGTCCGCCACGACAGGCCTGGCAGACAAGCGATTCCGGAAATCACCATCGATGAACACGCTCGAACGGCGCGTTGTGTTGGATTCCGCCGGAAATGGGCGGCTTTGGAAAGTCTTAGACGGCCACGATCGCGACGCCGTGAGCGGGCAACCGGATTCCGTCCGGCGTCACCTCGGCCGTGGCGAAGGACATCACCAGGTATTCAGGCGGTTCGTCGACGGGTACGACGCGCTCGGCGGCGCTCAGGTTCGCCACCACCCGCAAACTGCCGCGGGTCACCACCAGCCAGGCGCCGGCCGGGTCGTAGGCGATCCCGACCGACTCCAGCCGGTCGTCGCGCAACTCGGGCATCCGGGCCCGGAAGGTCAGCAGATGCCGGTACCAGGTCAGGATCTCGTGATGCGGCGCCTCGTCCGGCTCCGACCAGTCGAGCACCGAACTGCGCCAGGTCTGCGGATCCTGCGGGTCCGGGATGTCGTCCGCGTCCCAGCCGAACTCGGCGAACTCACGCCGCCGCCCGGTCCGGACCGCGTCGGCCAGCGCCGGCTCGTCGAAGTCGGTGAAGAACCGCCACGGCGTCGAGGCACCCCACTCCTCACCCATGAACAGCATCGGCGTGTACGGCGAGGTCAGTACCAGTGCGGCGCCGATCGCGAGCTGTCCGGGTGTCAGCGCCGGCCGATCACCCAGTGCCCGGTTGCCGATCTGGTCGTGGTTGGACGTGTACGCGAGGAACTGCCCGCCGTGGTGCGTGCTCGGATCAACCGGATGGCCCCACACCTTGTGCCGAAAGGTCGAGTACGTGCCGTCATGCAGGAACACCCGCGTCAGGGTCTTCGCGAACACCGCGGGGTCACCGAAGTCCACGTAGTACCCGAACTTCTCACCGGTCAGCAGCGAGTGCAGCGCGTGGTGGAAGTCGTCGCTCCACTGCGCGGTCATTCCCATCCCACCGGACGACACTGGTTCGACCGTACGCGGGTCGTTGAGGTCGGACTCCGCTACCAGCCCCAGCGGGCGCCCGAGCTCTTCCGACAGCGCCGCAGCCTCTTCTGAGAGCTGCTGCAGCAGGTGGGTCGGGCTGTCGTCCACCAGCGCGTGTACGGCGTCCAGGCGCAACGCGTCGAGGTGGAAGTCGCGGAACCAACGTAGTGCGTTGTCACAGATCCAGCGGCGTACTTCAGTACTGCCCGTGTCATCGAGATTGACTGCTGGTCCCCAGGGCGTGGAGTGCTTGGTGGTGAAGTACGGACCGAAGCTGGACAGGTAGTTCCCACTCGGACCGAGGTGGTTGTAGACCACGTCGAGACAAACAGCCAGCCCGGCTTCGTGACACCGGTCGACGAACCGCTGCAGTGCCTCCGGTCCGCCGTACGGGTTGTGGACTGCGTAGAGATCCACACCGTCGTACCCCCAGCCGTGTACGCCAGGGAACGCGGCGACCGGGAGCAGCGAGACCACCTCCACCCCCAGCACCGCCAGGTAGTCCAGGTGCTCTGCGGCGGCATCCAGCGTGCCTTCGAGGGTGAACGTACCCAGGTGCAGCTCGTAGAAGACCGCACCACGTACGTCCCGACCGGACCAGCTGTCGTCGCTCCACTCGAACCGGTCCGCGTCGAACACTCGGCTGAACCCATGTACGCCGTCCGGCTGCCACGGACTCCGGGGATCGGGTAGCGGGTCACTGCCATCGACCGAGTACGCGTAGTCCGTACCGTGGTGTGCCTCGACCACCTGTCGCTCCCACCAACCGTCAGCACCGGAGCGCATCGGCAGTACGCCGTCGCGCAGTACCAGGTCGACGGTGGTTGCCTGCGGCACCCAGACGCGGAACGTGTGCATGGGAGTCAACTCCTGACGAGCAGAGCCACCGGTAGATCCAAGAGCAGCTCATCGATACGAGCAGCCCCAGTACCCACCTCTCGTCCGGTCAGTACGTTCTTCCAGTGCCCAGTCGGCAGTACCACTGTGCTCTCGCCCCAACCACCCAGCCGCTGCAGAGCCGCCGGCAGCCTGGTGGCCACGGTGATGACCGCATCGCCACGTGCGAACGCGACTGCATGTCCGTTCGAGGTCGGAAGCGGCGTGTAGCTACCGGCAAAGGCCTCCGGGTACTGGCGCCGGATGCGCAACGCCCGCGAAGTGACGAGCAGCTTCTCGTCGGAGAGGTCGTCCGGCTTGGCGCCGGCGTCCAACCGCTTCAACCGGTCTATGCGCTCCGCGTAGTCCACCGGGCGCCGATTGTCCGGGTCGACGAGGGACAGGTCGACCAGCTCAGTCCCCTGGTAGACATCCGGTACGCCAGGCATGGTCAGCTGCACCAGCTTCTGTCCGAGCGTTGCGGCTCGCACGTAGCCGGCCTGGTCCTCCGCGAAGCGGCGTACGGCCTCCAGCACTGTCTGGTCGTTCAGCACTGCTGTCGCGAACGCAGCGACCGTTTGCTCGTACTCCTCGTCCGGAGAGGTCCAGCTGGTGTTCCGCTTGGCCTCACGGATCGCCTTGAGCAGGTAGCCCTGCATCCGCTCTTCAGCGAGCGGGCCGTTGTCCCAGGTACCAAAGAGCGTCTGCCAGAACAGGTACTCCGTACTGCCGTCCAGCAACGGGTTCCGGTGGTCCTCCGACAGCCTGCGCCACTCCCGCACCGCCTCGGACCAGGCGGCCGGCTGTTCTGACAGCACGCCGAGCCGGGCGCGTACGTCCTCGGACCGCTTGGTGTCGTGGGTGGACAGCGTGGTCATCGCCTTCGGCCAGTACCGGTTCAGCTGAGTGGAGTACGCGTGGAACTCCTCCGGGGTGACTCCGAAGTGCTCCGGGTCGCCACCAACCTCGTTCAGCGACGTCAGCCGGAACCAGCGGTAGAACGCAGTGTCCTCAACGCCCTTGGCCATCACCGGACCACAGGTCTGCTGGAAACGTACGATCAGCTCGGCCCGCGCCTGCTCATCGATTGTGCTGCTCTCCCGACCGAGCAGCAGATGCAGTACCAGGTCCAGCGTCGCCTGCCGGTCCTCGTCCAAGTTGGCCCGCGCTTTGTCCGCCGCCCGCTCCAGTGCGGCTACTGCTGCCGGCGGTGCATCCTCGCCTGGTACGACGTACGCCCTGTACACGTCGAAGTGGACCAGCAACTCGGCCACGACTTCGTGGAACGCCCTGCGTGTGTGATCGCGCAGCCGTACGTCGTCCTGGCAGATGCGGGCCAGTAGCTCGACCAGCCGATGCACCTCGGCGTACTGGCTGTTCTGTACGACCTCCCGCTTCGCTTCCTCGACCACCGGTCCGAAGTCAGCCGGTGCACCAGTCAGCTCAGAGTGCAGCGCCGCCAATGGTGCAGCGCCGGCTGGGTCGACGAACAGTCCGCCGACGCGTAGCAGTGCGTCGTACCCGGTCGTCCCGGCACACGGCCAGTCGCGGGGCAGCTCCTCATCGCCTTCGAGGATCTTCTCCACCACGACCCATGCACCACCAGTGCGTTCGGCCAGGCGACGCAGGTAGCCGCGTGGGTCAGCCAGTCCATCCGGGTGATCGATCCGGTAGCCGTTGAGCTTGCCCTCGTGCAGCAGCTCCAGCAGAAGCTGGTGCGTCGCGTCGAAGACCTCCTGGATCTCCTGGCGTACCGCAGCGAGGGTGTCGACGTCGAAGAAGCGCCGGTAGTTCAGCTCCTCGTCAGCGACCCGCCAGTGCGCCAAGCGGTACCACTGCTCTGTCACCAGCTCCTCGAGCGGAAGCTGCTCAGTACCAGGCCGGAGCGGGTACTCATGCTCGTAGTACCGCAGCACGTCGCCGTCAACAGACAGCTCGCTGTCTGCCAGTACCTTGCCGATCCGTTGCCCCAGTACCGCCATCAGCAGCGGCTGGTTCCCCGAACCCCAGTCGACGTCGAACCACTCCGCGTACTGCGAGCCGGGCCCAAGCCGCAGCACCGACCAGAGCGCCTTGTTCAAGCTCTCCGGCGTCGGCACCGCTACATGGTTGGGTACGACATCCGCGACCGCGCCCATCCGACTCTCGGCCAGCCGCGCCGACAGCCGCTCGAACGCCGGGCGCCCGCCCATCGGCTCGGACAGGCGGCTGTGGTCAACCACGTCGTACCCATGAGTGGAACCAGGCGCCGCCTGCAGGATCGGGGACAGGTACGCGTGGGAGATCCCGAGGCCGGACAGGTACGGCACTACTGCCGCCGCGTCGTCGAAGTCGAATTCGGCGCGCAGCTGGAACCGGTATGTGGCCTGCGGGACCGCCGTCATCCCGCTGCCTGCCTCGGGCGAGTCAGGACCAGTGTGCTGCGCGCAGGGAGCTGGAGCGTACGACCGGCCGGGTGCGGCTCGTCGCTCGCGCCACCTGTCGTTGTCGTGGTGTCAACAGCCACCGTCCAGCTCTCGCCGTACTCCTCCGGCGGCAGCAGGAAGTCGACCGGCTCGAAGTTGCTGTTCAGCAGCACCAGGAACGAGTCGTCGACGACCGGCTCACCCCGTGGGTCCGGCTCGGAGATGGCATCACCGTTCAGGAACACCGCGATCGCCCGGGCATCGTCACGCTGCCAGTCGCCGTTCTGCATCTCCGTGCCCTTCGGCGTGAACCAGACCAGGTCACCGAGGCCGTCGATCCCGGTGTCACCGTGAAAGAACCTGCGCCGGCGCAGTACCGGGTGATTGTTGCGTAACCGGACCAGCGAGCGAGTGAACTCCAGCAGGTGCTTCTGCGGCTCGGTCAGCTCCCAGTCGATCCAGGAGATCTCGTTGTCCTGGCAGTACACGTTGTTGTTGCCCTGCTGCGTCCGCCCGAGCTCGTCGCCGTGCGCCAGCATCGGGACGCCCTGCGAGATCATCAGCGTGGTCAGGAAGTTGCGCTGCTGCTGGGCGCGCAACCGAAGCACCTCGGGGTCGTCGGTCGGCCCCTCGACGCCACAGTTCCAGGACCGGTTGAAACTCTCGCCGTCCTTGCCGCCCTCACCGTTCGCGTCGTTGTGCTTGTCGTTGTACGAGACCAGGTCGCGCAGCGTGAAACCGTCATGCGCGACGATGAAGTTGATACTCGCCAACGGCCGCCGGCTGTCGTCCTGGTAGAGGTCGGACGAACCGGTCAGCCGGGACGCGAACTCGGCCACGGTGTACTTCTCGCTCCGCCAGTAGTCCCGCACGGTGTCGCGGAACTTCCCGTTCCACTCGGTCCACAGCGGCGGGAAGTTGCCCACCTGGTACCCACCGTCGCCGACGTCCCACGGCTCGGCGATCAGCTTCACCTGACTCACCACCGGGTCCTGCTGGACCAGGTCGAAGAACGCCGACAGCCGGTCCACCTCGTGGAACTGACGGGCCAGCGTGGCCGCCAGGTCGAAGCGGAAGCCGTCCACGTGCATCTCGGTGACCCAGTAGCGCAGCGAGTCCATGATCAGCTGCAGTACGTGCGGGTGCCGCATCAGCAGGCTGTTCCCGGTGCCGGTGGTGTCGTAGTAGTGCCGCTTGTCCTCGTCCACGAGCCGGTAGTACGCCGCGTTGTCGATGCCCTTGAACGACAGCGTCGGACCGAGCTCGTTCCCCTCGGCGGTGTGGTTGTAGACGACGTCGAGGATCACCTCGATGTCCGCCTCGTGCAGCGCCTTCACCATCGCCTTGAACTCGGTCACCTGCTGACCACGCGTACCGGTCGACGAGTACGCGTTGTGCGGTGCGAAGAAGCCGATCGTGTTGTAACCCCAGTAGTTCGACAGTCCGAGCTCCTGCAGGTGCCCGTCCTGCGCGAACTGATGCACCGGCATCAGCTCGATCGCGGACACCCCCAGCTCTTTCAGGTGCTCGATGATGGCCGGGTGGCCGATCCCCGCGTACGTACCGCGGATGTTCTCCGGCAGCCCCGGATGCGTCTTGGTCAGGCCCTTGACGTGCGCCTCGTAGATCACCGTCTCGTGGTACGCGTGCTGCGGCGGCCGGTCGTTGCCCCAGTCGAAGAACGGGTTCGTGACCACGGACTGCATGGTGTGCTCGCGGTTGTCCAGTGTGTTCAGCTCGTCCGGCTTGCCGAACCGGTAGCTGAACAGCGACTCGTCACCGTCCACCTGCCCGTCGATCGCCTTCGCGTACGGGTCCAGCAGCAGCTTCGACGGGTTGCACCGATGCCCCTCGGCCGGGTTGTACGGACCGTGGACGCGGAACCCGTACCGCTGGCCGGGCTGCACTCCCGGCAGGTACGCGTGCCAGACGAAACCGTCGACCTCGGTCAGCTGGACCAGCTGCTCGGTCCCGTCGTCACCGATCAGGGCCAGATCGACACGGTCCGCGACCTCCGAGAACAGCGCGAAGTTCGTCCCGGCACCGTCGTAGGTGGCACCGAGAGGGTAGGGATGACCAGGCCATTTCTGCACTACATGACAGTAGCCACCCGGGCCACCGGAGATCGCATCGCGGTGGGTTTCGGTCCCGAGAATTCACCCGGCACGGAGTTGCAGGAAGCTGCAAGACTTGGAACGTCCCAAAATCCGCTCGATTGAGCTAAGCTCTCGCGCTTGTGAAACCGCCTTCGCCCCGACGGCCGGTCTTCCTGGACTCGACCGGGCGCCGCCGCCGCACGATCCGACGGACCGGGGTGCTGCTCGCGGTCCCTACCGTCGGTTACCTCGTGCTCATGGCCAGTAGCTTGCTCGGCGGGCCGCCGGCCCACCTCCACCGGCACCACCGCGACCACCACCACGCCGGGTGCGCCCACGACCGCTGCCTCCACGCCGGTCGTCCCCCCGGTCACTCCGCCGGTGACACCGCCGCCGCCGACGCTGACTGTCGTTCCGACCACGGCCCCGACGAGTGCGCCGACTACTACGACAACGACCACCACCACGACGACCGCACCGGCTACGACCACGACCACTACCCACGGCAAGAAGCCGACGACTCCGCCGCCAGGCCGGACCAAGACACCGGGTAAGCCGTGAGCCGGTCGTGGCCCGGCCGGTAGCCCGGCGGGCGAAGCAGGTCCCGCTACGGACGCACTGGATCGTCCTGACCATGCTGCTCGTCTGTCTGGCCACCATGCTGTTGCTGAACGGCTACACGCACCACATGTTCGGTGCGGCCCCCGACGGCGCGGTGCAGCCGACAGGTGGTGCCGCAACGGTCCCCCGCTCGATCATCAAGGGCGGTCCGGTGATCGACGCGGGCACGGGTACGCCCCGGTCGGTCGCCGCTCACCCGCGGACCATCGCTCTCACCTTCGACGACGGGCCGGACCCGGTCTGGACGCCAAAGGTGCTCGACCTGTTGCGCGAGCAGGGCGTCCACGCGACGTTCTTCGTGGTCGGGACGGCCGTCGCGGAGCATCCCGCGCTGGCCCGGCGGATCGTTGCCGAAGGGCATCAGATCGCCGTACACAGCTTCACCCATGCCAACCTGACCACTGCCGCGCCCTGGCGTCGCTCGCTGGAGCTCCGCCAGAGCCAACTGATCCTCGCCGGTGCCACCGGGGTACGGACGACGCTGCTCCGGCCGCCGTACTCGTCTGAGCCGAGCGCACTGACCGACCGCGACTGGGCGGCCTTGCAGCAGATCCGTGCGGCCGGCTACCTGTCGGTGCTGAGTAGCCAGGACAGTGAGGACTGGCGGCGCCCGGGTACTGAACAGGTGATCGCCAACTCGATGCCGCGTAGCACTGCTGGGCAGCTGCTGCTGATGCATGACGCCGGCGGTGACCGTAGTCAGACCATCGAGGCACTGGAGAAGTTGCTCCCCCGGCTGAAGGCACGTGGCTTCCGGTTCGCCACGGTCAGCGACGCAGTCGGCCTGCCCGACCCGACGCACCAGGCCGGGCTGCTGGAGCGCGGCCGCGGTCTGGCCGTCATCGGCGTGATGCGGGCCAGTGACGCGGTCCTGACGGTCATCACCTGGCTTCTGTACGCGGCCGGTGCGCTCAGCGTGCTCCGGGCCATCACCACCGTGATCGCGGCCCGCCGACATGCGCGGATGCGCGACTGGACCTGGGGACCACCGGTCACCGAGCCGGTCAGCGTCATCGTCCCGGCGTACAACGAGAGCGCCGGCATCGAGGCGGCGATCCGGTCGCTGGTCGCGTCCGATCATCCGCTCGAGGTCATCGTCGTCGACGACGGCTCCACGGACGGTACGGCGGACATCGTCGAGGCACTGCGCATCCCAGGCGTCCGGGTGATCCGCCAGCCCAACGCCGGCAAGCCGATCGCGCTCAACACCGGTCTGCGGGCGGCACGGTACGAGCTCATCGTGATGGTCGACGGCGACACCGTGTTCGAGACAGATGCGGTACGCAAGCTGATCCAGCCGTTCGGGCATCCCGGGATCGGTGCGGTGTCCGGTAACGCCAAGGTGGGCAACCGGGGCGGTCTGATCGGTCGCTGGCAGCACATCGAGTACGTGATCGGCTTCAACCTGGACCGGCGGCTGTTCGACCTGGCGGAGTGCATGCCGACAGTGCCTGGTGCGGTCGGAGCATTCCGCCGTACGGCCCTGGAGCGCATCGGCGGACTGAGCGACGTGACGCTGGCCGAGGACACCGACCTGACGATGGCACTGTGCCGCGACGGATGGCGCGTGGTGTACGAGGAGAGTGCGGTCGCCTGGACCGAGGCACCGGCTTCACTGGGCGCGCTGTGGCGACAGCGGTACCGCTGGTGCTACGGGACCTTGCAGGCGATGTGGAAGCACCGCAGTGCGCTGATCCAGCGCGGTAGCGCCGGCAAGTTCGGTCGGCGCGGCCTGACGTACCTCATGCTCTTCCAGGTACTGCTACCGCTGCTGGCGCCTGTGGTGGACGTGTTTGCGATCTATGGCCTGGTGTTCCTCAACCCGGTTCGGGTGTTGCCGTTGCAGCAGTTCGTGTACCGGCAGCTGATGTACCTCGTGGTGATCCAGTCCGTGTTCACCGCACTGGCTGGTACACGACTGCGCTGGCAGCGGATGGAGCGGTACGGCAGCCTGCAGGCACCGGTCGGACCGGAGGTTCGCTAACCTACAGCGACTGATGTCGTACGGGGAGTAGGGATGCTGAAACGAGCCGCACTACTGGTCGGCGTACTGCTGGCCGTCACCGCCGGAGCTAAGCCTTATGTAGTTGGCGGGACACTAGCCAGTGTCAGCGAGGCGCCGTGGGCGATCGCACTGAACAACACGCAATCTGCTTCGTCCAGTGGGCGGTACTGCGGTGCGGCTCTGATAGCACCGAACAAGATCCTCACGGCCGCGCACTGCATGGACGAGGCGGTTTCGACGTACTACGCGGTGCAGGGGCGAGCCGATCTGGCTGACGACTCCACCGGTCAGGCCGCGAAGATCAGCAAGGTGTGGGTGCATCCGAAGTACAACACCAAGGACAACCGGTACGACTTTGCGGTACTGACCCTGGCGAAGCCGTTCGTTGGTGTACCGGTGCTTCCGCTGGAGACCCGTACGCGGGCCGACCGTGCTGGTGTCGTACCGACGGTCTATGGGTGGGGCGACACACAGGGCACCGGTCCGGACGAGACACTGCAGAAGGCGGCGGTGCCGGATCTGGGTGACAGCATCTGCACTGCCAACCAGGGTTATGTAGCGAATGGGTACGCGGCGGCTACCAACATCTGCGCTGGGTACGTTGACGGCGGCATCGACGCCTGCCAGGGCGACTCGGGCGGACCGCTGGTCCTGAACGGCCGGCTGCTCGGCGTGGTCTCCTGGGGCCAGGGCTGCGCCCAGCCAGGCAAACCAGGCGTGTACGCCGAGGTAGCCGCCGCCGCCCCCGCCATCCAGGCCCAGCTGCGCTGACGGCCGGGTCGGATGCACTAGCAAGCCGCGCCTGCCATCGCGGGCCGGCTGCGCTGACAGGCCGCACCTGCCATCGCGGCTCGGCTGCGCTGATACTGGACGTATGAGCGAGCCAGTCCGCGTGATCAAAGCCGGCGACCTGGTCGCCGCCGACCCCACCTCCGGCATGCTCCGGATGCGAGCCTTCGAACTCCCGATCCTCTGGGCCGGCCAGGTCATCACCCAGCCCGGCGTGACGTCCGGCTGGCACCACCACGACAAGAACGAAAGCAGCCTCTACATCGTCTCCGGCGTCCTGCGCCTCGAATTCGAAGGCACCGACGACTACCTGGACGCGGTAGCCGGCGACTTCGTCCACGTCCCCGCCTACACCATCCACCGCGAAAGCAACCCCAGCACCACCCCATCCGTCGCCATCATCGCCCGAGCCGGCGGCGGCACCCCCACCATCAACGTCGACCCACCGCACTCAAAGCGTTCGTAGGCGGGGATAGCCCACCCCCGCCTTTTCACTTGAAGCGTTCGTAGGCGGGATAGCCCACTCCCGCCTTTTACTTGAAGCGTTCGTAGGCGGGCAGGGTCAGGAAGTCGGTGTATTCGTCGGCCAGTGCGACCTCGAGGAACAGCGCGCGGGCGGACGTGTAGCGGGCTGGGTTTTCGAGGTTGGCGATTTCCTCGTCGGCGATGCGTTCGACCAGCTCCGTGGTGACGGTGTCCCCGGTGTCGAGCGTCACCTCGTTGCGGCGCCACTGCCAGATTTGGGAGCGGGAGATCTCGGCGGTGGCCGCGTCCTCCATCAGGTTGAAGATGCCGACGGCACCAGTACCTTCCAGCCACGCCGCCAGGTACTGGATCGCGACGCTCACGTTGTTCCGAAGGCCGGCTTCAGTCACCTCACCAGGCGTAGCGGCGACGTCGAGGAGCTGAGCAGCGGTCACCGAAACATCCTCGCGGAGCTTGTCGACCTGGTTCGGCCGCTCGCCGAGCACCGAGTCGAACACCTCGCGGCAGGTCTCCACCATCCCCGGATGCGCTACCCACGAACCGTCGAACCCGTCCCCCGCCTCGCGCGTCTTGTCCGCCCGCACCTTCGCGAACGCCTGCTCGTTCACCGCCGGGTCCTTGCTCGGGATGAACGCCGCCATCCCACCGATCGCGTGCGCGCCGCGCTTGTGACACGTCCGCACCAGCAGCTCGGTGTACGCGCGCATGAACGGCACCGTCATCGTCACACTGTTCCGGTCCGGCAACTGGAAGTCCGTACCCCGCGTGCGATGGGTCTTGATCACACTGAACATGTAGTCCCAGCGGCCCGCGTTCAGCCCGGCGGAGTGTTCGCGCAGCTCGTACAGGATCTCCTCCATCTCGAACGCGGCCGGGTAGGTCTCGATCAGTACGGTCGCGCGGATCGTCCCGCGGGGAATGCCGAGCGCCTCCTGCGCGGTCACGAACACGTCGTTCCAGAGGCGTGCTTCGAGATGCGACTCCATCTTCGGCAGGTAGAAGTACGGTCCCTGGCCGCGGTCGAGCTGCGGTTGCGCGGCCGCGGCGAAGTACAAGGCGAAGTCGACCAGCGCACCGGACGTCTGGTCACCGTCGACCAGGAGGTGCTTCTCCGGCAGGTGCCAGCCGCGCGGGCGGACGACGATGGTCGCCAGCTCGGCGTCCGGCTTCAGGGCGTAGCTCTTGGTGCCGGTGCTGAAGTCGATCTTGCGGGTGATCGCGTCGAGCAGGTTCAGCTGACCGCCGACGACGTTCTCCCAGGTCGGCGTGTTCGCGTCCTCCTGGTCGGCCAGCCAGACCTTGGCGCCGGAGTTGAGCGCGTTGATCGTCATCTTCCGGTCCGTCGGCCCGGTGATCTCGACCCGCCGGTCGACCAGCCCCGGCGCGGCCGCCGCGACCCGCCACTCCGGGTCGTCCCGGATCGCCTTCGTCTCCGCCAGGAAGCCCAGCGACGCCCCGTCCGCGATCTCCGCGACCCGCTGGGCCCGGCGGTCGAGCAGTTCCCGCCGCCGCCCGTCGTACGCGCGGTGCAGCGTCTCGATCAATCCAAGCGCCCGCTCGGTGAGAATCTCGTCGTACCGCTCGTTCATCGGCCCGGTGACGTCGACTGCCACGTGAGACTCCTTAGTCCAGTACTACGACTTGGTGATCCGGTCTACCCCGACCGTAATCCAGCCGCCCGCTTCGTACACCTCCACCCTCGGCCCCGAGCCGAGGGTGTGCCCCGTTGCCCGCGCACCCACAGCAGCCGCCCGCCGCGTGGGCATCCCCGTCCCTACGCCATCGCGTACCGAAGGACGGGTAGTCATAGCCAGCTCCACCGGACGCTGAGCGTGCGACACCCGCCTTCCGCAGCTGCCGGCCGGACCACTACCCGCTCTTCGGTACCAGTCGGGCGCTCAGGAGCCGGGATGACCACAGCCACTTGACGAAACCCGTAGGGACACCCTCGTCAGCTACCAGCCGCCGCCTGGTGGAGCGTCCGCCAGAAGCCGCAGTGGTGCGTCGTGTCCAGATCGACCTGGCCGTCTCGTGGCGCGAACTGACGTGCTCCCGTCCGGGGCCAGGCCGCGACGCCGGTACGCGCGAACGTCGTCCACGCGCGGATGAAGAGATCCCCCAGCGCGCGTTGCGCCCGGGTCAGCGGGATGGCGGGGTCCGGGAACGTGTACGCGACATCCGATCCGTGCGGCGTCGACGGACGCGGGACCTTCGTACCGTCGATCGTCGGCGCCGCCGGATCGGCGAACAAGAACGTCCACGTCGGCGCGGTCCGGGCGTACACCTTCTGGGCCTCCACGGTCGGGCAGATCCAGTTGAGATCCGTGTAGATGTGGCCGAGGGCAACGATCGGCGATTGGTAGCGGTTGAGCGGGTACTGGCGTTCGACGGCCGCGGCTTGATTGCCGAAGCCGGACCGGATCACCTGGCGGTACGTGGCCGCGGTCGCGTTCGGGTACGCCGGGAAGATCCAGCCGAGGTGTTCGTCGGCGGTGTTGCCGGCCAGGACCGGGACGTTGCGAGCCCAGGCCGCCCGGAGCTGGGTACGCGGGGCCCGCGGGACGGTCGGCGTACCGGTCGAGAGCAACCCGAACTGGCTGGTCAACGGCACGAGCCGATCGGCCGGCAGCCGGCGCAGACAGGCGAGCGCGGTCCGGGCGTCAGTACAGCCGAGTGACTGAGCGGCAGCGGTCCCCATCGCGTCAGTCGTTGCCCGGTCGTACCAGGTGCTCACCTCGACGGGGATCTGGCTGTCGATGGAGTACGCGGCGTACGACGTCGTGCACGAGCCGCTCGAGATGATCGCCTTCGCGAACAGGCCCGCGGCCGCCGGCGACGCGAGCAGCGTGCAGGTGCTCAGCCCGCCGGCCGACTCGCCGGACAGCGTCACGTTGGCGGGGTCACCGCCGAAGGCGCGGATGTTCGCCCGTACCCAGCGCAGCGCCGCGAGCTGATCCCGCAGCCCGAGATTGACCTCCGGCATCCCGGGGAGCGCCAGATTGCCAAAGATTCCCAGCCGATAGTTGGGCGTCACCACCACGGCGTCACCGAGCACCGCCATCCGGCCTGCGTCGAGGTACGAGCCGCTGCCCTGGACGAACCCGCCGCCGTGCAGATACACGATCACCGGCCGCGGCTTGCTTGACTGGCGCCGGGGTGCCGTCACGTTCAGGAAGAGGCAGTCCTCACTCGCCTTGGCCCCCGGCTCGAGCATCTTCGGCTCCTGCTCGCAGACCGCACCCGGAGCCGTCGCCGCCCGCACCCCTCTCCAACTCGCCGCCCGCTCCGGCAACCCCCACCGCCGAGCCTGCGCATAGGGCACCCCCAGAAACCGAACACTCCCCGAGTCCCCAACCCCACCCAACACCCCCTCCAAAACCCGCACCCGCGGCCCGACCCGATGCCGCTCCCCTCCCACACCCGCCTGCTCCCCACCAGCCCCGGCCGCATGCTGCTCACCTGCCCCGGCCGCGTGCAGCTCACCCGCCCCGGCCGGCTCCACATCACCCACCCCCGAGGCCGGGTACTGCCACCCACCTCCCGTCGTCGGCGCCGCACCGGAGGGCGCCGTCACGCCAGCGGGCAGCGTCGCCCCCGCGGACTGCGGCGTGTCCGAAGGCTGCGGTGCTGCTGAGGGCGCGGAGGCTTGCGAGGGTGGAGCCGCGGTGGTGGCGAGTAGGCCGGCGGTGGCAACCAGCGCGACCAGCCGTGGGGCGAGCAGGCGCGAGGTGATCACTCGTGGGGTACGCATCCGCGGGGTGACCAGCCGTGGGGGGAGCGCTCGCCGGGTGGTCATTCAGCTGACTCCTTGGGGCGTCGGTTGCCTGCGATGCCGCCGACGATCAGGCCGATGGCTACCAGGGCCAGGTCGGCGAGCAGGGCGCCGGTGAAGCCGCCGGGCATCCAGTCCATCAGGCCGCGATTGTCGTGGTTGATCAGCAGCCGGATCGCCCCTTGTCCGCCGATCGCCACCACGACCATCGCCGCCACCAGTACACCGGTCCACATCCCCGTACTCCTCTCCCGAGCTTCTTGATGCGATCGCACCATAGCACGCCTTGGTACGATCGCATCAAGAATTCGCGCAGACGTACGCGACCTGACGAACGCGACGCCTGACCGCCCCGCCCGGAGCGAGATCGCGATCGAGCCGTGGGGAGGACATGGCGAGCGACGAGAACAAGGCGCGCCGCCGCCGGCAGATCGCCGAGGCCGTGTGGCGGCTGGCCGCGCGCGAGGGCCTGGAGGCGGTCACGCTCCGGCAGGTCGCCGACGAGGCCGGCGTCTCGATGCGCCTCGTGCAGTACTACTTCGGCAACCGCACCGCGCTCCTGCTGGCCGCCCTCGAGATCCTCAACGAGGAGGCCGAGACGACCGCGCAGCAGCGCATCGGCGCCCTGGGCGACGACCTTCCGGCCCGCGAGCTGGTGCGGGCGATCCTGATGGAACTGCTCCCCCTCGACGAGGAACGCCGCCGCCGGTACGTCGTCCAGACGGCGTACTTCGTCCGCTTCCTCACCGATCCACAACTGCAAGAGGTGGCGCGTACCGCGGACCCGGCTCTGGAGTCACTGCTCGCGTCAATCCTGAGCGCCGACCCGACCGTCAAATCCGACGACACCTTCGCGGACGCGGAACTGCTGATCGCCTTCGCCTTCGGCCTGCAAGCCGAAATGCTCCTCAACCAGGTCGACGAACCACACGCCCTACACCTACTCAACCGCCTCCTCGACCGCGTCTTGGGCACGGCGCCCTAGCAAGTCAACGCAGCCCGCCAGCTGCGCGCAGTGCGTCATGCCCAAGCAGCGGCTCCCATCCCGGCAGCCCGCCGGCTCCGCGGAGCGCGTCAGACCCAGGCAGCACCTCCCTCCCGGCAGGCAGCCGGCTCCGGGCAGTGCGTCGGGCCCAGGCAGTGCCTGCCCTCAGGGAAGTGTGTCGGCTCGGGGTAGCGCGTCGATCAGGCCCTGGACGGCCAGGTCGAACGGTTCGACTGAGCCGGCGGCGCGCGCCAGTACGTACCCACCCTGCAACACCGCCGCGATCGTCGCCGCTGTTCGCTCCGGGTCGAGCGTCGCCGGGAACTCGCCGTTCTGCTTGCCCTCAGCAACCACTTCCGCGAGCCGGCCGCGCAACCACTCGAAGGTCTCCGCCACCGGCGCCCGCAGCTCCGGGTCCGCGACCACCTCCGGATCAGCCGTCAACCGCCCGATCCGGCACCCCTTGAGTACCTCGCGCTCCCGCCCCAGATACGCCGCGATCCGCTCCCGCGCCGTCCCCGGACCGCCCAACTGCTCCTCAGCCGCCGCCCGCAGCTCCTCGGCCGACCGCCCAATAGCCACCTTCGCCAACTCCGCCTTCCCGGCAAAGTGGTGGTACATACTCCCCTGCCCCGCCCCCGCCACCCGCTGCACAGCCTTCGGCGAGGTCCCCACATACCCCCGCTCCCACAACAACTCCTGAGCCCCCCGAACCAACCGCTCCACCGTCTCCACCCAACCACTGTACCCACAGGTACAGCCCCCACCGCCCCCAAGGCAACCAGCCGCCTGGCGGTTGACGAACAGCCCACTCGGTAGGTAGATCTCCAACGATCGATTGACTTGCCGGCCGGCTTCGGTGCGGTTTGCGCGAAAGGGCAGGGCTTGGGGACCGGTATCGCGCTGAAGGAACGCCTCAGCCGCGTAGCCGTGTCCTTTCAACTCGCTGAAAGAAGTCTGGCGGCGGGGTGGTGTTCGTCGTTACGGGGTTTGGGGGTACTTCACGTCACATCCGGTGAATGGGCGGTTGTTGGGTCGGACCGATAGTCTCGGGCGCCATGAGCACGAGTGTCGCCATCGCGGTGATTACGTTTAGGCGACCTGCTCTGTTGCGGGGGTTGTTGGCCAGTTTGCAGGCGCAGGAGTTGCCCCCGGGCGGGGATTACGCGATCCGGATCGTGGTGGTGGACAACGACGCGGACGGGTCGGCGGGGCAGGTGCTGGCGGAGTTCGGGGACGGTACGCCGTACCCGATCGAGTCGGTGGTGGAAGCCGAGCCGGGGATCCCGTTCGCCCGGGAGAAGTCGGTCGAGCTGTGCTGGAACGACGACGCGCTGATCTTCGTGGACGACGACGAGGTGGCGCCGCCGGGGTGGCTGAAGACGCTGCTGACGGCGTGGGAGGCGACCGGCGCGGATGTGGTCACCGGTCCGGTGAAGGGCAATCTGCCGCCGGGGGCGCCGGCCTGGAGCCACCACAGCGACGTACACGACTCGACCGGGCGGCACGACACCGGCGAGGAACTGAAGAAGGCGTACACGAACAACACCCTGGTCTCGCGCCGCGTCTACCACACGGTAACGCCGGGTTTCCACCCCGCTTTCCGGTACACGGGCTCCAGCGACCTGCACTTTTTCCTCCGCGTGCACCGCGCCGGGTTCCGGATCGTCTGGTGCGAGGAGGCCTGGATCGCCGAGGAGGTTCCGGTCGGGCGGACCAGTCTGCAGTGGCTGGTACGCCGCGCCTTCCGCTCCGGCAGCGGCGACACGATCAGCCGCCTGCTGATCCGCCCGGGCGTGGTCAGCTACGTACTCGTCCTGGCCTATGCTTCCGCCCGGGTGATCTCGGCGATCGGGTTCGCCCTGGCCGGGCTGCTGCTCGGCCGGAAGACGCACTTGCTGAAGGCCGTCCGCCGGTTCTTCTCGGGCGTCGGCAGTCTCGCCGGGATAGTTGGGATCAACCATGACGAGTACCGCGAACGGCACGGAGCCGAGTCCGGGCCGGCCGACGGTGACGGCGCTGTGCCAGGCGATCTGGCAGGTGGAAAAGGAACTGGAACTCCTCCGGTGGACGATCAAGGGGACGACTCCCTGGCCGATCATCCGGATGCGCGTCTTCCATGAGCTGACCCGCCGCAGCGGCATCCACGGCGCACCGCACCCGGCCCGCCGGACCCCGTACGACAAGGCGGCCCTGGTCGCGAAGCACGTCACCGGCATCGCCACCCGCTCACCCTTCCCAGGCCGGTACGACGCCCTGGTCGTCCCGCACCCGCGGAAACCGAACGGTGTCGAGATCTACACCGACGAGCTCCGCGGCCGGCTCGGCGACCGCGCCCTGATCCTCGATTCCGGGATCAACGGCACCCCACTCCCCGGCAGCAAGAACCTGGACTTCTTCACGTCCGCCGCCGGCGCGATCCACCACGGCACGATCGACGACCGCGGCGCCACAGCCGCCCTGGAGAACCTCACCGGCGTACGGGTTCCGATCGGCGCCCTTCTAGCTCGTGAGGTACCAAAACACCTCCGCCTCCGCGCCCTGTACCGCGCCCTGCTCAAGAAGCACCGCATCACCACCGTGTACGTGGTGGTGGCGTACTTCCACCAGCACATCGTCGGCGCCGCCCGCGACCTGGGCATCCGCGTCGTCGAGCTCCAGCACGGCGCGATCAGCCCGTTCCACCTCGGGTACAGCTATCCCGGCCGCCCAGCCGTCGCCGACCAGCCGGACGAGCTGTGGTGCTTCGGCTCGTACTGGACGGACGTGGCGGACCTTCCCGCCGGGATGCGGACCGAGGTGATGGGCGCGCCGTTCCTGCCGCAGCCCGGCCCGAAGGACCCGCGCCGCGTCGTTTTCCTGTCCCAAGGCACCATCGGCACCGAGCTCGTCCACGTCGCCGGCGCGGTCGCGAAGGCGCATCCGGAGCTGGACGTCCGGTACCGGTTGCATCCGAGCGAGCGCCCCGAGGACTACACGATGCCGCCCGGCGTACAGCTGTCCACCGGTGGCAGCACGCTCGACCTGCTGGCCACGGCGACGTACCAGGTGGGTGTCTCCACGACGGCGCTCTTCGAGGGGATGGCGCTCGGCTGCCGTACGGCGGTCGCGGATCTGCCCGGCCACGAGTACCTGAACTCCGCTGTCGCCAAAGGTCACGCGCTGCTGATGACCGACCCGGAGCAGCTCACGAAGGCGCCGCTGTGCGACGACCCGACCAGCTACTACGCGCCGAGCGACCTCTCACGGCTCACGGCCGAGCAAGCCAAGTAGGCGGTCCTGCAGCGGCGCATCGGGCGGTACGACCACCTCCGCCCCGTACACCTCAATGCCCTCGCCGAAGGCACCCGGCGTCCGGTACTTCGCCATCAGCTCCGGCGGGATCGCGACCGTGATCGCCCACAGCCGCTCGACGTCGGCCGGCTCGATCGTCTCGTCCTGGCCGGTCGCGCGGGCCAGGTCCCAGCCGTGCAGGACGAGGTCGTCGGACACCACCTGGTCGATGTGTTGCTCGGCCGTCACCCGGCCGATCGGCGTGTCCGATTCGGTCAGCGCGGCGATCGGGTCGTCGAGTACGTCCTCGATCGCGGCCCGTGCTTCCTGGAACGCGATCAGCAGATCGTCCGCGGCCGGCAGCTTCCGCGCGACCGGGATCAGCATCACCGAATGCATCTCGACGACGTGATCGAGTACGTCCCGGGCGGTCCACTCCGCGCACGGTGACGGGTTGTCCCACTGATACGGCCGGACCGCCGCGACCGTCCGCTCGAACGCATCCGCCCGCCGCCGGTACCGCTCCCCGATCTCACCCATGTCCCCATGATGACGCTAACGACAGGAGGTAGTCGGTGACGGCGAGCTTCCGCACGCTCAGCCAGGCGCCGGACGACGGCAGATTGGCGACTACCTCCTGTCGTTAGCGCCACCTGGACAGCACAGTTCGCCGCGTTAAGGTCACCCTTATGAGGTACATGCTGCTCCACAAGACGAACGACAACCTGGAGGCCGGCAACCCGCCGGACGCGGAGATCCTGGAACGGGCGGATGCCGTGCTCGAGGAGATGCGTCAGGCCGGGGTGCTGGTGCTCGGCGAGGGCCTGATGCCGAGTTCGCGCGGCGCGCGGGTCGTGTTCCCGCGGCCCGGGCAGCCGCGCGTGGTCGACGGTCCGTTCGCGGAGACCAAGGAGCTGGTCGCGGGCGTCTCGATCATCCGGGTGGACAGCAAGGAGGAAGCCGTCCGGTGGGCGCTGCGCTTCGCCGAGGCCGACCCGTACACCGAAATCGACATCCTCGAGATCGCCGGCTGATCAGCCCAGGTTGGTGGCGGCCCAGCCGGTGATGTCGTCGTGACGGATCGCGGCGGCCATCAGGTCGGGGAACTTGTCGGGCGTGCAGGCGAAGGTCGGCACGCCGAGCTCGGTCAGCGCGGCCGCGTTCTCGGCGTCGTACGAAGGGGTGCCCGAGTCGGCCAGGGCGAGTAGCGCGATCACCTGTACTCCGGAATCGACCAGCGATCGCGCCCGCCGCAGCAGGTCCTCGCGGACGCCACCCTCGTACAAGTCGGAGATCAGGACGAGTACGGTCTCGGCCGGCTTGGTCACCAGCGTTTCGCAGTACGCGAGCGCGCGGTTGATGTCCGTACCGCCGCCGAGCTGCGTACCGAACAGTACGTCGACGGGATCGTCCAGCTGATCGGTGAGATCGACAACCGCGGTGTCGAAAACCACCAAACTCGTACGCAGCGTCCGGATCGAGCCGAGCACCGCGCCGAAGAGCGATGCGTACACCACCGACTCCGCCATCGAACCCGACTGGTCGATCGCGAGCACGATGTCACGCTGCACGCTGTGGTTCCGTCGCGCGTACCCGATCAGACGGTCCGGAACAATCGTCCCCAGCGCCGGCGAGAAGTGCTTCAGGTTGGCGCGGATGGTCCGGTCCCAGTCGATGTCCGAGTGCCGCGGGCGGCTGGTCCGCCCGGCCCGGTCGAGCGCGCCGGTGACCGCGGCGCGGGTCCGCTCCGCCAGCCGTGCCTCCAGCTCGGCGACGACCCGGCCGACCACCTCGCGGGCAGTCTGCTTGGTCTCCTCGGGCATCACCTCGTTGAGGGCCAGCAGCGTACTCACCAGGTGCACGTCCGGCTCGACGGCACCGAGCAACTCCGGCTCCATCAACATCCGGGTGATCCCGAGCCGCTCGACCGCGTCGCGTTGCATCACCTGAACCACAGTGCTCGGGAAGTACTGCCTGATGTCGCCGAGCCAGCGAGCCACCCGTGGCGCCGACGATCCGAGCCCGGCGGAGCGTTGTGGTCCGGATTCACCTTCGCCGGCGTCGTACAACGCGGCCAGCGCGGCGTCGACGGAGCGGTCCTGGCCGGACAACGTCGTCCCCATCTCCGGCTCGGCCTCAGCGCCGAGCACCAGCCGCCAGCGGCGCATTCGCTCGTCGTTCACGAGACTCCCAGCAGTTGCGCGACGACCGGCAGCGCGGTCGCGGCCAGCTCGGCGTCGAGCTCGTTGTCATCAGCAACTACAACCGCTCCCGGGTCGGCCAGGCCACGTGCGCGGGCGCCGATCGACCGTCGCTCCGGCGCCGCGAACGTCCCGAACGTACGCCGCAACAACGGCAGCACCTCCACGAAAGCATCATCCGGAATCGAGCCCAGCCAAGCATCCACCAACGCCAGCAACCGCTCGTCGTGTACGAGCAGCAACCCACCACCGGCCAGGAACCCCTCGACGTACCCGGCCGCATCAGCCGTCGGCGTACCCGGCGAAAGCGACCGCCCAAGGCGCAGCTCGACCTCGTTGTCGGGAAGCCGTGACGTGTCCAGCATCAACCGCGTCAACCGGCCGCGGATCAGCGGCGGCACCGAGACGCGATCGCTCAATCCCTCCAAGGTGTTCAGCCATTGCGACCGCACGTCCTCGGCGAGCAGCACGGTCGCGTCCTGTACGCCGTCGATCAGCTCTTGTACGGCCGCCGCCGCATCCGGATCGAGCCCATGCACCGTACGCGCCAGACCGGCACACACCCGCGACACCATCCGCCCGGCGACCGCGGCCAGCCCGGCGGTGTCGGTTCCGCGTACGTCCCCGTACCGCGAGGCCCGCGCGAGGGCCGGAAGCGCGGCCATCAAATGACCGACGTCCGCATCGGCGGCCGCTCTGGTGTCGACACCTTGCAGCAGCGTCGGCAGCGCGTCCGCGAGATCGGCGAGCAGGGATTTCTCCAACGCTGCGGTGACATCGGCCAAGGTCGCGGAGTCGGCGGCCTTCAGCATCACGGTCGTCGCGGCGTCGAGCACAGTCGTCCCGTGCGCGCCGGCCGCGACCAGCTCGACCTCCAGCCCGGGATCCCAAGCGAGCCGCCACATCTCCCGGAACGTGCCTTGCGCCCGCCGCTCGTCCGTTGCCGGCACACCCCAATGCACACCGAGAATCCGCAAGCGGTGCAGGAGCCTGGACTTGTCCAGGTCGTTCGGCTTACGCAGATCGAGCTCGACCACGCGCTCGGTCACGTCCCGCTTCATCTGCAGCCGTCGCGCATGCGCCGCCAGATCGGCCGCGACCGGCGCCTGCGGTGTCTCGCCGGGAACAGTCCCAAGCAGCTCACCGACGACTGCCTCGCGGGTGACGAGATCGAGCAGCACGTCGTTTCCGCCGCACAGCACGGCTCGCGTCGCCTCGGTCACTTCACTCAGCCCGGCCAGCGGCCGTTCTCGCAATGCGGCCAAGGTGTCCGCGAGCCGGACGGCCTCGATGACGTGCGCGCTGGAAACCGGCAGGTCCTCGTCCCGGAGGACCTGGGCGACCTTCGACAGCCAGCGCGTGGTGATCTGGTCCGGCGCGGTGAACAGGTGGTGATACCAGCCGGGCGACGTGATGCCGGCGCCGTACCCACTCGCCGCGGCCAGCCGGCCGTGCGTCCACGGCACCCACGTACACGCGACCTTGCGTTTCGGCAGACCCTTCAAGATCCGCGCGTCATGTGTTGCCGGTGGCAACGGAAGCTCCAGCGCCGGCACGTGCCACGCGCCACAAACCACCGCGATCCGCTCGAACCCCTCGCGGATCGCCTTGCGCAGCACGGTTCTCATGTACGCCTCGCGCTGCGCTTCGCGGCCGGTCGCCTCCTCGCCATGACGCAGTTCGCGCATCGCGTCCGCGATCACCGAGAACGGTTCCGCACCGCCCCGGCGCGACTCGATCACGTCGTCCCACCATCGCTCCGGGTCGTCGTACCCACCGGCCGACGCGAGGGTCGCCAACGGGTCGATCGACGCCGCCCGCCGGCCCTCGCCACCTGATGACGCGAACTGATTCGCGGCCGGCAGGTCGCAGAAGCGCACCGGCACCTCGGCCGCCAGCCCGTACCGGATCGCCTGCCACTCCGGACTGAACACCGCGAACGGCCAAAACGCTGCCTTGGTCGAGTTGTCGGCCGCGTACGCCAGCAAGGCGACCGGTGGTTCCATCTCGGCGGAGCCCGCGAGCGCGACGAGTTTGTCGGCCTCGGGCGGTCCTTCGATCAGCACCACGTCCGGCTGGAGCTCGCCCAGCGCGGTCGCCACCGCGCGCGCCGATCCCGGCCCGTGGTGCCGAATCCCGAGCAGGTGAACGGTCATCCGGAGATCTCTCGGCAGGCCCGGTAGAACGGCGCCCAGTCGTCCCGTTCGCGGACCACCGTCTCGAGGTACTCCGACCAGACCACGCGGTCCGCCGACGGGTCCTTGATCACCGCACCGAGAATGCCACCGGCCACATCGGACGAGCGCAGTACGCCGTCGCCGAAATGCGCCGCGAGCGCGAGACCGCCGGTGACGACGCTGATCGCCTCGGCCGTGGACAGCGTGCCAGAAGGGGATTTCACCGCCGTACGCCCGTCCTCGGTCCGGCCGGAGCGCAGCTCACGGAAGATCGTGACGACCCGGCGGATCTCGTCCAGCGCGTCGTCCGGCTGCGGCAGCTCGAGCGCCGAACCGAGCTGCGACACCCGGCGGGAGACGATCTCGACCTCGTCCTCGGCGGAATCCGGCAGCGGGAGGACGACAGTGTTGAACCGGCGGCGGAGCGCGCTGGACAGCTCGTTGATGCCCTTGTCCCGGTCGTTCGCGGTGGCGATGACGTTGAAACCCTTACGGGCTTGGACTTCCGTGGCCAGCTCGGCGATCGGGAGGGTCTTCTCGGAGAGGATCGTGATCAGCGCGTCCTGGACGTCTGACGGCATCCGGGTCAGTTCCTCGATGCGGGCGATCTTTGCTTCGCTCATCGCGCGTTGTACCGGGCTCGGTACCAGGGCGGCCTCGCTTGGGCCTTGGGCGATGAGTTGGGCGTAGTTCCAGCCGTAGCGGATCGCTTCTTCGGCCGTACCTGCTGTTCCTTGTACCAGGAGGGTTGAGTCGCCGCTGATGGCTGCGGCCAGGTGTTCGCTGACCCAGGTCTTCGCGGTACCTGGGACGCCTAGGAGGAGCAGGGCGCGGTCGGTAGCAAGGGTGGCGACGGCTACTTCTACTAGGCGCCGGGGGCCGACGTACTTGGGGGTGATCTCGGTGGCGCCGGCTGTTCCGCCTAGTAGATAGGTGACGACGGCTGCTGGTGACAGTTGCCAGGCTGGTGGGCGCGGGCGGTCGTCATTGTCTTTTAGTGCACGCAGCTCTTCGGCGTACTCCACTTCGGCGTGTGGGCGGAGGATTTCGGTGCTCATGACAGCTCCTCGTGGAGTTCGCGGCGGAAGGTGAGGGTTTCTACCAGGCGCCGGCGCCAGGTGTCCTCTTCGCTGGTGGGTTCGCGGGTGATCGGGTGGGTGAGTGCGTCGGGTGGTACGGCGCGGGCGGTGATGCTCGCGAGCCTGGCCCAGGCGCGGTTCGTACCTACTTTGGCCAGCTGGTCGAGGATCATGGTTGCGAGATCGGTGGGCCAGGGCACGGGAAGACCGCCTACTAGCTCCGCCACATCCACGGTGCTGCGGAGTCCGTCGACGGCGCGTGCCCATTCCGCTGGCGGCAACAACCTGAGCAGTTCCGCCGGACCTCTGCTGCCGGTGTTGGCCTTGAGCAACAAAAGCTCCCGCGCCCACCGCGCCGCCTGATCCCCGCCTGCCTCGCGGATGGCTGACTCGGTCCAGCCCGCCTGGAGAACCTCCGCGGCGCACCCCTCCACCGGCAGCCGAATCCACCTCAGCTCCATCGCGGCGAGCGGTGTATTGGAAATGATCTGCTGCAACCACCACGCCCGCTTCCCCACCCCTTGTGGGTTCTGCGAGTCGAGACCATCACGTTCCATTGACGACGAAAGACGGTGTGGAAGCTCAACCGCGAGTACGCCCTGAGCCTCCGTGACGTACGAATGCAACCGCTCGATCATCCGCGCCCCGTACCGCGACCCCTCCAACCGAGCCAACAGCCGCGCCGCCACCCGCCGCACTTCCCGCGACCGATCATCAAGCGCCGACTCCAGAAACTCCTCATCCGCCAGCGACAACCCATCCGCGAACAACCCAAGAAAATCAGCCCGGGTAGCGGCCGACTCAGTCGCCCAAACCTCGACCAACTCCGCGCGCCCCGCCGCCGGGTCCGCCGCCCGCCGAGCCTTCAGCCAAGCCCGCCGTTGGACCGCGTTCCCATGCGTCCAATCATTGCCCTCAGCAACAGCAGCGTGCAGGAATCGCCACTCTGGATTCAGATCGGCTAGCCACCGAGCCCGGCGACCCGCTGCCGCGATCACCAGCGGACGGTACTCGGCCCGGTTCCGCGCGTAATCCGCCAACGCCGGCAGCTGCTCCGGCGGTACGCCCCACCCGTTCGCGTCCGCGACCCGCAACCATTCGCCGAGCGCCGACGTCTGGAACCCACCGAGCATCGCCGCCAACCGACGGATCGCCACCGGCCGCGGCAACGGCCGATCCGCACCGGGCGCGGCAGCCAGTGGTGTCAGGCCGGCCAACGGTTTCCGTCCGGCCCGCTTGTACACAGTCGCGAGCGCCGCCGCGTCAAGCAAACCGCCATCGCCTAAGCGTTCCTGAACATGTTCGGGCAGTTCCTCGAAGTGCGGCGGGCGGCGGTCCGTACCCAGCAATGCCGAGCTGACCAACCCGTCCCAGCCCTTCACAGCGTCACCGGCCGATCGCCTTGCCAACACGTCATCGGGCGCAGACCGGCGCGGTTCCACTCGCCCGCGACAGTGATCGGATCGCCCGCGGACACCGCGAGCAAGCGCATCGCGTCCCAACCGGGCAGCAGCTCGAGCGCATCACCGTACGCGTCGACGAGCGCCCAACCTTCACCGTGCCGGGCGGGGCGGACATCTTGGAGTACGAGCGGCCAGCGTTCATTCCACGGATCGGCCGCGAGCGATTCCACGTACGCCGCCAACGCCTGCCGTGCATTGAGCCCGCTCGGGCGCGGCGCGGGCCGGCGCGGCGCGGACTGGGTCAGGAGCGCGCGCATCGGGAGCGCGCCGGGGTAGAACGAGAGCGCGCCCGGTACGTACTCACCCGGTCGCGCCGGTAGCGGATCGAGCGGACGGCCGCCGGCCGCGAACGTGAGCAACAGACCGAGGCGGCCGGTCGTTGCCCCACGCAACCACACACGGCGTACGGTCAGATGCTCGTCCGGCTCGATCACCCGGCCGAGCATCAGCCAATCGTCCTCGAGTTTTTCACCTTCGGCCAGTACGCGTGCGGTTTCGGTGGTCCAGCCGATCCGGCTCTGCACGGTGTCGGCTAGCGACGGCGGGAGCTCCGCTAGCCGACCATGCGCGGAGACGATCAGGTGGATGAGCGCGAGCTCTTCGAGCAGTTCGCCCGGCCAATCATGGTTGCGGCCAACGACGGCGGCGGCACGTCGTACGGCACCTGCGACTCCTGGTGCTTGCGCGTCAACCATGCGCGCGGCGAGACGGCTCAGCTCTGAGTACGCCCGCTGGTCGAAGGCGCCGAGCCCTTGCCGTACCTGATCGTCCAACCAGCTCGCCAACTCCGCCAACCCAGCCGAAACCCGCTCCGCCCGCCGCACCGCCCGCTGCTGCGCCGCGATCGGATCAACCACCTCCCCCGGCTTCCGCTCCCCCCGCTCAACCCGCTCCGCCCGCTGATCCATCCACTCCCGAACCCACTCCGGCTCCCCCACCCCATCGCTGTGCGCAGGGGAAGGCTGGTCACCACGCGGGCCGAGGCCCCCGTCCCCGGGTTGGTGGAGAACCTGACCACCGGCTTGGTGAGGAACCTGACCACCGGGCTGATGAGGAACCTGATCACCAGACAGGTGGGGTGCCGGGTCACCGGCTGATTGGGGAACGTGGTCACCGGGTGGGTGGGGAATGTGGTTACCGGGAGGCGCCGCGGAGTCGGTCGGCTTTGGTGCGGGCTGGATCTCGCCGTTCACCCACAGGAGCATCAAGCCGAGGGCGTGCTTGCACGGGAACTTCCGGGACGGGCAGGAACATTTGTACGCCGGTCCACCGAGGTCGACCATGCATCGATACGGCTCTTTCCCACTCCCGCGGCAGAGCCCCCACACCACCCGCTCAGTCGCGCCGTACTCCACCCACTTCGCACCGACAGCCAGCCCCTGCCCAGCCTTGACAGACGCAGCATCAGACGCCAGCCCCAGCACCCGCTCCACGTCCCACAACCCACACCACTCCTAACCCACCCGCCTACCCCGAAGCATGCCACCCACCCCCGACACCCCACGAGAACCCCCACCCAGCACGCGAACTACAAACCCCACGCCCCCCACGCCACACGCGGCGCGACCCCGCGACCCCGTGACTGCGCGACTGCGCGACTGCGCGAAGCTGCACCACTCACGGCGTCACCACGGCCCCGCCGCCCAATGGTGTACGGAACGATGCTCCCGTCCACCGGTCCACCCGTCCACCCGTTCACCCGGCTACCCGGCTACCCGGCTATCGAAGTGCACGCGCAACACCCCGGCAGCGCACCATCGGCCCGGCAAGGAGATCGCTCCTGGTCCGTACACGAACCACAGGGCAGGCGGCCCGCCCCGTGGTTGGTTCGTGTACGGACCGGTCTCGGCGTGTGACCCGGCAAGTGCCAGACGGATGGCACATCAAGTACGCAGCCAGGGGTTGACCCCTGAGACAGAGGGTTGACCCCTCGTATTTTCAGGGGCCAACCCACCACCTCAAGGGCCGGCCCGCGAGAGTACGTGGGTTCAGCCGAAGGGTTGGCGGTGAGGGGAGTCGTCGGGGTAGCCGTTGCCGGCGGGCGGGTGGGGGGTGGTGGAGGCGTGGGTGGAGGCGTGAGCGGGAGTCGTGCCGTGGGCTGGCGTGGTGCCGTGGGCGGGAGTGGTGCCGTGGGCGGGAGTGGTGCCGTGGGCTGGGGTGGTGTCGTGGGTTGGCGGGGTGGTGGGGGCGGGGGTGGTCTCGTGGGTTGGCGTGGTGGTGTGGGGTGAGGGGGCTGCGTGGGTTGGGGTTGTGGGGTGGGTGATGTGTGGGGGGAGGGTGGTGTGGGGTGCGTTCGAGGCAGCGGGTGCGGGGGAGGTAGAGGGTGTGGTGGAGGCGGTGGGCGGGGTGGTGGAGAGGTTGGCTCGGACTATGCCCAGGAGGTGTTGTTCCACGGATTGGAGTTCGGTGATTCGGGTGCGGATTTCTTGTTCTTCGGCGCGGGCTTCGGTGAGGAGTTGGGTGGCTTCGGATTGGGCCGCGAGGCGGAGTTCGTCGGTTTCGGCGCGGGTGGTTTCGCGGAGGTGGTCGGCTTCGGATTTGGCGGTTTGGCGGAGGTGGTCGGCGGTGCGTTGGCTGGCGCTGAGGACGCTCAGTTCGTAGCGGCGGAGTTCTTCGGAGAGGTCGCCGGTGGGGCGCTGGGAGTCGAGGAGCGCGGCCGCGGGGTGCGGGATCGCGGCACCGGGCAGGGTGCCTTCCAGGTCGGCGATCTGCTGGTCCACCCGGGTGAACAGATCGGCTACATCCGTACGCATCTGGCGGATGGTGTCGGCGGCAGCTTGTACGTGCTCGTTGGCCTGACGTTCGCGCTCGCGAGCAGTACGTTCCGCCGAGGTGATCACATCCAGAGCAACCACCGCAGCACGCGCCGCGGGATCATCCACCACCTCATCAGAAGAACCACCAGCACCGGGTACGGCGTACTCCGCGGATGCCCCGCCGACCCCGGTCGACGCTCCGGACTCGGCCGCACCAGCGGGCGCACCGAGGGCAGCGGAGGCACCAGCTGCCCCGACCGCTGCGGGTGCGGTGGTCGAGGCACCGCGGCCGTCGAAGGTGCCGCCGGGCCCACCGCTGACTGCGAAGTCGGCGGACGTGGCGGGGCCGGCGGATGCGCCGCTTGTTGCAGAGGTGGCGTTCGCGGAGGAGGCCGAGTCAGCGGATGTGTTTGTTGGGGTGGGGGTTTTGGCTACGGTTTGGCGGAGGGGGACTTCTTTGATGAAGAGGACTGCCAGCAGGCTTACTACCGCGGCGCCGGCGGCGATGATGAAGATTCGGCCGGTGGCGTCGCCGTAGGCGTGGCGGACGATCTCGGCGACAGGCGCGGGAAGAGCGTTGACGTCCAGAACACTCCCCGATCCACCCTTGGCAGCAGCCTCGGCACCAGGGCCCAGCGCTCGTAGATGCTCGGCGATCAGATCAGTCACCCGGGTCGCCAGGATCGCGCCCAGCACCGACACCCCGACCGCCCCGCCAAGACTCCGGAAGAACGTGACGGTAGCGCTGGCCGCCCCGACCTCGCTCACATCCACAGTGTTCTGCACAGCGAGGACGAGGTTCTGCATCGTCATCCCCATGCCGATGCCCATCCCGAGCATCCCCAGCCCGACGTACCAGTACGGCGACGTGTGGTCGATCGTCCCCAGCACCCCAAGCCCGGCGGTAAGGAACAACCCACCGATCACCAAGTACCGCTTCCACTTCCCGTACCGCGTGATCAGCTGCCCAGACCCGACCGACCCAAGGAACGAGCCGAACATCATCGGAATGGTCAGCAACCCGGCTTCGGTCGCGCTGTACCCGCGCGCCACCTGGAAGTACTGCCCGAGGAACACCGCGCTGCCGAACATCGCGATCCCCACCGAGAGGCTCGCGAGGATCGCAAGCGCGGTCGTCCGTTCCCGCACCACTCGCACCGGTACGAGTGGCTCGCGGGCGTGCGTTTCGACGACGACGGCCAGTACGCCGAGGAGTGCGGTACCGCCGAGGTACGCGCCGGTCTGCCAGGACCACCACGCGAAGTGCTGCCCCGCGAACGACACCCAGATCAACGGCAGGCTCGCCGCGCCGGCGATCAGGATTGCGCCGAGATAGTCCATCCGTACGCGACGCTTCACCACCGGCAGGTGCAGGAATTTCTGCAGCACGATCAGCGAAACCACAGCAAGCGGTACGCAGACGTAGAAGCACCAGCGCCAGCCGAGCCATGACGTATCCACGATGACGCCGCCGACGAGCGGACCGGACACGGTCGCGAGCGCCATCACGGCGCCCATGTACCCGGAGTACCGGCCGCGGTTCCGGGGTGGGATCGCGGCGCCGATGATCGCCTGCGCGAGCGCCATCAACCCGCCCATCGCGATGCCCTGCAGGACGCGGGCGCCGATCAGGAACGGTACGTTCTGGGACGCGCCGGCCAGCACCGAACCGACGACGAACGCGACGATCGCGACCTGGACCAGCAGCTTCTTGCTGAGCAGGTCGGACAGCTTGCCCCACACCGGCGTGGACACGGTCATCGCGAGCAGGCTGGCGGTGACCACCCAGGTGTACTGGGTCTGCGAACCCTCGAGGTCCGCGATGATCGTCGGCAGCGCGTTGCTGACGATCGTCGAGCTGAGCACCGCGGTGAACAACGCCGCGAGCAGCCCGGCGAGGATCTCCAGGATCTCCCGGTGCGACAGCTCCGGATCGCCGGGCGGCCCCGAAGCGCCCGGGGGCGGGCCGGCGGGGGCCGGTTCCGGGGTCAGGTCCGGGTTGCCGCCGTCCGCGTACCGGGACCGGTAGCGGGTCGGCTTGGTGGGGCCGGCGGGTGGTTTCGCCGGCGAGGTCTGGGTGGCAGACATCGGCTTCCGTTTCGTACAGCGGGGTCGCTACGACCGGGGCAGTGGCGGGCACTGTCCCGGGGCGGAAACGGCTGTCTTGTCCTCACGCAGCCCGATATTTGGTTGCAACTCCCAACAATAATCCCGCGCTGTCAGCGACCGCTCACCGGGCGCCACCAACCAGCCGGCGGGCCCACGCCGCGCGAATTATGAGACGGGCCCTTCTCGGAACGCGATTTCCCCCGTACGATCCGGTGCTTGTTGAGTAATCAACACCGACCCTCGGCGGTGCTGTCAGGGCCCGCCGAGGGTCCTTCACATGAACGCGCGAACCAGCAGTTCGACACATTCCGCGGTCGGGCTCGTACCAACGACCAACTGCCCTGGCGCGCTCAGCGGCGGCGCGAACGGACCCATCCACAGCGCCCCCTCGGCCGCCCCACACGCCGTCCCGTACACGACGGTCCAGGCCTCCGCACCGCTCGCCATCTCCACAATCGCGGCCTCGAGATCCTCCACCGCCCGCCCGATCACCGGCTCGAACCCAGCCGCCCGGCACTCGCCGACCAGGTGGTCATGCAGCCACGCATCGGCAGGCAGCCGCAGCGGAAGCCCCGCCAGGTCGATCAGCTTGACCCCGTCATCCGCCCGGTACGACGCGGGCACCAGCACCGAAAGCGGATCGCGCCAAAGCTCGACCACCCGCAGCCCCGCGACCGCGACCTCACCACGGACAAACGCGAAATCAAGTTCACCGGCCCGAAGCGCGGCCAGGTACTCACCGGTGGTGCCAGAGGTCAGTCGGACCTCAAGATCGGGCGTACTCGCGCGAAGCACGGCCAAACCACGCTCCAGCCGATCGCGAAGCCCCGGCGCGGTACCGATCCGCAGTACGCCGGAACGCCCCGACGCCAGCTCCGCGGCGACCTCAGCAGCATGATCCGCGGCCGTCAGCACCGCACGCGCCTCGGCCAGCATCCGTTCGCCGTCGCCGGTCAGTCGCACATGCCGCGACGAGCGATCGAGCAGCCGCAACCCGAGCTCGCGTTCGAGCCGCGCCACCTGCTGACTGACGGCGGGCTGGACGATGTTCAGCCGCTCGGCGGCCCGGCCGAAGTGCAGTTCCTCGGCAACTGTGACGAAGTACCGCAGCTGTCGCAGCTCCATCGAGCACCTCCGGCGATCACGATCCCTTATCGCTGCACAGCGTAACTGCGTCTGGGTCGGCGGCCGCCGGGCTCGTTGACTGGTGGACATGAGGATCGGACTGTGGATCGAAGAAGAGGGCAAGAGCATCGCCGAGCTCGGCGCCGTCGCGAAGGCCGCCGAGGACGCCGGGATCGACCGGATCTGGTTCAGTCAGCGGCTCGGCTGGGACGCGCTGACGTTGATCGCCGGCGTCGCGCCGTACACGTCGACGATCGGGTACGCGGTCGGCGTGGTGCCGGTCTATCCGCGGCACCCGATCGCCCTGGCGTCGCAGGCACTCAGCGTGCAGGCGCTGACCGGGAACCGGTTGACGCTCGGCGTCGGCTCGAGTCACCCGCACATGATGGAAGGGATGTTCGGTCTGTCGATGGAGCGTCCGGCCGCGTACGTTCGCGAGTACGTCGAGGCGCTTGGGCCGCTACTCACAGGTGAGCCCACCAGCTACGAGGGCGAGCGCGTCATCGCCCGCGGCCAGGTGCAGATCGCGGGCGCCGAGGCGCCGGAGCTGATCGTGGCGGCGCTCGGGCCGCGGATGCTGAAGATCGCCGGCGAGCTGACTGCCGGTACGACGACCAGCTGGGCCGGCCCCGAGGTGATCGAAAACTTCATCCGGCCGACCATCGACCGCGCCGCGACCGCGGCGGGCCGCCCCGAACCGCAGGTGATCGCGGGCGCCTGTGTCGCGATCACGGACGATCCGGATACGACACGGGCGTGGATCAAGTCGCGGTTCGGCATGGCAGGCGAGATGCCGGCGTACCGGGCGGTGCTGGACCGCGGTGGCAAGGCCGGGCCCGAGGACACTGCCGTACTGGGCGACGAGGAGACAGTCGCCAAGGAGCTCAAGCGGTACGCGGAGGCCGGCACCACCGAGTTCCTGTTCTGCCCGGTCGGAACGGACGCGGAGGTCGAGCGCACGACGCGGTTCGCCCTCGACTACGCCTGAAGCGCGTTCGAACCTGAAGCGCGTACAAACGCCCAGCCCAGCTCCGACGTCCCCACACAAGGACCGCTGCGGAGACAGGATGGGTTGATGGACCTTCAGGACGTGGTGCAACGCCGGATCGACGAGCTGGCCGAGACCGAACTCGGGCTGCAGGTCGCCGCGTACAAGAATGGTGAGCTGGTGGTGGACGCGGTCGCCGGCGTACGGCGGGACGCGCTGTACTTCGCCGCGTCCACCGGCAAAGGCGCGTCCGCGACGGTGGCGAACGTCCTCGTGGATCGTGGCGTACTCGACTACGACGCCCCGATCGCGACCATCTGGCCCGAATTCGCCGCGCACGGAAAGGACCAGGCGACGCTCCGGCACGTATTGACCCACTCGGTCGGCCTGCCCGCGCTGCCGCCGGACGGGACCCGGGCCTCGCTCGCGGACAAGGACGCCCTGGCCGAGTACTTCGCGAACGCCGAGCCGTGGTGGGAGCCGGGTACGAAGCTGACGTACCACGCGGAGACGTTCGGCGTACTGGTCGGCGAACTCGTCCGCCGCGCGACCGGCCGGACGATCTCCGCCGTACTGAAAGAAATCCTGACCCCACTCGGCATCGAGAACGACGTGTACTTCGCTCTTCCGGCCGACCAGGCCCACCGGCTGGTGCCCTTGGTCGAACCGGACGGCGCCGAAGCGACCTTCGCGATGCTGGCCGAGATGTTCAACCGCACCATCCCGCCCGCCGTCCAGCCGCGCGCCGCCGTAGTCAACCGCCCGGAAGTACTGGCCACCGAGGACCCGTCCTGCGGGATCCTCAACGCGTACGGGATCGCCACCCTCTACGCCGGACTGATCGGCCCGGTGAACGGCGTCCAGCTGGTCCGCCCCGAGTCCGTACCGGTGATCACCGGCCCCGCGCTGGTCGCGCCGGACGAGCTACTCGGCAACCCGGCGACGATGGCGCTGGGCTATCCGATCGGCCGGTTCGGCTCGAGTGCGGAGGAGAGCCCGGCGTCGTTCGGGATTCCGGGCATGGGTGGCAGCGCCGCCTGGGCGGACACGCGCTCGGGCGTCGCGTTCGCGTTGACGCGGACGCTGTTCGACCCGACCGGGTCGGGCTCGGCGATCGAGATCGGCAACCTGGTTGCGAAAGCTCTTTGCTGAAAGGCCTTTCAGGTAAGGGCTTTCAGCTGTTGAGCTCCCGCACAGCGTGCTGGTCGATCCAGACGAGATGGCCGTGGTGGCTGACGAGAACTTCGTCGGCACCGGCCGTCCCGGTCCGGCGACCCAGTTCTTGGCCTGCGATCCAGCGTCCCGCGATCAGGATCTGGACGGCGATCGGCCGAGCCGGGGAAGGGGCTACGGGCATGGCACCTGCTTCTGGACAGGGGCGGATGATGGAGAGGAGGTTTGGGGACTGGTTTCCCAGCCAGAGCAAAGCCTACAACCGCCGCGCGACGAACCGTTAGCCGTAACTCGAACTGACCGCCCGCCGAAGGGAACCCGATGCCGTCCCAGCCCATCTTCGTGGTCCAGTTGCACGACGCCCGGCGCCGGCACTACGACGTTCGGCTCGAGGTGGACGGGGTGCTCAAGTCCTGGGCGGTGCCGCGCGGCCCGTCGCTGGACCCGGTGGTCAAGCGGCTCGCGGTGTTCACCACCGACCACGATCTCGAGTACGCGTCGTACGAGGGCGTGCACCGGGACGCGCAGTACGGCAGCGGTGCCGTGATCGTCTGGGACGCCGGCGTCTACACGAACCTGACCCGCGACGACCGCCGGCAACTGGTCGACCCGGCCGAGGCGATCGAACGCGGACACTTGAAGGTGCAACTGCACGGCCTGAAACTCAACGGCGCCTGGGCTTTCACCCGGACCAGCGCCGACTGGCTGCTGGTCAAGGTGAAGGACGCGGACGCCGATCCGATGCTCGATCTGACCGTTGCCGAGCCCCGATCGGTGCTGAGTGGTCTAACCATCGACGAGCTGGCCGCCGGCTGAACCGGTTCGCCGGTGGACCTGCCCGGAACCGGCCACGCGTTCCGGGGCCGGCCTGTTGACCGGCTTCTGAGCCGGTGCCAACACTGGTGCGTATTCCTGCTCCTTCCAACCGCCCGGAGGACAATAATGCGCAAATCTGCGGCGCTGCTGTCCGGCGTACTCCTGGCAGCCCTGCTGCCGCTGCCGGCCGACGCCGAACCGCCCCCGATCTGGACCCGCGACTCGTCCGACCGCCTGTTCCCGTACGAGACCCGCCCGGCCGGAGCGTCGTCGACCCTCGACCTCTACGCGGCCCGGAACGAGACCGAGGCTGCCCAGATCGCGGTCCGCCCGGCCGCCGACGTGCAGAACGTCTCGGTCGCGACCACGCCGCTCACCGGTCCGGACGGCGCGACGCTGACCGACATCAGCGTCCGGCGCGAGTACCTGCATCCGAACGTCGTCGACGCGTACGGCGGCATCGAAACCGACGGCACCGGCTCGAAGTACTACGACGCACTGGTCGAGAACACCCCGCGGACGCTGGCCGCCAACGTGACGCAGCCGTACTTCTACAGCGTGCACGTACCGGCCGGCGCCAAGCCCGGCGTCTACACCGGATCGGCGACCGTGAAGAGCGACGCGGGCAACACGACCGTACCGGTCCGGGTCACCGTCTACCCGGCGACGCTGCCGCCGACCGACCAGTCGCACTTCAAGATGGACAACTGGACTACCTCGGCCGGGTGGGACTACGACGGCACGATCAAGGCGATCCCGTTGCAGTACGGCGTGCGGATGTACGACGCGAACTGGTGGCGCGTGATCGAGGCGATGGCGCGGAACCATGCCCGGCACCGGAACAACGTGGTCTTCGCGGACTTCCAGGCGCTGCTGATTCCGAATACCACGATCGATGCGGCCGGGAACTACACCTTCGGCTGGCAAACGTTCGACAAATTCCTGAAGATCTACCAGGACGCCGGTGCGCTGCAGTGGATTCACACGCCGCACCTGCTGAACGGCAGCACGGACTCGCGCGGTTCGGAGGTCGAGACGCTGCAGCGCGCCGCGGACGGTTCCACCCACATGGTCACGCTGCCGAGTGGTTCGGCGGAAGCGACCGCGTACCTGAACAAGGTCTTTCCCGCACTCAAGCAGCACCTGGACCAGCTCGGCCTGACCGACAGGTTCTACATGAGCGCGAACGACGAGACGATGAAGTCCGTCGACACGGACGCGGCCAACTGGCTGTACGCGATCTACCGCAAGTACTTCCCGAAGCCGCTGCTCAACGAGGCCACGTACAAGATCATGGACCCGCCGGCCACCGTCACCGCGGACACACCGATCGTCGATCTGTACGAGAACAACGTCGGGTACTTCCAGACCCGGAAGCAGAACGGCACCGAACTCTGGCTGTACAACTCGGGTCAGCCGGGTGGCACGTACCTGAACCGGCTGATCAAGATGTACCTCAACAAGACCAGGCTGATCCCGTTGCTGGCGTGGAAGGCCGGTGCGGCCGGCTACCTGCACTGGGGCTGGAACTACTGGTACAACGGCACCAACACCCCGATTGACACCTTCGACGACGCCCAGACCGGTGACTACTTCCTGATCCGGCCGAACAAGGCGGCGTACGACATCTACGACAGCCTCCGGAGCGAAGCCCAGACGGACGGCATCGAGGACTACGAACTGTTCACTCAGCTGGCCGCTACGAAGCCCGTACTCGCGAAGGCGCTGGCGAACTCGTTGCTGATGAACTCGTTCACCGTCGACAAGTCGGGTGTCGCGTCGGACACGGTGCACCGCCAGGTCCTGGACGCATTGGCCGCGGGCGGCGACGATCAGGCCTACCCGTACGCCGACGACTTCTCCGGCGGATCGCAGGCCTGGACGCCGAAGGGTGGCAGCTGGTCGGTCTCCGGCGGTGCGCTGACCCAGACCGACACGTCCCGCTGGGACATCGTCAGCGGCCTGAAGGGACGGGCATACGGCGATCTGGCTGCCTCCGTCGACCTGCAGATCCGCGGGGTCAACGCCTCCGGCGGCGACACCAACTGGGCCGGGATCGTGATCCGCAACCTGAACCCGACCGACTTCGACAGCGGCTATCTGATTGCCCAGCGCAACAATGGTGAGGTCTTCGTCTATCGCAACGGAACGACGCTCGGCAAGACGCAGAACCCGGGCTACACCGCCGGCCAGGTCACCCGGCTGCGGGTGGTCGCGCGTGGCACCAAGCTCACTGTGTACGCCGGAACGAAGCAGCTCCTCACCGTCAGCGACCCGAACTACACCGCCGGCGGCATCGGTCTGGCCAGCGGCGGGGTGAACGTTGCCTTTGACAACGTACGGATCAACCCGGAGGTCAACCCGGCCGAAGGCACCAACGTGACCACGTCGTCGTCGTACGACCAAGACGGCTGGAGTGCTCAGGCAGCCGTCGACGGGCAGCGTACGTCCGACGCGGCGTCGATGGGGTGGACCAGCGACGTCGGCACCACCGCCCAGTTCGACCTGGACCTCGGCAAAGTGCGGTCGATCGGCCGGGTCGATCTGTACCCACGGACCGACGGCAACAACACCGGCGCCGGCTTCCCGATCGACTACAAGGTCGAGGTGTCGACGAACGGCTCCGCCTGGACAACGGTCGCGTCCAGAACGGGTCAGCCACGGCCGAGCGGCGTCCAGACGGTGCCGTTCGCGACGCGGGACGTCCGGTACGTACGCGTGACCGGGACGAAGTTGAGTCCGGATCCGGCCGGCGCCACGCGGATGCAGTTCGCCGAGGTCGAGGTCGCGGGCGGCAACCTCGCGGCCGGACGTCCGGTCACGGCGTCGACCTCCTCGGAGTACCCGAATGAAGGCTGGCTGCGGTCCAATCTGACTGATGGCTCACGACAGTCGCGGCTGTGGAACTCCATGGGCTGGACCAGCGAGTCGGTCCCCGCCGGCTCGCCGCAGTCCGTACGAGTCGACCTTGGCGGTCCGAGCCTGGTGAACCGGATCGACCTGTACGGGCGGACCGATGGTGCAAGTACTGGCCAGGGCTTCCCGATCGACTACACCGTGGAGACGTCCACGGACGGTACGACCTGGACGCCGGTCACCTCTGTCACCGGTGCGCCGCAGCCGGGAGCCGGTCGGGTGACGTACACCTTCGCGGATCGCACCGCGCGGTACGTGCAGGTACGCGGGACCCAGCTCCGCCCTGACGGGGAAGGTGGCTACCGCATGCAACTCGCTGAAGTGGAGGTACGGCAACAGCCCGCCAATTGGCGCCGCCACCGACGGCACTGAAGTATGGCCCCGGCCGCAGCCCGCGGCCGGGACTTCCTCCTAACGCCCCTCCGGAGGGAACATGTCCACTATCCGATTTCGCGGCCGACGGGCGTTGCTCGTCGTTGCCGCACTACTTTCCAGCGCTTTACTCGCAGCACCTCAAGCATCCGCAGCTACCAACCAGTTCGCCGGTGTGAACTGGGCTGATCCCCGCGACAACTACGCCGACGACGCAGTCGTACCCAGTGGGCTGTCGACCTCGGACAGCTACAACACCACGTACGCCAAGGCGGATGCGATCATCCGCGGGTTCCACACCCAGCTGGCCGCCAACACGGTCCGGCTGCCGATCAACCCGTACACGGTCAACGGCTCGTACTGGAACTCGTACACCGGCGCGATCGACGCCGCTGTCGCCGACGGGTTCAAGGTGATCCTCAGCTACTGGGAGGGCGCCGCGCACAAGGACGGCCTGGTCGACGACGCCGACGCGTACTGGACGATGTGGAACACCGTCACCAGCAAGTACGCGAACAACAGCGCGGTGTACTTCGAGCCGATGAACGAACCGTTCGGCTACAGCCTCAGCGCCTGGTCGGATCTCGTCGCGAAGTGGATCAGCAACTACTCGACCGTGCCCAAGAACCGCATCTTCGTCAGCGGCACCGGGTACAACGACAACGTCACCGGTGTCTGCGCGGACAGCCGGTTCGACGGTACGTACCTGTCACTGCACCACTACGGGTTCTGGGCCTCCAGTCAGACCAGCTACTCGTGGTGGGTCAACGACTTGAAGAGCCGGATCGGGTCCTGCGCCTCTCGTACCGTGCTGGACGAGTGGGGCGCGCCGATGACAACAGGTGTGAACTACAACGGCGCGATCAACGGGGACGCCTACATCGCTTACATGCAAGCTGATTCCGACACCTTGCGATCGCTGGGCATGGGATCGGTGTACTGGCCCGGCCTACGCAACGGTGACAGCTACAGCATGACCACGCTCGGCGGCAGCGGTACCAACTTGTCGCTGACCCTCAACAACGTCACCGGCATGGGCAGGTTGCGGTGGTCATGGGGCATGGACAACCAGCAGTGGACCCGTAGCTAGACCCTAGTCCCGGAGGCCCTTCTATGCGTACCCCCGCAGCTCTACTGTCCGGCGTACTACTGGCCGCGCTGCTCCCCCTTCCGGCCAGCGCCGCACCACCCTCGGTCTGGACGCACAACTCGTCCGACCGGCTGTTCCCCTACGACACCCTCCCGGCACGGGCATCGTCCACGATCGACCTGTACGCGGCCCGCAACGAGACGGAGGCTGCCCAGATCGCGATCCGCCCCGCGGCCGACGTACAGAACGTGTCGATCACCACGACCCCGCTGACCGGACCGGGCGGCGCCACACTGACCGACATCACAGTCCGGCGCGAGTACCTGCATCCGAACGTGGTCCCGATCGGCGCAGGCGTCGAGATCGAAGGCACTGGCTCGAAGTACTACGACGCCCTGGTAGAGAACACCCCGCGTACGTTGGCCGCCAACGTCACGCAGCCGTACCACTACAGCGTCCACGTTCCGACCGGTGCGACACCTGGTGTGTACACCGGATCGGCAACGGTCAAGAGCAGCGCCGGCGATACGCCCGTACCGATCCGGATCACTGTCTATCCCTCCACACTGCCACCCACGAACCAGTCGACGTTCCGGATGAACAACTGGACCACCTCCGCCGGCTGGGACTACGACGGCACGATCAAGGCGATCCCCCTGCAGTACGGCGTGCAGATGTTCGACGCGAACTGGTGGCGCGTGATCGAAGCAATGGCCCGCAACCACGCCAAGCACCGGAACAACGTGGTGTTCGCCGACTTCCAGGCACTACTGATCCCGAACACCACGATCGACACGGCAGGCAACTACACGTTCGGCTGGCAGAGCTTCGACCGGTTCCTCAAGATCTACAAGGACGCCGGGGCGCTGCAGTGGATTCACACGCCACACCTGCTGAACGGCACTACCGATACCCACGGCCCACAGCTCGAGATGCTGCAGCGTGCTGCTGACGGTTCGACCCAGATGGTCCCCGTGCAGACAGGTACGCCGGAAGCGACCGCGTACTTGAACAAGGTGTTCGCCGCACTGAAGCAGCACCTGGACCAGCTTGGTCTCACCGACGTCTTCTACATGAGCGCGAACGACGAGACCTGGGCCGGCCCGGACCGCGACGCGGCGAACTGGATGTACGCGATCTACCGCAAGTACTTCCCGAAGCCGCTGCTCAACGAGGCCGAGACGAACCTCATGGACCCACCCGCGACCGTCACCGCCGACACACCACGGCTGGACGTGTACGAGGACAACGTCGGCTACTTCCAGACCCGCAAACAGAACGGCTACGAGCTCTGGCTGTACAACTGCACGGTACCGCGCGCCACGTACCTGAACCGGTTCCTGATGTCGTACCTGGCCAAGACCCGGCTGACTCCGCTGCTGGCCTGGAAGACCGGTGCGGTCGGCTACCTGCACTGGGGCTGGAACTACTGGTACGACGGCACCAATACCCCGATCGACACCTTCGACGGCGCCCAGACCGGTGACAGCTTCCTCGTCCGGCCGAACAAGGCTGCCTACGACCTCTACGACAGCATCCGGAGCGAGGCACAACTGGACGGCATCGAGGACTTCGAGCTGTTCACCCAACTGGCCGCGACCAAACCCCTACTGGCGAAGGCATTGGCCAACTCGCTGCTGACCAACTCCTTCACCGCAGACAAGTCCGGTGACGCGGTGGACGCCGTACATCGGCAGGTCCTGGACGCACTGGCCGCCGGCGGTGCGGACCAGGTCTACCCGTTCGCCGACGACTTCTCCGGCGGGTCACAGTCCTGGGAACCGAAGGGCGGAAGCTGGTCGGCGTCGGGCGGTGCCCTGACTCAGACCGACACGTCCCACTGGGACATTGTCAGCGGCCTGAAGGGTCGCGCGTACGGCGATCTGGTTGCCTCCGTCGACCTGCAGATCCGCGGGGTAAACGCGTCCGGCGGCGACACCAACTGGGCCGGGCTGGTGATCCGCAACCTCAACCAGACTGATTTCGCCAGCGGTTACCTGATCGCCCAGCGCAACAACGGGGAGGTCTTCGTCTACCGCAACGGCACCACCCTCGGCAAAGCCCAGAACCCGAGCTATGTAAAAGGTCAGTTCAATCGGCTGCGGGTGGTCGCGCGCGGTAGCAAGATCAGTGTGTACGCGGGCCCGGCGCCGGTGCTGACCGTGACCGACCCGACGTTCACCGCCGGTGGTATCGGTCTCGCCAGCGGTGGCGTCAACGTTGCCTTCGACAACCTCCGGATCAACCCGGATGTCAACCCCGCCGAAGGAACGGCGGTGACCCCCTCTTCGTCGTACAACGGCGACGGCTGGAGCGCACAGGCGGCGGTAGACGGGCAGCGTACGTCGAGCGCCGCGTCGATGGGGTGGACCAGTGACGTCGGCGCTACTGCCCAGTTCGATCTCGACCTCGGCAAGGTGCGGTCGATCGGCCGGGTCGACCTGTACCCACGGACCGACGGCAACAACACGGGCGCCGGCTTCCCGGTCGACTACAAGGTGGAGGTGTCGGCGGACGGTACGGCGTGGACGACGATCGCGTCCCGGGTGAACCAGCCAAAGCCGACTGGCGTACAGACAGTGCCCTTCGCGGCGCGGGACGTCCGCTACGTACGCGTGACCGGGACGAAGTTGAGTCCGGATCCGCTCGGTGCGTCGCGGATGCAGTTCGCTGAGGTGGAGGTGGCGGGCGGCAACCTCGCGGCGGGGCGGCCGGTCTCGGCGTCGACCTCCTCGGAGTACGCCAATGAAGGGTGGCTGCGGGCGAACCTGACCGACGGCTCGCGACAGTCGCGGCTGTGGAACTCGATGGGCTGGACCAGCGAGTCAGTGCCTGCCGGATCAGCACAGTCCGTACGGGTCGACCTCGGCGGGCCCAGTGTGGTGAGCAAGATCGACCTGTACGGCCGGACCGATGGTGCGAGCACCGGTCAGGGGTTCCCACTCGACTACACGGTCGAGACCTCTACGGACGGAGTGAACTGGACAGCCGTCGCCACAGTCACCGGTGCACCACAGCCGGGAGCCGGTCCGGTCTCGTACAGCTTCCCGGCGCGTACGGCGCAGTACGCGCAGGTACGCGGTACCCAGCTGCGTCCTGACGGGGAAGGTGGCTACCGGATGCAGCTGTCCGAGCTGGAGGTGCGGTGAGGTCTCACCAGCCGTTGACGTGCAGCACGTCGTCCAGCGGCTGACGCGGTGCAGGCTTGAAGCTGGTCCCGACCGTGTGCGCGGTCGGGATCAGCACTGACTGCCGCACTTCCTCCGGCAGACCCAGTAGGTCGCTGATCTCCTGCTCGTACGTCATGTGCAGTGTGGTCCACGCCGTACCGAGCCCACGGGCGCGGGCAGCGAGCATGTAGCTCCACGCTGCCGGGAGGATCGAGCCCCACAGACCGGACTGGTTCCCGGCAGGAAGTGTGCGTGCAACGAGGCATGGAATGACCAGCACGGGCACCTGGCCCATCCGCTCCCCCAGATAGGCCACGCTGTCTCCCACGCGCCGCTGCACCGGCCCACGCTCCGGGTCGTCCGCATGCAGCTTCCCAGCCGCACCCGGACCGGCCAGGTACTGCTCGACCGCACGCCGGTAGTACTCGCCGATGGCCGCCCGCTGCTCCGCGTCTGTGATCACCAGCCAGTGCCACGTCTGCCGGTTACTCCCCGACGGTGCCTGCAGAGCGATCTCCAGACACTCCCGGATCAGCTCCATCGGCACGGGGCGCTCGAGATCCAGGCGCTTCCGCACCGTACGCGTCGTGGTCAGCAGCTCGTCAGGATTCAGATCGAGGGTGTAGGTCACGCCACTCAGTCTGTCAGCTGACCGTGGCCTCGGGCTTATTCGAACGGTGCGGGGTCGCCTGAGCCGACGCGAACGACCTCGGGCACGTCGTCGGAGAAGTCGACGACGGTGGTCGGCTCGGTGCCGGCCTCGCCCTCGATCACCGCGTCGATCTGGTTGTCGAGCTCTTCCTTGATCTCCCAGCCCTGGGTCATCGGCTCCTCGTGACCGGGCAGCAGCAGGGTGCTGGAGACCAGCGGCTCGCCGAGCTCCGCGACCAGCGCCTGGGTGACCACATGGTCGGGAATACGCACGCCGACGGTTTTCTTCTTCGGGTGCAGCAACCGGCGCGGTACCTCTTTGGTGGCCGGCAGAATGAACGTATAACTGCCCGGAGTTGCAGCTTTTATCGATCGAAATACCGCATTACTGATATGCACGAACTGACCGAGCTGCGCGAAGTTCTCGCAGACCAGAGTGAAGTGGTGCCGGTCGTCCAGCTGCCGGATCGTCCGGATCCGGTCGATGCCGTCCCGGTTCCCGAGCTGGCAGCCGAGCGCGTAGCAGGAGTCCGTCGGGTACGCGATCAGGCCGTCGTCGCGGAGCAGATCCACCACCTGCCCGATCGCCCGCCGCTGCGGATTGTCGGGATGGACGTCGAAGTACCTGGCCATGACCGTCGAGCTTAGCCCTTCGGCCCGGCGCCGCGCGCACGCACCGGCGGCCGGCCGGCGCCCGGCAATTCGCGGAATCATTACCAGACCTCGGCCGGAATTGCGCCGGCACCGGGCGTTTCCTGAATTTCCTTCAGTACCGGAAAACCGCCGGAAGAATTGCTGTCGATTCGCGAATTCTGGCGTATTGTTATTGCCGTTCTCCCCGGCCGGAGAGACAACACCCGGGGTTCCTCCCTTTATCGGGGGTGGAGGAACCCAGGTGTGGCACGGCCACCCAGGTTTCCGCCCTGCCGGCAACCCGGGCGGCCGGGCGCTCGTGGTCCTGATTTTGATCTGCGACCCTGACCTTCATGAGCGATGAACGGATCGCCCTGGGCACCGCCCGGGGCCGGTGGGTGCTGGCGGCGACCGCGCTGGGCTCGGGGATGGCGTTCCTGGACGGCACGGTCGTGAATGTCGCACTGCCGGCGATGGGCTCCGATCTGAACGCGGACATGGCCGGCCTGCAGTGGATCGTGAACGGCTACATGCTGATGCTCGCCTCGCTGGTGCTGCTCAGCGGCTCGCTCGGCGACCGGCTCGGCCGGCGGCGTACGTTCGTGGCCGGGGTGATCTGGTTCGCGGCCGCCTCGGTGGTGTGCGCGATCGCGCCGAACCTGGAGGTGATGATCGCCGGCCGGGTCCTGCAGGGCATCGGCGGCGCGCTGCTGACGCCGGGCAGCTTAGCCATCCTGCAGACGACGTTCCAGCACTCTGATCGCGGCAAAGCGGTCGGCACTTGGTCCGGCCTCACTTCGGTCGCGGCGGCCGTCGGCCCGTTCGTCGGTGGCACCTTGGTCGACATCGGGTACTGGCAGCTGATCTTCTTGATCAACGTACCGCTGGCGCTGGCGACTGTTCTCGTGACGCTTCGGCACGTGCCCGAGACCCGCGACGAATCCGCCGCCGGCAAGCTCGACCTCACCGGCGCGGTCCTTGCCACCGTCGGGCTGGCCGGACTGACGTACGGACTGATCAGCGCCGGCGACCACGGCTTCGGCGACGCACCCGTACTGATCAGCCTGGCCGTCGGTGTGGTCGCGTTCGTCGCGTTCATCGAGGTCGAGCGGCGCAGTTCGCACCCGATGCTGCCACCGAGCATCTTCGCCAACACCCGCTTCACCGGCGCCAACCTGGTCACGGTCGTCGTCTACGGCGCGCTCGGTACGGCAACGTTCCTCGTCGTCGTGTACCTGCAAACCGTGCTGCACTACTCGGCTCTGTGGGCAGGTGCGTCGCTGCTGCCGATGACCATCCTGATGTTCACCCTCTCCGGGTACGCGGGTGGTCTTGCGGATCGCATCGGCGCCCGGATCCCGATGACCGTCGGGCCCTTGCTGATGGCCGGCGGCTTCCTGCTGATGCTGCGGATCAACAGCGGATCGAGCTACTACAGCACAGTGCTGCCCGCCGTCGTACTGCTCGGGCTCGGCCTGGTGTCAACGGTCGCGCCGCTGACCGCGACCGTACTGTCGTCGGTCGACGACCATCACGCGGGCATCGCCTCCGGCGTGAACAATGCGGTCGCCCGGTCGGCACAGCTGATGGCGGTCGCCGCGATCCCGATGGCGGCCGGGATCACCGGTGACACGTACCGCAACGCCCTTGCCTTCCACCAAGGGTTCGGTCGCGCGCTGTGGATCGCTGCCGTACTCGCGGCGGCCGGCGGCGTGATCGCGTGGGTGACCCTCGGCGAGCGCGGGGTGCCGCGGCGGCAGCTCGTACGCCACCACCGGCACTGTGCGCTGGAGGCGCCACCGCTGGCGGATCATCAGACCGCCAGGTGATTTGTCGACATTGACCCCCGGCTGGTTAAGATACGCTCGTGTTAAAACAAGTGACGCGAGCGTGGGGCAAGGCGGCGTACGGTGCCGCGGCGATGGGGATCGCGCTGGGGTGCGCCGGCGTGGTGTCGGAGCTGGTCGGCAACCGGTACGTCCCGGCGGCGGTGTGCACGCTGGTTGCGATCCTGCTGATCCGCCCGTTCCGCCGGTCGCGGGAGCTCGGCCTGACGTCGCCCTCCGAGGCCGGCTTGCGCGGCTCTGGGCTCCGGGTCGGCTTGCGCGGCTCTGGGCTTGGGAGCGGCTTGCGTGGTTTTGGGTTTGGGGTGTTGGTGACCGGTGGTTGCGCGGCCGCGGTGCTTGGCGCGGGGACGCTCGCGGGCTGGATCTCCTGGGGACGCTTCCACCCCGGTGACGTGCTCGTCTTCCTGATCACCAACGCCGTCGTCGCCATCCTGCTGGAAGCGTTCCCGGAGGAGATCGCGCTCCGCGGTCACACCTGGACCGCCCTACGATCACAGCACCGCGGCGTGATCGCGGCGCTCGGTACGACCTTCCTTTTCTTACTCGTACCAGGCTTCTCGACTGTCGTACAGCTCACGCTCAGCCGCATCATCGGCGTCGACAGTCCAGGCCTGCACCTCGCACCACCCGGCCAGGACCCGGTCTCCTACTTCATCCTGCTGATCGTCTTCGGCTTCACCCTGATCGCCGCCCGGCAAGCCACCGGATCACTGTGGACAAGCATCGGCACCCACCTGACGTTCCTCACCGTCAACCGCGTGACCATCGACGGCGCCAAGCGCAACACCGGCTGGTCCGCCGACCTCGTCAGCCCGGACGTCCTGCTGCTGATCCCGCTCTATTTGTTGCTCGCAGCAATCATCTACCGGCGCATGTACGCCGCGCGCACGTCCGGAGCGAGCCGTTCGATCGCGTAGCGCAGCATCGTCCGCGGCATCCGCGTCGCGTACTCGTCGAGAAACTTGAGCAGCTCGGGCTCCGACACCCGCTTGCCGGCCTCCCGCAGCATCCAGCCGGACGCCTTGTGGATCAGGTCCTCCCGATCGTCGAGGACCAGCGCGGACAGCTTGTACGTGTCGGTGGTCTGCCCTTGGCCGATCAGGAACTGCGTCGCCACCAGCGCGATCCGGCGTTCCCAGAGCGAGCTGGAGCGGACCAGCGTGTACAACTCGTCGCGCGACTTGTCGAGTAGATAGCCGCCGACGATCTGCGGTGCGCTGCAGTCCACCAGATCCCAGTTGTTGATGTACGCCGTACTGCGCAGGTACAGGTCGTGGATCGCGGTCAGCTCCTCCGGGTTCGCCGTTCGCGGCTTGAGGCTGCGGGTGGCGCGGTCGGCGAGCAGGCAGAGAATGGCGAGCCGATGCTCGTGCACCGGGCTGGTCAGAGCCTTCTCCAGCTCGGCCAGTGGAAGATCGGCGCGCAAGTACGGCTTGAGGAGGCCGCGGATCGTCGACAGTTTCACGCCGATCATCCGGTCACCATGCCCGTACCCGCCCGGCTGCAGCTGGAAGTAGCGCGCCAGCACCTCGGCCACCGCGGGATCCCCCGCCGCGTCGACCTCGGCCAGCAGCTCGTCGGTACTCACACCAGCATCCCTCCACTCGCCCGCAGGTTCTGTCCGGTCATCCACCGGCCATCCGGTCCGGCCAGGAACGCCACCACGTCGGCCACCTCAGCCGGCGTACCCATCCTGCCGAGCGCGGTGATGCCGCCCAGCAGCTGCTGGGCCTCCGGCGGATTGTGCCCAACCGCGCGACCCTCCGGTGACGAGTGCCGCCTTGCCGTCCAGAACGCCCATGGGAGCTTGTCTATCACCTCGGAGGTCACGCTCCGGTGGCCAACGCCGGAACACCCGTTGTGACGGCTGCTCGTTCGGGCATACGGTGAGACCAGGGCAGTTCCACTCCGCCAGGACTTCGCGTTCGTGGCGCTACCCGGGGGAGACAACACGCGTGACAGGCAACCCAGAGCCGCGGGACGGCGACATGATCAGAACCACCTTCGACGCTGTGACCGAGGAACTGGAACCGGGCGTACTGCTGGTCCGGTTGTCCGGTGAGATCGACATCGCCAGCACCGACTTCGCGGCCGAGGCGATCCGCGCCGCGGTGGCACCACCGGCCCGGCTGGTCCTGATCGACGTGTCCGCCGTGACCTTCTGCAGCTCGGCCGGCCTCGGCAATCTGGTCGAGGCCCGCAACCTGGCCGGCGAACACAACATCACCCTCGCCCTGGTTGGCGTCGGCCGCCCGGTGGACCGCCCGCTGACTGTCACCGGTCTCGGCAACCAGTTCCGCATCTACGCGAGCGCCGAACAGGCCCTGTCCGAGCTGTGAGCACCCAAGGGCCTGGGATCGATTCCAGGTCTGCCTTAGGGTGCTGCTGTGATCATCCACGCCATCGAGGACACCTGTGTGGTGTACCTACTCGTCGACCCGTCGACGCGGTCGGCAGTGGCGATCGACGCCGGGAGCGGACGCTGGCTGGAGCAGCTGGCGTCGTACGGCGTGGACGCGGTGACCGACGTACTGGTCACCCATCACCACCGTGACCAGGTCGAAGGACTGCCGTTGCTGGCGGCCACCGGTACGCGGATCTGGGTGCCGGAGCACGAGGCCGAGCTGATCGCGGACGTCGACCATCACTGGCAGCGACGAAACCTGGCCAACAACTACGATCTGCACACAGACCGGTTCTCCCTACTGGAGTCTGTGCCGGTGGCCGGCGTGATGAGGGACTACAGCACTGCACAGATCGGTCCGCTGTCCGTCCAGACTGTTCCGACCCCAGGGCATACGCCGGGCAGTGTCACGTACCTGATCGACGGCTACGCGTTCACCGGTGACCTCATCCACAGTCCCGGCAAGGTGTGGTCGGCAGCCGCGCTGCAGTGGTCGTACGTCGGGTTGGAAGGCGCTGCGATGACTATGGCTTCTCTGACTCAACTGCTTGACCACTCTCCCCGCGCGCTGCTTCCTAGTCATGGCTCCCGGATGGATGACCCTGCTAGTGCGGTCAGGGAGACCTGTACTGCTCTGGACGATCTCCTCCGGGTGCGGCTCGGTGCGTCGACCGGACTGCTCGACAAGCTCGCCGATCCGTTCGTTTCCTTGAGTCCACATCTGCTGATGAACCGGAGCAGCGAGTCGCGCAGCTACGCACTGCTGAGTGATTCCGGTACGGCGCTGCTGATCGACTACGGCTACGACCTGACAACCAACATCCCCACCGGCGGGCCACGGCACCTCGTACGCCCGTGGCTGCCCAGTGTGCGTGCACTGCAGCGTGACTACGGCATCGAACGGGTGGAGGTCGCGATCCCGACGCACTACCACGACGACCACGTTGCCGCGTTCAACCTGATGCGCGAGGTGCACGGTACGGAGGTGTGGGCGTCCAGTCCGGTAGCGCATGTACTGGAGAACCCGAAGCACTACGACCTGCCCTGCCTCTGGTACGAGCCCATCCCCTGCGCTCAGCACATCCCCAATGGCGGTGCGATCCGCTGGCGGGAGTACGAGCTGTCCATGTACGCGCTGCCTGGTCACACGCTCTACGCCTCGGCCATCGGCTTCGAGGTGGACGGTCGGCGCGTACTGGCGACTGGTGACCAACAGACCGGTTCGTGGTCCGCGGATGGAGCTGCGGAGATCCCGAACTTCCAGTACGCGAACGGGTTCGCGGCGGAGGACTACGTTGCATCCGCGGCGCTCTACCAGCAGTTGCAGCCGGAGTTGATGATCTCCGGTCACTGGGATCCGCGTTCGGTCACACCGGCGTACCTGGACGAGCTCACCCGGTTGGGCGATGAGGTGGCTCGTACGCATCGTGCACTGCTCCCGCCGACGGACCCAGTCTTCACGGGCGGCGTACGGATCTCGCCGTACCAGGTGGATGCGGTGAACGGGCAGCCGTTCACTGTACGGGTGAGTGTGCCTGCCGAGCTGGTAGTACCCGCGGGCTGGGAGTGCCAGCGGGTGGACGCTAGCGAGTTCGTGGTGATCCCCCGTGTCACCGCACCGGTACGGCGGGCGCGGATTGCCGCTGGGATCACCCGGGACGGGATCTACCTCGGCCAGCTCGCCGAGGCTCTTGTCGACGTACGCCTTTCCTGAGAGGACACCTGTGAACTGCTCCGTGGACGTGAATGCCGGCAAGGCGTACGCGACGGTCAGCCGGGACGGCCAGACCTTGTTCAGCCTGCGGCTGTTCGCGTCGCTCGACACCGTGAGCGGCTTCGACGAGAGCTCCTCGTTGGAGGTCGAGTCGCCGGAGGACGGCGTGTACACGGTGACGGCACGCAGTTCGGTCTGGGCGAGCCGGGTGACGACGACCCGGTTCCTGGCGGACCGGATCGAAGTACAGACCACGGTCACCGGGCAGGGGCGGCTGACGAACGTGCATCTACTGGGAGGTCGCCGGACACCGCTTGGGTTCCTGCCGAGTGGGTCTGGGCTGCGGCAGGTGTACTCGCCGAACCCGGATCACCCCACGCGAGTCCTGCGAGAGGCTGGTGAGGCTGCCACGATCAGCGTGTGCGGTGAAGGTGGTGAGCCCGGCATCGAGCGCTGGCTCTTCACTCCGGCGCCGTGGTGCTTCGCCGCTGCTACCTGGTCGGACTCTTGGGTCGGCTTCAGCCTGGTGGCTCCGATCGCCTCGCAGAACTTCACCAGCTATCACTATCTGCCGGTGACAGGTGGGTTCAGTCTGCAGGTGGACTACGAAGGGCAGACCGCTGTCGACGGTACCTTCACGACGCCGCTGCTCGTCGTACACCTTGGCGCTGACTCTCCGGAGCAGGTGCTGGTGCAGCATCGTGCACTGCTTGATTCTGCCGGTGTGGTGCCGGCGCGGACGGCCGAGCGACCGGACTGGTGGTCGGGCACGATCTTCTGCGGCTGGGGCGCGCAGTGTGCGCTGGGCGTCCGGGCCGATCAGCCACCGCAACCGCTAGCCACGCAGGCGAACTACGACGCCTTCTTGTCGACTCTGGCCGGTCAGGGCATCGTGCCGGACACAGTGGTGATCGACGACAAGTGGCAGGAGTCGTACGCAACCTGCCGTCCCCACCCGGAACGGTGGTCCGACCTGGCGGGCTGGATCGCCAAGCGGCACGCTGCTGGGCAGCGGGTCCTGCTGTGGTGGAAGGCCTGGGACTACGAGGGTGCTCCGGTCGACGCGTGCATCACCGATGCCGAGGGCAATCCCGTAGGGCTGGATCCGGAGTCATCCGCCTGCATCGACCTGATCACCGATGCGGTGCGCTACATGTTGTCGGTCGACGGTCTGGACGCGGACGGCTTCAAGATCGACTTCACCGCGCGTACGCCGTCCGGATCGTCGCTGCGGCACAGTGGGAGCCGGTGGGGTACGGCGCTCTTGCACGAGCAGCTGCGACTTGTCTATGACACTGCCAAGCAGGTCAAACGGGATGCACTGGTCGTCACGCACACGCCCAACCCGGCGTTCCTCGACGTCACGGACATGATCCGGCTGAACGACGTACTGCACGACCAGTCAGCAGCAGAGGGCTATGTCGCTCGCCACATGAGCTACCGGGCCGGAGTGGTGCGGTCGGTGCTGCCGGAGCTCGGCATCGACACCGACGGCTGGATGATGCCCAACCACGCCGAGTGGCGCGGTTACCTGCAGGTTCAGGACTCGCTGGGCGTACCTGCGCTGTACTACGTCGACGGCACCGATACGGACCGCTACGACTTCGGTAGCGCGGACTTCGACGCGGTCAAGGACACATGGGGTCGGTACAGGTCCCAGCGGAGCACTTAGACTGCACTGCATGAGTCCCCGGGGGCAGGCGGCACGTGCGGCGGCACAACCGGTACAACAGCCGGTGCGGCGTCCCACTGTGCAGGACGTGGCGCGGGAGGCCGGTGTCTCGCCTTCGACGGTGTCACGGGCGCTGCACACCCGCGGGTACGCGTCACCTGCGGTCCGGGCGCGGGTACAGGCGGCGGCCGAGCGGATCGGGTACGTGACCGACCACAACGCCCGGAACCTCCGTAGCCGTACGTCCACCTCGATCGGCGTGCTCATCTCGGACCTGCGCAACCCGTTCTACGCCGACCTCGCGGCGGGTATCGAGGAGGAGCTGCGCGCGGCGGAGTACCAGATGGTGCTGGTCAACGACAACGGCGATCCGGCCGAGGAGATGCAGGCCGCCGAAACACTGCTGGCGATGCGAGTGCCGGGCGTGATCGTCACTCCGGTGACGGCGAAGTGCCCACAGGTGCTGCAGGACAACGGCGTACACGTCGTCTGCGCGGACCGCGAGTTCGGCCGCGCCACCAGCGACCTGGTGCTCAGCGACAACAAGGCCGGTGCGCGGGAGCTCACCGAGCACCTGATCGCCTTGGGGCACACGCGGATCGGGATGCTGATCGACGAGACCAAGTGGTCGACCGGCGCCGGGCGGCTGGCCGGTTTCCGGGCCGCGCATGTGGACAACGCGCTCGAGATCGACGAGGACCTGATCGCGTACACCAGTTTCGACGCGGACGCGGCGCGGCAGACCACCCGCCGGTTGCTGAACGACCACGAGGTCACGGCGATCATCTCCGCGAACAACGTGCTCGCCCAGGGCGCGCTGGCCGAGCTGAAGGACCGCCGGCTGAAGATCCCACGGCAGATCAGTCTGGCCGCGTACGACGACGTGCCGTGGATGTCTCTGGTCCAGCCGGCGCTGACGACCGTCGATCAGAGCACGGTCGAGATGGGGCGGAGCTGCGCGCGGTTGCTGCTGGCCCGGATTCGCGGCGAGCTGCCGCCGCGGCGCCGGCTGGTCAAGGTCCCGGCCCGGCTGATCGTCCGCGGCTCGACCGGTCCCGCTCCGCGCTGACTCGTCCCGCGCCGGTCCGCTGGGGCCGGTCCGCCAGCGCTGGTCCGCTGGGGTTGGTTCGGGTCGAGCCGGTTCCGTCCGGTTGTCCACAAGGACACGCCCGACGTCTTGACGAGGGGTGAATCACACCCGTACGGTTCCTGCCATCCCGGAAATGTGGCATCGATGCCACATTTTGGCGCTCGTCCCCTGTCGATGTGAGGAGCAACCCATGAAGCACCTGCGCGTTCCCGTGGTGCTCGCGGCCGGTGCGCTGGCCCTGACCGCCTGCGCCGGCGTCGGCAAGAAGGACGCCGGCAGCACTCCGGCCAGTGCCGGGTCCACCCCGTCCGGAGCCCTGAACGTGATGGGTTTCAGCGGCGAGGACGAGGTCGCCCAATCCCGGATCACCGCGTTCAAGACCGCTTTCCCCGGCGTCACGGTGAAGAACAACAAGGGCGACTTCGACGCCCAGCAGTTCCTCACCGCGATCTCCAGCGGCAATCCACCCGATGTCGTCTACATGGACCGCAAGCTGGTCGGCACGTATGCGGCCAAGGGCGCGATCCAGCCGCTGGACGACTGCATCAAGAACAGTGGAATCGATACCACACAGTATCGCGACGCGGCGATGAACGAGGTCAAGCTGAAGGACAAGACCTACGGCATCCCGGAGTTCTACGGCGTCTCGACCAACCTGATCAGCGTCCCCGCGCTGAAGTCCGCCGGGGTTCAGGTCAGCGACATCCAGACCGCCGACTGGGACAAGCTCGAGCAGACGGTGAAGAAGCTCTACAAGGCGAGCAACGGCCGACCGGCCCGGATCGGTTTCGATCCGAAGATGCCCGAGTTCTTCCCGCTCTGGGCGATGGCCAACGGCGCCGAGCTGGTCAAGCCGGGCGGCGGGCCGAACCTGAACGACCCGAAGGCGGTCGAGGCCCTGCAGTACACGATCAAGCTGATCAACGACCAGGGCGGCTGGTCCAACTTCAAGACCTTCCGGGACACGTTCGACCTGTTCGGCGCGAAGAACCAGTTCACCAAGGACCAGCTGGCCGCGTTCCCGATCGAGAACTGGTACCTGAACGTTCTGCTGGATGCCCGGGCGAACGGGTTGCAGCTGCAGTCGACCCCGTTCACCGACCGGGAGGGCAAGCCGATCAGCATGCTCGGCGGCTCGGCCTGGGTGCTGCCGAAGGGCTCGAAGAACCCGGAAGCCGCGTGTGCGTGGGCGAAGACGATGACCTCGACCGAGACCTGGCACAAGGCCGCCGAGGCCCGGATGCAGACGGTCGCCAAGAACAAGAGCTTCTTCACCGGCCTGTTCACCGGCAACAAGTTGGCCGACGAGGAGATCAAAGCGCAGTACCTGAAGCCGACTGGTGACGCCGGGTTCGACGCCGCGATCAAGAACTACTACGACGTCCTGGACACGGCCAAGCCGCTGAACCCGTCACCGGCCGGCGCCGAGATCGACGCTGCCTGGCAGAGCGCGGTCGCCAAGGCCCTGGCCGGGTCCGCCACGCCGAAGGCGGCGCTCGACCAGGCGCAATCCGACGCCAAAGCGGCGTACGACAAGGTCAGCCAGGGCTGACGATGACCTCCACCAGTGCGTCGGGTTCGGCGCCGGCCACCGCACAGCAGCAGCGGGTGGACCCGGCGCCGGGCCGGTCGGCGGGCGGCACGTCCGGCGCGAAGCGCGGCCGTCCGAAGCGGAGCCCGCTGGCCCGGCGCGAGGGCCGCGCCGGGTGGCTGTTCATCTCGCCCTGGGTGATCGGATTCCTGATCTTCACCGCGGGCCCGATGATCGCCAGCCTGGTGCTGTCGTTCACCGACTACCAGATGATCCAGGCGCCACACTCGGTCGGGGTGGACAACTACCGTGAGCTGTTCGACGACCCGCGAGTGATGAAGTCCCTGAGCAACACCTTCGTGTACGCGGCGATGTTCGTCCCACTCGGCACGATCTTCGCGCTCGTGCTGGCGATGATGCTGCAACGGGTCGGCAAGGCCGGCGGGTTCTTCCGGACCGCGTTCTACCTGCCGGAGATGACGCCGGCGGTCGCGGCGGCGGCGATGTTCCTCCTGCTGCTCAACGGTCAGCAGGGTCTGCTCAACAAAGTGCTCGGCTGGTTCGGCATCAACGGGCCGAACTGGACAGCCGATCCGAACTGGCTGAAGCCGTCGCTCGCGATCGTCAGCCTGTGGACGGTCGGCGGCACCGTGATCATCTACCTCGCGGCGCTGAACGGCGTGCCCAAACAGCTATACGAAGCGGCCGAGCTGGACGGCGCCGGCCCGGTGACAAGGTTCTTCCGGATCACCGTGCCGATGATCTCCGGAGCGCTGTTCTTCACCGTGATCACGCACACGATCGCGGCCATGCAGATGTTCGACCAGGCCTACACGATGTTCTACGGCCCACAGCAGAAGGCGACCGCGTCCGACGAATCGCTGGTGTACATGGTGTATCTGTTCCAGAACGCGTTCCAGTTCTTCAAGATGGGCTTCGCGTCGGCAATGGCCTGGCTGCTGTTCGTGATCATCATGCTGATCACGTTCATCCAGGTCCGGGTCGGCAACCGCTACGTGTACTACCACGGGGAGCGCTGATGACCGTTCCCTGGCGGCGGCTGCCGTTCTTCGCCTTCCTCACGCTGGCCACATTCGCCTTCGTGTACCCACTGGTGTGGCTGGTGTCCGCATCGTTCAAACCCCGGTCGCAGGTGTTCGACAACCGGCTGATCCCGGAGATCTTCCAGCCGTCGAACTACGTACAGGTCTGGGACGCGGCGCCGGTGCTGCGCTGGCTGACGAACTCACTGACCGTCGGGTTCATGGCCGCCGCGACCGTGACCCTGTCCAGCGCGGTGGTCGCCTTCGGGTTCGCATACTTCCGGTTCCGCGGGCGGAACATCCTGTTCGGCGTGCTGCTCTCGACGATGATGCTGCCGGGCGCGGTGACGATGATCCCGGTCTACCTGATCTGGAACAAGCTGGGCATGATCGACACCCAGATCCCGCTCTGGGCGCAGAACCTGTTCGGTTCCGCGTTCTACGTCTTCCTGCTCCGCCAGTTCTTCCTCGGCATCCCGCGCGAGTTGTTCGAAGCGGCCCGGGTCGACGGCTGCAGCTACGTCGGCATGTTCCGCCGGATCGCACTGCCACTGTGCAAACCCGCGCTGGTGATCGTGTTCGTCTTCGAGTTCAAGGCGAGCTGGTCGGATCTGCTGAAACCACTGATCTACCTGCAAACCCCTGAGTACTTCACGATGCCGCGCGGCCTGAAACAGATCATCGACGCGTTCGCGCTCTCCGGCCACTACGAGTGGGAGATCGCGGTCGCCGCCAGCGTGATCGCCGTGGTGCCGATGATCATCCTGTTCGCCTTCGGCCAGCGGTACATCCTCGACGGCGTGGCCACGACCGCGCAGAAAGGCTGAGCGTGTTCCAGGACCAGCCTGTCCTCGCCCTCGACGTCGGCGGGACCAAGCTCGCCGCCGGCGTCGTCAGTCCGGACGGCACCGTGCTGTCGTTCTGCCAGATCGAGACCACGGTGAGCGAAGGACCGACCGCGGTCGTCAAGCGCCTGCTCGAGCTCGGCGAACAAGCCACCGCCGAAGCCCGCCTGGCCGAACCGTTGGCGGCGGTCGGCGTTGGATGTGGTGGCCCGCTCGACCCAGGGACCGGTGTGATTCTCGGACCACCAGGGCTGCCCGGCTGGGATTCGGTCCCGCTCGGGCGGCTGGTCGCCGAACGATTCGGCCTCCCGGCGTACGTGGAGAACGATGCGACCGCGGCCGCGCTCGGCGAGTACCGCTGGGGTGGGTGGAACGTCGACAACCTCGTCTATCTGACCGTGTCCACCGGTTTCGGCGGCGGGATAGTTGCTTCTGGCAAGTTGTTCCACGGTGCCGCTAACCAGGGCGGCGAGCTGGGCCACGTGGTAGTCGACTGGCAGGGCCGTCCGTGCGGCTGCGGCGCCCGCGGCTGCGCGGAAGCGTACGTCTCCGGCACCTCGATAGCGCGCCGGGCCACCGAGGCCGCGGCCGGTACCGACTCGCCCCTTGCGCGGCTGGGCGTGACCGCGAAGGACGTTGCCGAGTACGCGCGAGCCGGTGACCCGGTCGCGTCTGCCGTCTGGGACGAGACGACCGCGATGCTCGGCCGGATGGTCGCCGTGCTCATCAATGTCTGTGAACCGCAACTCGTCGTCCTCGGCGGCGGCGTCACCCGGGCCGGCGCACAGCTCCTCGACCCGGTCCGCGAAGCAGCTTTGCGGCAAGCGATGCCACCGGCGGCGCGGGCGTGCGACGTCGTGCTCAGCAAGCATGGCGCCGCGGTCGGCGTGCTCGGTGCGGCGGCCATCGCGTACGAGCGGTTGGAGGAATCGTGATCACGCACCTGGACGGCCTCCTTGACGAACAGCTCGACCGGCACTCGGAAGTTGCGACCGCGATGCGTGCGCAACTCCCCCAGATCCAGGCCGTCGCCGACGAGCTGATCCGTCGGCTCGCTGCGGGCGGCGTGCTGTACACCTTCGGCAACGGCGGATCGGCGGCCGACGCCCAACACCTCGCCGGTGAGCTGATCGGTCGCTACCTGCGCGAGCGCAGGCCGCTGCCCGCGGTCGCGCTGATCGGGGACGCGGCCGTCGTCAGCTGCATCGCGAACGACTACGGGTATGACGACGTGTTCGCGCGGCAGGTGACCGCACTGGTCAGACCGCAGGACCTCGTGGTCGGATTCAGCACCTCGGGCACCTCGCCGACGGTGGTGAAAGGTCTCGCGGCGGCTCGGGCGAACGGCGCCTGTTCGGTCGCGTTCACCTCACAGCGCGGCAAGGACCTCGCCGCGCAAGCCGACCTGGCAGTTGTCGTGCCGGCCGACGAGACCGCCCGGATTCAGGAGATGCACGTCCTCGCCCTGCACCTGGTCAGTGAGCTGGTCGACCACTGGGCCCTAGACACCCAGGAGAACGGATGACGAAGCGCGGTCCGCTGCACATGATCGGCAACGCGCACATCGACGCGGTCTGGCTGTGGCAATGGCAGGAGGGGTACCAGGAAGTGCGCGCCACGTTCCGGTCGGCGCTGGACCGGATGGAGGAGTATCCGGACTACGTCTTCACCGCCGACTCGGTCGCATACCTGAGCTGGATCGCCGAGCACGATCCTGGCCTGTTCGAGCGGATTCGCAAGCGCGTTGCCGAAGGGCGCTTCGAGATCGTCGGCGGCTGGTGGGTCGAGCCGGACTGCAATCTTCCGGGCGGTGAGGCCTTCGTCCGGCACGCGCTCTACTCGCAGCGCTGGCTGGCCGAGCAGCTCGGCGTGATCGCGACCGTCGGCTGCAACGTCGACCCGTTCGGCCACAACGCGATGCTTCCGCAGCTGCTCAGCAAAGCACGATTGGACTCGTACGCCTTCCTCCGTCCGCAGGCGCACGAGCGGGAGCTGCCGGGCCAGAAGTTCTGGTGGGAGTCCGCGGACGGTTCGCGCGTGCTCGCGTACCGGATTCCGCACGAGTACTGCTCACCCGGCGGCGAGATCTCCGGTCATGTCGCGAAGGCCCTGCAGCAGTTGCCGGCGACCACCGAGCCTTTGATGGTGTTTTACGGCGTCGGTAACCACGGCGGCGGTCCGACGATCGAGAACATCGAGTCGATCAAGCAGCTGGCCGGCCGCGATCTGTACCCGGAGATGTTCCCGTCGACGATGCGCCGCTTCTTCGACGAAGCGCGGACCTTCGACGGATTGCCGGTGCATCCGACCGAGCTGCAGCCGCACGCGATCGGCTGTTATGCGGCGCATTCCGGCATCAAGCGGCAGAATCGCCTCGCCGAGCAGAGCCTGCTCGCCGCCGAGAAGTGGTCGACGATCGCCGCCTCGGTCAGCGGCATGCCGTCCGCGACCGCCGAGCTCGGCCACGCCTGGAAGCAGGTGTTGTTCAACCAGTTCCACGACATCGCCGCCGGGACCGCGATCGAGCCGGCGTACGAGGACGCACGCGATCAGCTCGGTGAGGCGAAAGCGATCGCGGCCCGGCTGGCGAACCATTCGATCCAGTCGATCGCACGGCAGATCGACATCCCGGCGGAGTCGTCGATGGTCCCGGTCGTGGTGTTCAACCCGCATGCCTGGCCGACGACCGCGACGGTCGAGCTCGAGTTCGGCTATCCGGCGCCGTTGCGGGATGCGATCGAGCTCCGCGAGGGTCTCGACGGCCGGGTGATCAACGTGCAGGAGGTCCGTTCGGCCGCGACGGCGAACGGCCGGCGCCGGATCGCGTTCAAGGCCTCGCTGCCCCCGCTCGGATACCAGTTGTTCACGATGCGGCCGGGCGACACATCCTCGTATCACCTGGGTGAGCCGTCGCGGGACAGTTTCGTACTGGACAACGGCGTCGTACGCGCCGAAGTCGACCCGAAGACCGGCTGGCTGAAGTGCCTGGGCACTGCGGACGGGCGAAACCTGCTTGCGTCCGGGGTCGCCCACGCACAGGTCATCGACGATGACACCGACACCTGGAGCCACGGCGTGCGGTCGTTGTGGAAGACCGCCGACGCCTTCCGGGTCAAGCGGGTCCGGCGCCTCGCGGACGGGCCGGTGCGTCAGCTGATCCGGGTCGAGTCCGCGTACGGCGAATCGCGGCTGATCGAGGAGTTCGTGCTCGACGCCGAGTCGGATGCGGTGGAAGTACGCGTGACGGTGGACTGGCGAGAGCAATTGAAGGCGCTCAAGTTGTGCGTCCCGATCGCGGTGCCGGATTCGGTCGCGACGCACGAGATCCCGTACGGGCACCTGGTCCGCGAACAGAACCGTGAAGAGGTGCCATCGCACGCGTGGGTGGACATATCCGGTCCGTCGGGCGGAGTCGCATTGCTGAACGACGGCAAGTACTCGTTCGCCGTCGACGGCACGACGGACGGGTTGTCGGTGCTGGCGATGACAGCGGTTCGTTCACCCGCGTACGCGTGGCATGACCCGCGACAGCTCGATGACGATGGCGTGTACGAGTACTTGGACCAGGGCATTCAGCGCTTTACGTACCGCTTGCAACCGCATGACGCAGACTGGCGTACGAGCCACGTGGTACGGCGCGCGGCTGAGCTCAATCAGCCGGTTACTCCGCTCATCGAGTGCTTCCACGCCGGGCCGCTCGCGCCCTCGCAGTCGTATCTGGCTGTCGCCGGCGATGTCGTTGTCTCGGTGCTCAAACAGGCGGAGGACAACGACGGCGCCGTGATCCTGCGGGCCCACGAGATCGCGGGGCGCTCCGCCGACGTGACCATCGACGTACCGTTCCTCGATCGATCTTTCCAGGCCGGCTTCCGGCCGCAGGAGATCAAGACCTTCCGGCTCGCTGCCGACACGGACGCCACGGAGGTCGACCTGATCGAGTGGAACGCGGACCAACCACCCGTGATCGCGAGCGAATGACATGCGCCCGCCAGATCGAGCTCGCGACCTGGATCTTCGAGCACCGACTGTCTCATTCGAGGCCACCGACGGAAGTCCGCTGGACCCTGCCTCCTGGCAGATCGAGCTCGCGACCGACCAGTCACGCCCTGAGCTCCAGGTCCAGTACCTCGGCACTGCCCCGATCGACGCGCGCCTCCGGCTGGAAGTACTCTTGCCGGCCGCCGTTGGTGAACCGCATTGGCTGATCCCCGGTCTCTTTTACGGGGCCAACCGAGACCCCGGCTGCGTCCGCATCTACCCGCGGTACGCGCCGGGTCCGCCCGACAGCGCGAGCCTGACCTCCGACCATTGGGCGTTCCGCGCCGACCGCGCCGCAACGCCTGTCGTGTTCGGGTGGACCTCGAGCGGCGGCGTGGCATTGGAGGTCGACGCAACGACCTCACTCGGCTTGAGCGGTCTCGGCTTCGGCGCCGGTCGCGTGTGGGTCTCGTTGCCTTATCGCGAAGAACCGTTCAGTTATGTCGGCCGGCCGCACGGTGTGGAGCCGCTCGCCGAAGTACATCGCTGGCAACCGGGCGAGCGGCACGACGTACGCCTCGGGTTATGGCAGTTGGCCGCCGATCATTCCTACGATCACGTGCTCCGGGAGATCCGCGCACGGACCGCACCACCACCTGTCGAGCCATGGGTCGACTTGGAAGAAGCTGCCGAGCTCACGGCGTACGGGCTGTGGAAATGGCACTACCGGGCCGATCCTCCGGTGCTGATCGAGACAGCGCTCTTCGATCGGGAGCTGGTCGGTGATCTCGGGCAGCACGGCGATCGGCTCGCGATGCACGTCGCGTGGGTGAGCGGCATCCCGTACGCGTACGCGCTGCTGAGACACGGACGGCGGGTCGCGAACCAGGAGTACGTCGACGCCGGTACGGCGGTCATCGATCACATTACGGCGAACCTCGCCCCGATCGGTACATTCTGGGGCGTCTGGTACGCGGAGCATGGCTGGCGTCAGTCCTGGTCACCGGTGGACGGCGGGCTGCACGCGCGGACGCTTGCCGAAGCGACCCTTTTCACAGTCCGGGCGCTGGCCGCCGAGCCGGATCACCCAGCCTGGCGGAACGCGGTCGTCAGCAACCTCGAGTTCGTGCTTTCCGTACAAGATGCCGAGGGCAACTTCGGCAGCCTCTACCACCAGGATTCCGGCAAGGTCTTGTCCTGGTCGGGCGCGGCCGGTCTCACGTGGGTCGCCACGCTCGCCGAGGCGTACCAGCTGCTCGGCGACGATCGCTACCTCACCGCAGCCCGCCGCGGCGCGACGTACTACGCCGGCTTCGTCAACGACGGCACACTGTGCGGCGCGCCCGAGGACGTGGATCTTGCTCCTACTTCTGAAGACGGTTACGCCGCCGTCATCTCGTACATCGCCTTGCATCGCGTCGATCCGGATCCTCGCTGGCTGGCGCTCGCTCGTACGGCAGCTGATTGGATGCTCACTTTCCGATATACGTACGACATTCAGTTCGAGCCGCACACGCTGCTGGCCAAGTACGACTTCCGTACGCTGGGCGGTGACACGGCCAGCCCGTCCAATCAGCATCTCCACAATTACGGGCTGATCTGCACCACCGAGCTCACCGAGCTGGCGAAGCTCACCGGGGATGACACGTACGCCACGGCGGCGGTGCGGCATCTGCGCTTCGGCCGCCAGTTCGTCGCCCGGCACGACGGCGACTTCAACGCACGCCGCGGCATGGTCACCGAACGCTACTTCCACACCGAGTGTTTCGGCCCGCCCGGCAGCATCCTGACCCTCTCGCACTCCTGGTGCGTCGGCATGCTCCTGCTCGCCGCCGAGGACGCGCTCCAACTGCCGACCGTCGACTGGTGATTCGGGCCTACGGATACCATCGTTGTGCCGGCCTCGACACCGAGAGCTGTCGCTTGCACGACCCTCAACCGGAGATGCGATAGCGTCCGGGGTCTCCGACAAAGGAAAGTCATGGGTGAGCTGAGCAAGATCGTGGTCGTGGTGCCGACCTACAACGAGCGGGAGAACCTTCCCGTCCTGGCCGGACTGCTGGCCGACCTGAACCTGCCCGGGCTGGAGCTTCTCGTTGTCGACGACAACTCCCCCGACGGCACCGGTGACGTCGCCGACGAGCTGGCGAAGGAGTCGCCGGAGAAGGTCGGCGTCCTGCACCGAACCGTCAAGGACGGGCTGGGCCGCGCGTACATCGCCGGGATCACCCGCGCGCTGGACGAGGGTGCCGACATCGTGATCCAGATGGACGCGGACCTGTCGCACCCCGCCTCCGTCGTCCCGATCATGGTCGAGACACTGCGGACCACCGACGCCGGTGTAGTGATCGGCTCCCGGTACGTCCCGGGTGGCTCCGCCGCGGCCGAGTGGGGCTGGCACCGCCGGGCCCTGTCCGCCTGGGCGAACTTCTACGTGAACGCGATCCTGCGTCTGCACGTGAAGGACGCCACCGCCGGCTTCAAGGCCTGGAAGGCCGACACACTGCGCTGGATCGACGTCGCCTCCATCGAGAGCAACGGATACTCGTTCCAGGTCGAAATGAACTACCGGACGGTCAAGCGCGGCCTGAAGATCGCCGAGGTCCCAATCCGCTTCGAGGAACGCACCGAAGGCGTCTCCAAAATGAGCCTCAAGGTCCAACTAGAGTCGGCCCTAATGCCCTGGAAACTCCTCTTCAACCGCAAGTAACCACCCCCTGAACCCGCCGTACGCCCCCACCCGTACGGCGGCTTCAACCTGCCCCACCCACCCCGCCCCACCCAATCTGCCCCCACCCAGCACACTCCGAACCAGCACCCTCCGACCCAGCGCACTCCCACGCGGCGTTCTTCCCTGCACTCCCCCACCGGGCCTGCACCAGCCCCACCCAGTGTTCGCTGCCCCACCCAGCCCGCCCCTCGCGGCCTGTTCCAGCACCGCCCTACCCGGTGCGCGCGCCCAGCCTGCTCCCGCGCAGCGAACTCCTGCGCCGCGTTCTCGTGCACCGCCCCACCCAGCCCGCTCCCGCACCGCCCACTCGGTCCCACACCGCCCCGCCCGGCGCACCCCACCCGGCCTGCTCCCGCACTGCCCATCCGGCATCTACTGCCCGCACTGCCCCACTCGCCCCGCTCCCGCACCGCCCACTCGACATGCCCACCCTGTCTTCTCCCGCACGGCGTTCTCCTGCGTGGCGTTCTCCTCAGCCGCCCCACCCGGACCGCTTCTGCGCCGCCCATCCAACGCACACTGCCCAATCCATCCGGCGCCCGCGCAGCGCGCTCGGGCACCACGTTCTCCTGCGCCGCGGGCTCCTGCGTTCTCGTGCGCTGCCCCCACTCAGCCCCGTTCCCGCACCGCCCTACCCGGTGCGCGCGCCCAGTCTGCTCCTGCGCGGCGTTCTCGTGCACTGCCCCACCCACCCAGCCCGCTCCCGCACCGCCGCACCAGGCATGCGCACCCAGCCTGCTCCCGCGCAGCGAGCTCCTGCGTAGCGCTCTCCTGCACTGCCCCACCCGGTTCCACACTGGCCGATCGGCGCGCGTTGCCCCGTCCGGCCTGCTCCAGGACGGCCCACCCGGCATGCACTGCCCCAGTCGGCCAGCTCCCGCACCGCCCGGTGCGCACTGCCCACCCGGCGTGCACTGCCCGACCCGGCGCCTGTTCCCCCACCCGGTCTGCTCCCCGCAGTGCGCCGCCCGGCGTGCTGCCGCGCCGGCGCCGGTGGGCGGCCGACGGGCTCCGGCCAGTACCCATCTGATGTCCAGGCCGAAGGCTCACCCGTACCCGAGTTCGTGCAGCCGGGCGTCGTCGATCCCGAAGTGGTGCGCGATCTCGTGCACGACCGTGATGTTCACCTCATCCACGACATCCTCGACCGTCGTACAGATCGCCAGCGTCGGGTTCCGGTAGATCGTGATCCGGTCAGGCAGCACCCCGCCGTAGTAGTGCCCGCGTTCGGTCAGCGGAATCCCCTCGTAGATCCCGAGCAGCCCACGCTCACCAGCGGGCGGCTCGTCCTCCACGAACACCGCCACGTTGTCGATCAGCGCCGCCAGCTCCGCCGGTACCTCGTCCAGCGCCTGCGAAACCAGCACTTCGAAGTCCGCCCGGCTCATCTCGATCACCCGTCCAGTATCTCGTTTTGGAAGCTGGCCCGGTCTCCTCTATGCTTACGGCTGTCCCTGGAGCTTCGGCTCCCGCGGGTCCGAGTCCCCATCGTCTAGTGGCCTAGGACGCTGCCCTTTCAAGGCGGTAACGCGGGTTCGAATCCCGTTGGGGATACGGTCGAAAGACCGGTGCAAGAAGTAGCTCGAAGATGCTGTAAGATCATCGAGTCATCTGGCCCAGTGGCGCAGTTGGTTAGCGTGCCGCCCTGTCACGGCGGAGGTCGCGGGTTCGAGTCCCGTCTGGGTCGCAGGAGAAGAGGCGGCGGTGTGAAAACACCGCCGCCAACCTTTCTCCCCGGTCAGGTAGCTCAGCTGGTAGAGCGTCCGCCTGAAAAGCGGAAGGTCGGCGGTTCGAGACCGCCCCTGACCACGACCAAACCCCTCTCCAGGCAAGCCGGGGAGGGGTTTTTCTTTCCGACGTACGGTCCGCGGATGCTGCGTTCGTCGCTTCGCTCCTCATCCGTGTGCTCAGTGAGCTCCCCGCCATGTGTTCAGTTGCGTGCGAATGCCCGCCGCCTGCGGGTACCGCCCACCTCGTACACGAACGGCAGCTTGAGGCAGAGCGCAAGTCGCGCTCAGCGCGCGAGTGACCGCAGGGTCTGCCAAGGGCCCTTCGCCGGTGACTCCAATCACAGGTGGCCATCCGGCGCGTTGCGTCATCCAGCGCGGCGTCGTCATTGCTACGTATGCAGAACAAAGGCGTGGGGGATCAGGCAGGCTGGATGTCGTGACCGATCAATGGCAGAGCGGGCGGTCGGCGGATGTCGGCGAGCTGCTCGATCGGGTGGGCGATCACCGTGACCTGGCGCGTGTACTGGAAGTCATGCGAGCCGATCACCTGCACGAGTGGGAGAACCAGACGCTCGAGCGGTACCTCGGCGCGCTGGCCGCGATCGTCGGTAGTCTCGACGGTCTGCTCGCGAACCGTGGTGAGGATCTGCCTGAGCAGCCCTCGTGGGCATTGGTCGCTGAGCTCCTTGTCGCCGCCTCCGGATACGAATGACGAAAGTCGACCACGAAGAGCTCCAACCACCGGACACCCAGCCCTCGAACGCATCGGGCATCGGGCATCGGGCATCGGGCATCGGGCATCGGGCATCGGGCAAGCGTTAGCTGCGGGTGGGGTGCACTCCGAACTTTTCGGTCATGAATCGCCAGAAGAGTGGGATTGCGTCGGTCGTTGGTTTGTCGATGGTGTCGTTGTGGCCTGTTGTGGAGAGGTGTTCGATGCGTACGAGGCCCTTGGGTGGCTGGTGTATTGAGCCGGGGGCGCGTACTGCGACTACGTCGTAAGGCGGTTGGGGGATTGGCGTTGGGACGACGATCAGGTCGTGCATTGAGGTGCATCCTGCCAAGGCGTGCGGGTGGGCCGAGGCGAGGATGCTTTTGACGACGGCTGGCATGTGCCGGAACTCCGCGTGGCGATCTGCGATGTCTGTGAGGAAAGCGTCGATCTCGTCCCATGGTTGCCGGCGAAAGGGGTGCGGCCAGCCGTGGGTCCTCATGGGCTTGATGATGGCAGGGGTTAGGGGCGACTTCGTCGGTAGGGTGAAGCGTGACTGTTGAGGGGCGGGATTCTGGGCTGGTGTGGGAGCCGCGGTGGGTTGGGCGGCCTGTTGATACGCATTTCTCGGCTGGTGATACCAGTCCGTTGGTGCGGGCTGATGACACGAATCGGCTTGTGGCACATGCGGCTCTGGGTGATCGGGTCGAGGAGGACGATGACGACGATGTGCTCAAGGTGGCTGCGGGGATCGCGCTGGGAGTGTTGATGACTGTCGGCGCTTACAAGGCGGCGCCGCAGGTCAAGGCCTGGTGGAAGGAACGTCGGGCGAAGAAGGGCACTGCGCCAGATACCTCGGAAACGTCAGAAGCCTCAGAACCCACGGACCTCGCCCGGTCCGCGGAACTCGCCGGGCTCGCGGAACTTGCCGGGGTCGCGGGACTCTATGACGGGGCTGACACTCCGGAGAAGGCAGCGTTGGGCGTTGGTGCGTTCGCGGCTGGGGTGGAGGTGGCGCTTGAGGCGCAGCGGACGGAGATGAGTAGTGCGGAAGCGCAGCGGCGGCTTCTTGAGGTCATGGTTGCCGCGGCCGTCATCGCCGGCAATATGCGAGCACTGGGGACGGCCGAACTCGAGCACGGTGCCTCGCCGGAACTGCGGAGTGCGATGGACAAGCTCACGGTTCCTCAGGTCACGGACAGCCTCAACCGGATGCTCGCGGCGGATTCCAGCCTGCTTGGCGAGCAGGCGTCGGCTGACCTGATGCAGATCTTTGGCGGTGGTGGCGTGATCGACGGGCGGTACGTGCCCCTGCGCGACGACCTGATCCAGGAAGCGCTGCGCCTGCCCCGGACTGCCTGACAAGCGCGACCACCTCGAGTACTGGTACGTCGCGGGGATTGGCTGTTCAGGGGTTCAGGTGGATTCGGGTGGATTGGGTGTCGCGGTAGAGGGAGGTGTACTCCGGGGGTTTCGGGAGTATCGTTTGCGGGGCGACGTGTGGGCGTGGTTGCGGTTGGTGGTTGGGGTAATGCAAGGAGTTGATGGATTTAGGGGTCGGCGGGTGCTCCGAGAAGCAGGCCGGTGAGGGGTTCAGTGCGGTGGGGTAGAGTTCGGTAGATCAGGGTGTACGATCAGCGAATGCGTGATTACCGCATTTGGCTGAGCTCGTTGGGGAGTGACGGTGGCACCCTCGCCTGAGGCTGTTCGGTTGGCTCGGAGACTGCGCGAGCTTCGGGAGTCGCAGCGGCTGACTCAGAAGCAGTTGTCGCGTGCGCTCAGCGCTGATGTGCGGGTCGCGGTGGCGACGATCAGTTCGTGGGAGTCGCAGTCCAACCCGAAGCTGCCGCCGGAAGAGCGGCTGCGGTCGTATGCGTTGTTTTTCGCGAAACCGGCGGCGCCGGAGCGGTTGCCGCGGGAGCAGGATCTGTCCACGGCCGAGCGGGAGCGGTTCAACGCCCTGCACCGGGAGCTGGTGAACCTGCGGGACGAGGTCCGGCATCAGCAGGCCGACTCACCGTCCGGCGGCGGCTCGTACACGTTCGACTTCGAGTCGGGCCGGGTCACCATCATCTGCCCGGAGGCACCAGCGGAGGGGCGTTCGCCGCTCGCGGACGAGGACAACCCGAACCACACCCGTTTGTACAAGTACGCCGATCTCGACGCACTGATCGAGATGTGGGGTCACGTCCGCGCCTCCAACCCGGAGCTCCGCGTCCGTCACCGGCTGCCGTCGGAGGTGAGCGCGGATCACCTGTCCGGCCACCTGATCGTGCTCGGCGGCACCGCCTGGAACCAGCTCACCGGCCGGCTGCTGCGAGTTCTGAACGAACTCCCGATCAAGCAGCTGTCGGTGGCGGACTTCGCCGATGGCGAGATCTTCCGGTCGCGCGACACCCGTGAGTACCGCCCGGTCTGGGAAGAGCGCAAGGACGTCGAGGTCGACGAGGCTCCCACCAAGGCGGAGCTCGAGGTCGAGCAGGCGCAGGACGCCTGGAAGGGTACGACGCCCCGCGAGCTGGTCGAAGACGTTGCACTACTCGCCCGTTTGCGTAACCCGTTCAACCGCAGTCGCACCATCACCATCTGCAGCGGCGTCTACAGCCGCGGTGTACTGGGTGCTGTCCGGTCGCTGACCGATGACGCGGTGCGGGAGCGCAACGAGGCTTACCTGGCCAGCCGCTTCCCTCATGGCACCTTCGGGCTGTTGCTCCGGGTGCCGGTGGTGAACGGCGAGGCCATCACTCCTGACATGGAAATCTCGGAGAACCGGCTCTATGAGTGGTCGCCCGAGGAGGAGGACGAATGAGCCGGCCGATCAAGCACGGCACATCCCACGCAAGTCTGCTGCACGACGTCTCCGCGATCACCACCACTCCCAAGGCCCGCAGCCGCCTGGACGCGATCGTGGTCCCGGCCGCGCGGCCGGCGTCGGCGTTGCAGGACGTCATCACGTTGTCGATCGAGTTGTCCGTACCGCTCGTGATCCTGTGCAGCCGGCAGGCCCAGCTCGAGCAGGTCGTCGCGCGAGTCGAGAATGTCGAGAAGAACTTCGGCGCGAAAGCAGTTGTCGTCGAAGTACCCGAGAACTACCGGCCGCCGTGCGATCCGCCGCTGACTTCCGGGCCGGAGTTCCGCGAGGTCTCGGCCGGCCGGTCCAGTGATCTCAGTGCGAAGCGCAACATCGGCCTGCTGCTCGGCCGGATGCGCGGCTGGAACAAGATCCTCTTCGTCGACGACGACATCAGCCGGTTCAATCGCCGTGACGTCGATCGCCTGACCGGGTACCTGGATCGTCATCCGGTCGCGTCGATGGTCAGCCGCGAGTACCCGGACAACTCGGTGGTGTGTCACGCGCGCCGGCTGGCCGGATTCAAGCAGGACGTGTTCGTCAGCGGCGCCGCGCTCGGCGTGAACCTGAAGCACCCCGAGCTGTCGTTCTTCGCCGATGTCTACAACGAGGACTGGTTCTTCTTCGCCCGGCAGGCGGCGAACCGTTCACTGCCGAAGATCGGCGAGGTACGCCAACTCGCGTACGAACCGTTCGCGGATCAGGGCCGCGCGGATCGGGAGGAGTTCGGCGATCTACTCGCCGAGGGGCTGTACGGCCTGTTCGAAACCACGCCGCACTGGAGCTTCAAGGACCAGCTCGCCGCCGCGACCGTGAAGTCCCACTGGCGGAACTTCGCGACCGACCGCCTCGAGTTCATCCAGCAGACCCTCGACGCGCTCGACCGGGCCCAGATGTCGGCCAGCCCGGCCAACTACCTGGACATGCTGAACGCGCAGGCCTCGCTGCTGATCGCGGCGAAGCGCGCCTCCAGCATCACGCCGGACCTGTGCGTCGACTTCATCGAGAAGTGGCAGGAGGACGAGGTGCGCTGGCGGCAGATGCTGCGCCGCTTCCCGTCCTCGATGACCGAGCGGGACGCGCTGGCCGAGCTGCAGCTACCGACCTGGGCGCTGTGTGGGTACGGCCAGCTCGCCGGGGTCGCGGGGACTGCCTGACCGCAGCCGGATCTCCCGCCGGCCCGAGCCGTCCGGCAGCAGCTGGCGCTCACCGGTGGGGCAGAACCCGAGCCGGTCGTACACCTGCTGGGCGAGCGTGTTCGTGTCCAGCACCCAGACCCGCCATTCGGTGACGCCCGGATCGATCGCGGCCAGGTACGCCAGGATCTCCCGCAACACGCCGGTACGCCGGTGCCGCGGATCGACCCAGACCGACTCGATGTGGCGCTCGTACGGTGGCCGGTCCGCGACCCGGACCGAGCTCGCCAGCCCGACGATCCGCGCCTCGTGCCGCGCGACCACCCACCGCATCCGGGTGAACCGCTCCCGCCAGCCCTCCTCGCCGACGGCCACCTCGTCCTCGTACACGGAGAGGTACGCCGACGGCGAGTCCTTCAGCGCCCGGAGACGTACCTCCCGGGCGATCGGCCAGTCGTCGCTTCCGAGCATCGCGAATTCCAAAGTCCCGGACCCCTTCGGGAGATGGCAAGCATCCATCCCAGTGTCGCCGTTTCGCCCGATGGCCAAACAAGAGGACGAACAATCTCACACTCGCCACGCCCGGAGCGACCGGGGTGTCACCCGCAGATCGCGCGGTTCACGAACGCGTCGACGGAAGCGTCCGGGTTGGTCGTGAAGTTCGGGGTGACAGCGACCGTGACCTGCCGGCGGGTGTCCTCGGTCGCGAAGGAGTACGCCTGGTACGCGAGCGCGTCGCCGTCGTTGCCATAGACCCGTACTCCGCATGAGGTGTCGTGCCAGGACAGTCCGAGGCCGTACGAGCCGTCCTTCGTACCCGGCGTCTTCATCTCGGCCAGCAGTCGTGCCGGGAGCAGGTGTCCGCCGAGCAGTGCGGAGAAGAACCGGTTCAGGTCATGCGTGGTCGAGATCAACTCACCGCCCGCACCGAACAGGGACGGGTTCAGCTCGGTGAAGTCGATCAGGCCGCCGTCCTTGGGTACGTACCCGTGTGGGTGCGGTCCACGCAAGTACGGGGACGTACCGGGCATCGACGTACCGGACAGGTGGAGCGGGCGGATCAACCGGCGTTCCACCTGGTCGCCGTACGTGCGGCCGGTCGCCTTGTAGATGATCTCGCCTAGTACCAGGTAGTTGGTGTTCGAGTAGTTGTACTGCGTACCTGGTGTGTCGAACACCGGTGGATGCGCTACGGCGCGCTTGATCTGTTCGGCCGCGGTCCACGTCCGGTACCGGTTGGCGTAGAACTCTTCGTTGGGCGGCAGTGGGAGGGTCTTCTTGTAGTCGTACAGACCGCTGGTGTGGTTGAGCAGCTCCCGTACAGTGATGTTCTTCCCGTTCGGGACAACACCAGGCAGCCAGCGCTCCACAGTGTCATCGAGGCGCAGTACCTTCTCGTCGACCAGTTGCAGTACGACGGTGGCAACGAATGTCTTCGTAATGCTCCCCGCCCGGAACCGCCCCGCCACAGGTACCTTCCGCGTGCTGCCCAACTCCGAGACCCCGCTGCTCCCCCGCCACACGGCACCACCGCTCCGCACTTCAGCAAGCGCCCCGATCCCCTGCACTTCATTCAGTTGCCCCTGCAACCCACCGGTCGAAGCAACAGCCACCCCCGGCACCACACCAGCCGCCGCAACCGTCACCAACGCCACCAAGCTCCGACCCAACATCCCAAGCTCCTCACGAAGTCCGAGCTCCAACCCTGTCCTCCCCAGCGTCGGCAAACATCCGGGACACCCCGCCCCTGCCCCCGAACAGCGTTGGTGGCTTCCCCGGCAAACTCGCCGGCAGTTGCCAGGGGCAACTTATGCGGCAGCGGTGGCTTCGGTGAGCTGGGACTGCGTCGGCTGGAGCTGGGGACTGGCGAGAGTCAGGAGAACGTTGGCGGCGGCAAAGACCGCTGCGGCCAGGAGTCCGCGCTCATAGCCGGACTGGAGGGCCTGCAGCTGGGTTGCGCCATGGGTCAGCTCGTGGGTGGTGTGGGTGATCGACAGCGTGGTGACGATCGCCAGACCAAGCGCTCCCCCCACCTGATACATCGCGTTCACAACCCCCGATGCCGCGCCGGCCTCGTGCGGACGCACCTCCGAGACCGCGGTGATCTGGCCGGCGACGCCGACGCCCATGATGCCGAACCCGAAGATGAGCAGACCCGGCAGGAGTTGCGATGCGTAGCTGCCGGTCGCGTTGGCCTGGGAGAGCCACAAGAGACCGACGACGCTGAGGATCGCCCCCGAGGTCTGGACGGTACGCGTGCCGACTCGCTGAACCAGCTGAGACGCGAGCATGGCGCCGACGATCGCCGAACCACCCATCGGCAGGAAGTGAACGCCCGCCTGCAATGCATTGTCGCCGCGGACCTGCTGCAAATAGATCGCGGTCAGGAAGAACATCGACAGGAAGCCCGCGCCGTTCAGTGCCAACGAAGCACCGGAGACGCTGAGCGCACGCGACCGGAACAACCGCAGTGGGACAAGCGGTGCGGCGGAGCGCGATTCGACGACAACGAAGGCGGTCAGCAGAAGTACGCCGGCAGTCAGTACGCCGATGACCTCGAACGATCCCCATCCGGACGGCTCGGAGCGCACGACGCCGTACACGACCGCCATCAACCCGGCCGTACCGAGCACCGCGCCGAGCGTGTCGAACGTACGCCGGCCAGTCGTGTGCCGCAGGTCGCGTACGAATACGGGCACCAATGCGACCAGCGCGATCACGATCGGTACATTGACGAAGAACACCCACTGCCAGCTGAGCGAGTCGACGAGTACGCCGCCCGCGACCACGCCGAGCGTGCCACCGAGACCGGCCAGCCCGCCCCAGACGCCCATCGCGATGTTCCGCTCGCGACCATGCGCGAACGTCGTCGTCAGAATCGCCAGCGCCGCCGGCGACAGCAGCGCACCGCCGAGCCCTTGCACCGCCCGCGCCCCGATCAGGAACTCGGGGGAGTTGGACAGGCCCGCCACCAGCGAGGTCGCGCCGAACAGCAGCAGGCCCGCGGTGAACACCCGGCGCGGCCCGAGCAGGTCGGCCATCCGCCCGCCGAGCAGCAGGAAGCCGCCGAAGAGCAGCGTGTACGCGTTGATCACCCATTGCAGGGAATCGGCGGAGAAGTGCAGATCCGCCTGGATGTGGGGCAGCGCGACGTTCACGATCGTCACGTCGAGCACCACGATGAACTGCGCGAGAGCCAGCACCGCGAGGGTGGCCCAAGGACTGCGTCGCATCGCCGTACCTCATTCGGAAGTCATGTCTACGCCGTATATATACGGCGTAAGCTTACACAGTAGACGTTAGGTCTACGGTGTAAACTTGTCAACATGGCCACCCAGACTGCCCGCCGCCTCGACCCGGAGAAGGTCGTCGCCAGCGCGCTCGCGATCGCCGACGACGAAGGCCCGGCCGCGGTCTCGTTCCGGAAGCTGGCCGCGCAGCACGACGTCACCCCGATGGCGATGTACCGGCACTTCAAGGACAAGGACGACCTGCTCGCCGCGCTCGGCGACCGGATCCTGGCCGACGTCGTGCTCCCGGAGCCGACCGGCGAGCCGTGGGATGTGCAGCTGCACAACGTGCTGGCCGCGTTCGTGACCGCGCTCCGCGGCCACCCGCGGCTGGCCGATCTGACCCTGCCCCGGATCCTGGTGGCCGAGTCCGGCCTGGCGCTCGCCGAGCGGGCGCTGGAGCTGCTGGTCGAGGGCGGTTTCGAGATCGACGACGCGGCCGAGATCGGGCGGCAGTCGATCTGCTCACTGATCGCGCTGGTGACGACCGACCCGATCGCCCGCGAGGTGAACGATCCGGAGGCCCGGGAGGCTTCGCTGCGACGGAAGCGGGCCTCGCTCGGCGCACTGTCGCCGCAGCGGTACCCGATGGTCACCTCGGCCTCGAGCGCATTGGTCTGCCCGTCGTCGGCGGAGCGGTATTACGCCATCGGCCTGGAATTGGTCGTCGCGGGCATTCGCGGCGTACAAAACTGAGCGGTTCAGAACTGGCGGTTCAGAACTGGCCGTTCAGAACTGGCCGTTCAGAACTGGCCGTTCAGAACCAGGTCGAGAAACAACCGTTGGCGTGGAGATGCGGCGCGAATGCCCGGAGAGGACTACGCTCCGAAACGGAGCGATTCCATTCTCTCGACGGAGGTACACCAATGGCGGGGAAGTTCGAGCTGTACAAGGACAAGTCCGGGGAATTCCGGTTCCGCTTGAAGGCCGGCAACGGTGAAATCATCGCGACCAGCAGCGAGAGCTACGGCACGAAGGCCTCGGCGCTGAACGGGATCGACTCGATCAAGCGCAACGCGGCCGAGGCGAAGGTCGACGACCAGACCGACTGAAACCGCAAGTGAACAAGGGGGTTTCTCCGGTACGCCCGAAGAAACCCCCTCCGCTCAGATTCCTTCCGAGTACACCAGGCCCCGGACCTCGACGCCGAGGCCCTCGATGCCCGCGTCCGGGATCATCGCGGCCAGCTCGCAGGCGCGCTCCTTGGACGCCACGTCGACCAGGTAGAAGCCGCCGAGGAACTCCTTCGACTCGACGAACGGCCCGTCGGTGACGGCCGGCAGCCCGTCCCGGACCCGGACCAGCGCCGTCTGGTCCGGCTGCTCCAGGGCGACCGTGCTGCTGAACTCGCCGGACGCCTTGATGGTGTCCATGAACTTCTGGTGCCCGGCACCGATCGCCTGCTGCTGCGCCTCCGGCAGCGCGGCCAGTACGTCCGGGTTGATGTTCAGGACCAGTAGGTACTTCACGGTGTCTCCTTTTGCCCGCGGCGCCCGGTGGTGGGTGCCTCTCATCCATCAGTACGGAGCGGTCCGGCGCATCTTGACATCAGTCCCGCTACCGTTCCGCGCATGGCCGGTTTGAGTCTCACAGATGTCCAGTCCGCGGCGGAACGCCTCGCCGGGGTGGCCCGGCGGACGCCGGTGCTGACCTCGCGGACACTGGACGAGCGGGTCGGTGCCCAGGTCTTCCTGAAGGCAGAGAACTTCCAGCGGGTCGGGGCGTTCAAGTTCCGCGGCGCGTACAACGCGATCAGCCGGCTGTCCGCGGAGCAGTTGCGGGCGGGCGTCGCCGCGTACTCGTCCGGGAATCACGCGCAGGCGGTCGCCCTGGCGGCACGGATCGCGGGTACGAGCGCGGTGATCCTGATGCCCGCGGATGCTCCGCCGACGAAGCTGGCCGCCACCCGCGGGTACGGCGCGGAGGTCGTCACGTACGACCGGTACACGCAGGACCGGACCGCGCTTGCCCATGAGCTGGCGACCGAACGCGGCCGGACGCTGATCCCGCCGTACGACCATTACGACGTGATGGCCGGTCAGGGGACGGTGGCACTCGAACTGATCGAAGAGGCCGGCCACCTGGGCGCACTGCTGGTCCCGGTCGGCGGCGGTGGGCTGATGGCCGGATGTGCGACCGCGGCGTCGATGCTGTCGCCGGGAATCCGGATGATCGGCGTCGAACCGGCGGCGGGCGACGACCATGCGCGCTCGCTGGCGGCCGGCGAGCGGGTCGAGATCGACGTACCGCGGACGATCGCGGACGGGCAGGCGATCTCGACGCCCGGCGAGCTGACCTTCGCGCTGAACCGGCGGCTGGTCGAGTCGTTCGAGCTGGTCAGCGACGCTGAGATCGTGGCCGCAATGGCGTTCGCGTTCGAGCGGCTGAAGATCGTGCTGGAGCCGAGCGGCGCGAGCGCGCTGGCGGCGCTGCTCGCCGGGCGCGTGCACGGCCTGCCGGAGCGGGTCGGAGTGGTGCTGTCAGGCGGAAACGTGGGCCTGGAGCGGTTCCGCGAGCTGCTCGGAAATAGCTGAGCGCGCAAGGACTTTTAGTGTGCCCTGGCCACCCTCTGTGCTCGTCGTCACAGAAAGCCACTTGCGTGATGTGACCGAGGTCACATCGATGCCCTCATTTGCCCTCTCTGCCCCGCTCAGACGCGCTCAGGACACCTGATGTTCACCCCGCGGCGCCGATCCGTCAGAAGGCCACTGAAAGGCATTCAGGAGGGTCTGTTCCGATTTGAGGGTTTGCGCCGTGATCGTTCTGTTATACAGTCGTCGGCGGTTCGGTAAACAGCACGAACCGCACGCGGGTCAACGCCGAGCTCTGCCAGGCCCGAGTGCTCCCCTCGAACAACCATGGCAGAGGTGGGGGACCCAGGAAGTTGGGTTGAGGCTGTGAGTGGCCGAAACCCTGGGGTGAAGTCCGCGGGAGCGGACCGGGCTATGAATCCCAGCCCGAACCCGACAGCTAACTTCACAGGCGTCGGGAGACAACCATGCCCGTCACTGCCCGACGGACGACGCTTACGCGCGCCGTCAGCTCAACCGTCAGTACCGACCGGCCCACCGGCCGGACCCTGGCGAAGCACCGCAGGACCAGCAAGCCAGGCACCCCGCGTGCCGCCGCGGCCGTCCTTTCGGTCGGCCTCGCTGTCGGCGGTGGGGCCGCCCTCAGCCTGAGCACCACCCCGGCGACCGCCTCGGCGGCCACCATGACCGCTGCCCAGCAGCGCGGTCACACCAGCGTGCCGAGCCGGCCGCTGCTGCGGTTCCGTGACTCCGGGCCGACGGTGAAGTACGTCCAGCGCGCCCTGCACCTCGGACCGGACGGATACTTCGGCTCCAGCACCGTGCGGGTGCTGAAGAAGTTCCAGGCGTCCTGGGGCCTGAAGGCCACCGGTTACATGGACAAGAAGACCTGGGGCCGGCTGACCTGGGCCGCGAAGCACAAGGTGCTCTACGGCAAGTACGGCACGACCAGCAGCAGCGCCACCAAGGGCACCACCGCGTTCCGGACGAAGGTGCTCCGCGAGGCGGCGGCGCTCAAGGGCACCCCGTACCGCTACGGCGGCACCAGCAGGAGCGGTTTCGACTGCTCCGGCTACACCGGGTTCGTGTACAAGGTGGCCGGCCACAAGCTGCCGCGGACGGCCCGCCAGCAGTACGGCGCGACCAAGCACATCAGCCGCTCGGCCGCCAAGCCCGGTGACCTGGTGTTCTTCCGGAACAGTGGCGGCGGTGTGTACCACGTCGGCATCTACGCCGGTGGGAACACGCTGTGGCACGCCTCGAAGCCGGGCCGCCCGGTCGCCAAGGCGAAGATCTGGACCAGCAGCGTGGCCTTCGGCCGCGTCTGAGTCCTGACCGGTCGGCGCCCTTCCCCCCATTGGGCGCACCCGGTCGTCAGCGTCTGCTCCCCCCGGCACGCTGACCCCGGAACCGGCCCGAACCGTCGATCCCCCCACCCCTCCGACGGATCGGGCCGGTTTCCTATTTCCCGGTGCTTCGGTCAGTCGTCGAGCACGGATTGCTCCGATCAGTCGTCGAGCAGGCCGGCCTCGTACGCGGTGATCGCGACCTGGACGCGGTTCGTCGCGTTCAGCTTCACCAGCGAGCGGGAGACGTGCGCCTTCACGGTCGCCTCGCTCATGAACAGCTTCCGGCCGATGTCGGAGTTCTGCAGGCCGCGGCCGACTTCGATCAGTACCTCGCGCTCACGTTCGGTGAGTTTGCTGATCCGCTCCTGCGCGGCGCGCCGCCGGTCCGCGCGCGGGTCGGCGGCGAAGTGGCCGATCAGCCGCCGGGTGACCGCCGGCGACAGCATCGCCTCACCGGCCGCGACCACCTTGATCGCCTGCACCAGCTCGCGCGGCGGGGTGTCCTTGAGCAGGAACCCACTGGCGCCCGCCTGCAACGCCCGGAACACGTAGTCGTCCAGGTCGAACGTGGTCAGCACGACGATCTTCGGTGGATCGGGCAGGGCCTGCACCTCCCGAGTCGCGGCCAGACCGTCCAGCCGGGGCATCCGGATGTCCATCAGCACCACGTCCGGATGATGCTCGCGGACCATCGCCGCCGCGTCCGCGCCGTCCTCCGCCTCGGCCACCACCTCGAGGTCGTCGTCCGACTCGAGGATCATCTTCAGCCCGGCCCGGACCAGCGCCTCGTCGTCCACGATCAGCAGCCGTGTCATCGTTCCCCTTCGGTACGGTTCGCCGGGTCACCGTTCAACGCCGACTCATGACCCAGCGAAGTATCCCGGTTCACGCCGGCACCGCGGTTCGATGCAGTGCCGTGGTTGGGTGCGGTGTCGGGGCGCAGGGTGGTTTCGGCCAGTACTGCCTCGGTGTCCTGGCGGTGGGTGTCCCACGGCAGCCAGGCCTCGACCTGCCAGCCGCCGTCCGCGGTCGGCCCAGTGGCGATCCGGCCGCCGACCAGCTGCACCCGCTCACGCAGCCCGACCAGCCCGGCCCCGGCTCCAGGCAGCAGCGAGCCGGCCGCCACCGGCCGGACATTCGTCACCCGCACCGTCACCCCCTCACCACGGGCACCCGAGACGCGTACGTCGGTCGCCGCGCCGCGGGCGTGCTTGTGGACATTGGTCAGCGACTCCTGGATCACCCGGTACACAGTGCGTCCCACCGACACCGGCACATCATCGGGCAGCGCGAACTCGTACCCCACCATCACCCCGGCGGCCCGCGAAGCCTCGATCAGCCGCTCCAGATCGGACGCCCGCGGCACCGGCGCCAGGTCCGCGCCGTCGACGCTGACATCCGTCCGCAGCACGCCGAGCACCTCGCGGAGGTCCTCCATCGCCTGCCGCGCGGTCTCGCGGATCAGCCGGGCGGAGCCCTCCACCTTGTCCGGACCGACCGTCGGGTTCACCTCCAGGCCGCCGGCGTGCAGCGCGATCAGCGACACCTTGTGCGCCAGCACGTCGTGCATCTCCTGCGCGATCCGGGACCGCTCGCCGAGCCGCGCCTGCTCACTGCGCAGCTCTCGCTCGGCCTCGGCCCGCTCGGCCCGGTCCCGCAGCGACGCCATCAGATCGCGGCGGGCACCCACGTACGCCCCGACCGCGATCCAGGTGCCGACCAGGAACGGGCCGGTGAACACCGACACCCAGATCTGGCCGCGACCACCCCAGCTGTTCAGTACGTAGGCCGCATACGCCGCGAGGCCGAGGATCGCCAGCACGAGATCCCGGCGCCGGATCGACAGCGTCAGCAGGGCCAGGCCCATCGGCACGAAGATCGACGCGGTCAGCATCGCGACGATGGTGACCGCGGTGACCGTGACCGGGAAGCGCCGGCGCCAGATCAACGCGAGCGACGCGACTATGCCGGCGCCCAGCACATACCAGTCCTTGACCGTCCAGCCGCCGCCACCGGACGCCGCCTGCGCGACGATGGTCAGCAGGCTGAACCCGGCGTACAGGATGTCGCGCAGGCGCGCGGCATGCCTGAGCCACCAGGCGTACCACCGGCGCAACCGTCGCATTCCGTCACTGTAGTTCGCCGCGCGACGCGATCACGTCCCCCATCCGGGTGGGAATCGCGGCCGTTCGGACGACTTTCGTAGGGGGTCGGTCCAGCCGGTCGTCCGATGTGCGAGCAGGGGTCCGGACGGTTGACTCGATGCCATGATCACCGTCGAGAACCTGACCAAGCGCTACGGCAGCACCACCGCCGTCCAGGACGTGTCGTTCACCGTCCAGCCAGGCAGCATCACCGGCTTTCTCGGCCCGAACGGCGCCGGCAAGTCGACCACGCTGCGGATGCTGACCGGGCTGACGCCGCCGACCTCCGGCACCGCCACGATCACCGGCAAGCGGTACGCCGACCTGCCGAACCCGGGCCGCGTGGTCGGCGTGATGCTGGACGCCGCCGCGCAGCACCCGGGCCGGACCGGCCGCGAGACGCTGCTGCTGGGCGCCAGCCTGCTCGGCGTACCGAAGGGCCGCGCCGACGAGATGCTGGTAGCGGTCGGGCTCGAGCACGCCGCCAAGCGTCGCGTCGGTCAGTACTCGCTCGGCATGCGCCAGCGACTCGGTATCGCCGCCGCGCTGCTCGGTGATCCCGCCGTACTCATCCTCGACGAGCCGGCCAACGGGATGGACCCGGAGGGCATCCGGTGGATGCGGGGCCTGCTGCAGGACTTCGCGTACCGCGGCGGCACGGTGATCCTGTCCAGCCACCTGCTCGGTGAGGTCCAGGCGACCGTCGACCGGCTGGTCGTCATCGGCGGCGGCCGGATCGTCGCCAACGGCTCGCTGGACGAGCTGCTGGCCGGGTCCGGCACGCTGGTCCGCGGTCTCGACCCGATCGGGCTGAACCAGGCGCTGACCGCGGCCGGGCTGCGGCTCGAGCCACTGACTGACGGCGCGCTCCGCGTCGACGCCACCGCCGAGCAGGTCGGGCGGGCCGCCGCGGCCGCCGGCCAGATCCTGCTGGAGCTCCGCCAGAGCGACGGCGCCGGCCTGGAGGACCTGTTCTTCCAGCTCACCAGCGCGCCTGCCGCCGCGGCCGCCTGATCACCCCGACTTCTTCCTGGAGACCCTGATGACCACCGTGACCACTGAGGACACCCTCGCGCCTGTGGAGCCCGCCAAGCACCGGGCCGACGTGGCGACCAGCCTGCCGCCCGCGCGCGGCCAGTCGTTCCTGAAGCTCGTGACGATCGAGCTGCGCAAGTCCGTGAACACCCGCAGCGGCCGGGTACTGATCGCCGCCATCCTGCTGATCGCCGTCGCCGCACTGGCCTGGCAGATGACCCACCTGCCGGCCGGGAACGTCACGCTCGAGTACATGCTCAGCGCCGCGGTCACCGGCGTGATGCTGCTGATGCCGGTCATCGGCGTGATGACGATGACCTCGGAGTGGACCCAGCGGACCGCACTGACCACGTTCACGCTGTCGCCCCGCCGGGTGCGCGTCCAGCTGGCGAAGTTCACCTCGGCGATCGTGCTGAGTGTCCTCGTCCTGAGCGTGGTCGTGGTGCTGAGCCTGGTGAGTACCGTCCTGACCGGTGCGGTCACCGATCATGCGGCCTCGTACGCCGGGCTGGGCGGGCTGTTCGCCGGGGCGTACCTGACGGTTGCGCTGAATGTGGTGATGGGTGCCGCGTTCGGTGCGGTGATCCCGCAGACCGCGGTCGGCATCCTGGCGTACTTCATCGCGCCGACCGTCTGGTCGATGGCCGGGCCGGCGCTGTTCAAGGACAACGCGAAGTGGCTGGACGTGTTCGGCGCACTCGGCCGGATCGCGGAGCGCGACCTGCACGGGGCGGTGCCGGAGACGCTCACCGCGGTCGGCGTCTGGATCGTCCTGCCGACCATCGTCGGACTGTGGGCAAGCTCACGTCGCGAGGTCAAGTAACGGGGGAAAGACGCGGCGGGGTGGGCTGGTTTGAGGGGACCGGCCCGCTCCGCCGATGCTGTCCCCGGAGCTCCACGGGGGCTTCGGGACCTGGCCCAGGGGGCCGGTGCGTGTGTCGATCCGCCGCTCCGGGTATCCTTGAACCACGATTACTGACGACTGATCCGTGGGCGCCACGCAGCGTACCCGGTTGACTTGTGCGAGGGGGTCGACGCTATGGGGCGCGGCCGTGCAAAGGCCAAGCAGACGAAGGTCGCACGCGACCTGAAGTACCGCACCTGGGACACCGACTTGGACCAGCTCAAGCGAGAGCTGTCCGGTGACCAGGGTGGCGACCGTTCTGCGAACGGTGACAACGACGGCGACGGAGACGACGCCGACGACTACCACCCCCGTCGGTAAGCATTAGCCCGGCTGAGCTGCTCAGGCGCCCCACTCGGGGTGACTGAGCAGTTCACCGTGCGCCCGACGAGTACACCGCATCAGCACCACCTGCGGCGGTTCAGTGATTCCAGTCGCCCGAGGCGTCGGACGGCTCGATGACGAACCGTGCTCAGGTGGTGCTGTGCAGCCGCCAGTTGATCCTGTGCAGCCGCCAATTGGTGCTCCGCACCCGCCGACGATGACGGGTGCGGCAGCCGGATCGCCTACTTGGCGTACGCGCCTTCCAGCGTGACCGTTCCGCCCGGCGTCGCGGTCACTTCACCGCAGACCCAGGCGGGGATGTCGCGGGCGGCCAGTGCCTGGATCGCCGCATCCGCGGCGGACGGGTCCAGTACGGCGACCATGCCCGCGCCCATGTTCAGCGTCTTCTCGAGCTCGGGCAGCGCCACGTCGCCGAGCAACCCGACCAGCCCGAAGATCGGTGCCGGCGTCCAGGTCGAGCGGTCGATCCGTACCGACAGCTCGGCCGGGATCACCCGGGCCAGGTTCGCCGCGAAACCACCGCCGGTGATGTGCGACATCGCGTGCAACGGGCGCTCGTCCGCGTCGTTGAGCTCCTGGATCAGCTCGAGGCAGTGCTTGGCGTACACGCGGGTCGGCGTCAGCAGCACCTCGCCGAGCGTCGTCCCGAGCTCCGGCACCACCCGGTCGAGGGTCCACTTGGCGCGGTCGAAGAACACGTGCCGGACCAGGCTGTACCCGTTGGAGTGCAGTCCGGACGACGCCATCGCCAGTACGACGTCACCCGCCCGTACCCGCTCCGCACCGAGCACCTCGTCGGCCTCGACCACCCCGGTCGCCGCGCCCGCCACGTCGTACTCGTCCGCCTTCAGCAGGCCCGGGTGCTCCGCGGTCTCGCCGCCGACCAGCGCCGTACCCGCCTCCACGCACGCCTCGGCGATGCCCTTCACGATCTGCGCGATCGTCTCCGGCACCACCTTGCCGGTGCAGATGTAGTCGGTCATGAACAACGGCTCGGCACCGCAGACGACCAGGTCGTCGACGACCATCCCGACCAGGTCGAACCCGATCGTGTCGTGCTTGTCCAGCTTCTGCGCGATCGCGACCTTGGTCCCGATCCCGTCGGTCGAGGTCGCCAGCAACGGCCGGCGGTACGAGGTCAGGGCGGTCGCGTCGAAAAGCCCGGCGAACCCGCCGAGCCCGCCGACCACCTCGGGGCGGGTCGCCTTCGCCACCCACTCCTTCATCAGCTCGACGGCCCGGTCACCGGCCTCGATGTCGACCCCGGCGGCGGCGTAGCTCGCCCCTTCGCTCACGTTTCTCTCCCTGTCACGGCTGGGTAAGTCGATGCCCAGTCTGACCGACTGGCGCGCACGGCTGGGAAGGCGTGGCTACGGCCGGCTCAGCGCGTCGGCGGCGCCGGCGCCACCGGCCACCGTCGCCAGCCCGTCCGCGTCCGTGCGCAGCGGATCCTCCAGCAGGTGCTTCCCGAGCTGTTCCGGATCGGGCAGCGCCACCGGGTACACGCCGTCGAAGCAGGCCCGGCAGAGCCGGTCCATCGGCACCGTGGTTGCCTCGACCAGCCCGTCCAGGCTGATGTACCCGAGCGAGTCGGCGCCGAGCGAACGGCAGATCTCCTCGGTGTTCAGCCCGTTCGCGATCAGCTCGGCGCGGCTGGCGAAGTCGATGCCGTAGAAACAAGGCCATTTCACCGGCGGCGCGGTGATCCGTACATGGATCTCCTTGGCGCCGGCCTCGCGCAGCATCCGGATCACCGCACGCTGGGTGTTGCCGCGGACGATCGTGTCGTCGACGACGACCAGGCGCTTGCCCTCGATCACCTCACGCAGCGGGTTCAGCTTCAGGCGGATACCGAGCTGGCGGATGGTTTGGCTGGGCTGGATGAAAGTACGGCCGACGTACGCGTTCTTGACCAGGCCGGAACCGTACGGGATGCCGGATTCCTCGGCGTAGCCGATCGCGCCTGGCGTACCCGACTCCGGGGTCGCGATCACCAGGTCCGCCTCGGCCGGATGCTCCTTCGCCAGCTTGCGGCCGATCTCGACGCGGGTCGAGTAGATCCGCTGACCGGAGATCTGGGTGTCCGGGCGGGCCAGGTACACGAACTCGAACAGGCAGCCCTTCGGGTCCGCCTCGGCGAACCGGGTCGAGCGCAGGCCGTCGGCGTCGACCGCGACCATCTCACCCGGCTCGATCTCGCGGATGAAGGAGGCGCCGACGATGTCCAGGGCGGCGGTCTCGCTGGCGATCACCCAGCCGCGCTCCAGCCGGCCCAGTACGAGCGGGCGGATGCCCTGCGGGTCGCGCGCCGCGTACAGGGTGTTCTCGTCCATGAAGATCAGGCTGAAGGCACCCTGCACCTTCGGCAGCACCTTGGCGGCGGCCTGCTCGATGGTCAGATCCGGGTACCCGGCGAGCATCGAGGTGAGGATGTCGGTGTCCGACGAGGCACCGTGCTTCGCGTTCGCCTTGGCGTGGTCCACCTCGGTGTCCAGGCCGAGATCCAGGTCGCCCTCACCGTTCAGGCTGGCGGCGAGCTCGCTGGTGTTCGTCAGGTTCCCGTTGTGACCGAGCGCGATCGACCCGGTCGCCGTCGACCGGAAGGTCGGCTGCGCGTTCGCCCAGACACTGGACCCGGTCGTCGAGTACCGGCAGTGACCGATCGCGATGTGCCCCTTCAAGGACGCCAGCGTCGCCTCGTCGAAGGCCTGACTGACCAGCCCCATGTCCTTGTACACGAGAATCTGGTTCCCGTTGCCAACCGCGATCCCCGCCGACTCCTGCCCCCGATGCTGCAAGGCATAGAGCCCGAAATACGTCAGTTTGGCAACCTCTTCCCCCGGCGCCCAAACCCCAAAGACGCCACAAGCGTCCTGCGGTCCCAGATCCTGAGGGTCAAGTCCATCAGTGAGCCGACCATCGCCACGAGCCACACCAGCAGTCTACGTGACCCAACTGCCGCCTTGGACCGAGCGTCTACCAGCAGGCGTTCATCGCACCGCAGGCAGGCTCCTGGCCGGCGAAAGCCGACGCCGTGATGGGCGAGGAGATTGAGAGAACCAGCGCAGCGCCGACCACAATCAGCAACTTCTTGATCACAACCAGTCCTTTCGAATAGCTTCGAAACCGCCGTCGGGGTGCTCTTTGTCGACGCTGCCTGTATATGGTCGGTTCCGACAAGTTTCTGGAGGAGAGGTACCGTGCTCGAGCCGCTGGGGGTGGACGAAGCCACTTTCTCGGTCTATCACGCCCTTCTCAGCCACCCAGACAGTACGCCGGAGCAGATTGCCGCGCTAGTAGATCGCCCGCTGGCCGAGGTTAACGAGCTGATGGACAAGCTCCGCAAGCTCGAATTGCTCGTCCCGACCTGGACCAGGCCTGAGGCTGAGCATGCAGTCCACCCCAGAGTCGGACTGACCGGACTCGCCGAACGACGCCGCACCGAGCTGAACCAATTACTCGGCGAGTTGAAGGAGGCCGAGGCCTCGGCCGATGTCGTGGCCGAGCAGTACAACGAGCTCCTGACAGCCCGCAGCAGCGGCGACGTCGAGGTTCTCAAGGGCCGTGCGAATGCATCGCGGCGGATCGAGGAACTCGCCCTGAAGGCCCGGGAGACCTTCTGGTGCCTCGTGCCCTCACACCTCGACGACACCGTTCACCCGACCGAGAAGTCACCTGACTTCTCACTGCTTGAGCGCGGTGTGAAGTTGCGAACGGTCTACCTGCAAAGCATGTCCGCTTCGAAGCACGCCGTCGACTATGCCGCGACGATCCATCGCCTGGGTGGCGAAGTACGGGCCACCCCGACCCTCCCCATGCGCCTGCTGATCTTCGATCAGGAGCTCGCAATCATGCCGATGGACCCGGAGAGCCCAACCGCCGGTGCCGTCATTCATCGCACCCCCGCCGTGGTCGCCGTGGCACTCGCCCTCTTCGACGCCTATTGGGCCCGCGCCACCGAGATGTTCAACCCAGAAGACCGGGAAGAAACCGCCCTGACCCCGCACGAATCCGAGGTCCTTCGGCTGCTGGCTGGTGGTGCCAAGGATGAGCAGGTGGCTCGGTTGCTGGGCATCTCCCTCCGTACCGCCCGTCGCATCACCGCCAACCTCTCCGAACGCCTCGACGCCGCCAGCCGCTTCGAACTCGGAGTAGCCGCCGCCAAACGCGGCTGGGTGTGAGACAGGCCGACGACCAGTGTTCGAGCCCCTCGGGTTGACCGATACGACTCTCGCGGTCTACCGGACCTTGCTTCAGCAACCGCACCTGGTACGCCGAACCGGAACGGCCGAGCTCGCTAGCCAATTGAACTTGGCCGAGGATGCCGTTCAAATCGAGGTCGAGCGTCTCCGTGAACTAGGACTTCTGGTTCGGCGTTGGACAGCGACCGACGAGGATTATCCGCTGCATCCGGCCCTCGGGTTCGAGCGATTGACGGCGAAGCGGCAACAACAGATCGACGAGCTGACCGAATCCCTTCGTGTCGACCAGCAGACCGCCGGGCAGTTCATCGCCGACTACAGCGACTTCCTCCAACAAACGTCATCTCACGATCGAAGTTCATCGCGGACGCGATCGCGCATACCAGCGGATGCAGCATTTTCAGCCGACCAGATCCGTTTGGGGATTGCTTACCGATCCCGAGCCGAGCACCCACGACCCGAGCGATTCGCCAGACATCCCGCTACTGGAGCGCGGCGTCGAACTTCGATCCATCTTTCCCGAATCGGCCCTTCGACATCAGTCGACCCGGGACTACAGCGAGTACATGATGGCGTTGGGCGCCAAGGTCCGGGTCACGCCGTCGTTGCCGATGAAGCTGATCATCTTCGATGGCGAGTCGGCTGTGATGGGGATCGATCCCGATGACACGGCCGTCGGGGCCGTTGTGCACCACAGTCAGGCAGTTGTGCGGTTGGCCGAGGAACTCTTTCTGAGCTACTGGAACGATGCTGTCGACCCGTTCGAGCCGCGCCGAGGCGTCACGACGGACGGGATCACCGCACAGGAAGCAGAGTTTCTTCGACTGCTGGTCCGTGGTGCGACTGATGAGCAGGTAGCTCGGCGGCTTGGGGTTTCTATGCGGACTGTGCGGCGGATTGCGGCGAAGTTGGGGGAGCAGGTGGGGGCTTCGGGGCGGTTTGAGTTGGGGGTTCGGGCGGCGCAGCGGGGGTGGGTGGATTAGCCCCAGTCCCAGGCTTGGGAGTGGGGCGGGGGTAGGGAGGGCACGGCTGTCTCCTGTGGGGCGAGGGTGGGAGAGAGCGGTGGGTGCGCCGCCCGGGGCTCGTGGGGAGAGTCAAACAGAGCGGGCGGGAGCGGACAACGCATGGTGGTGGCCGGGAGAGGTCGTTGGCCGGGGGCGGCCAAGCCCTCGACACGTTCGGTGCGTGGGAGGGCGAGTGGGCGTTGGTCCGTCGACAGGGCGAGGCCAAGCCGGGCGGCCGATCGGGGGGTCGGCGGGGCGACAGTACGTATGTGGCCACTGGCTGCTGGTCCGGCGGGTGTGCCGCGGGCGGGGTGGTGCAGTGGGGTTATACGTACTGTCGTGCTGCTGGTGTCGGCTGGGCTCGTCGGGGTTGAGAGGTTCACTGCCGGAGTGGTTGGTTCACCTCAGGCACGCGGGGGGGTGTCCCTATGGGTTTCGTCAAGCGGCTGATGGGGTTGGGTGTTGGTAGAGGG